>NZ_FNOE01000005.1 GCF_900106555.1 Nitrosomonas oligotropha | reverse complement strand
AAGCCTCACAAGAGTTTGAATAATGCCACCCCTTATGAAATACTCACCGCTTATTTCAATCAACCTATCTGTAAACAACTCTGAGATTTCTTACATCTAGGATGAATTCTGTGAGGGTTGTCTTACCGCTACCAGGGGCGCCTGTAATAAGCAAAATTGGGTATTCATTGTTTGGGAAACAGGCGTTCACCATGAAAGCCAGTAACAGCAACTGATCATTCTCATTGCTAACCGGCGCATACTTCCAAAAAAGATCAAAATCCGCTTTAACATTATGTTGATAATCTAGCTCACCAATATACTTGGAGCTTCTGAACTTGACTCTTCTACCTTTTACACATTGAATGCCATTCTTTTTATCCTTAGTGATTCTGATTTGACGATTACCTGAACCTCTATTGATATATAAGCAGTCATTTCCCATCGTATATCTTATTTTGATGTCTTCCTTATCCTCAACTTGTATTGCGAGCGCTTTCAATTCATCCATAATGCTATGGATCCTTGACTTGGATGGCTTTTCATTTTTCTCGATCAATCTCAGCGTGATAAGTTCGTATAATTCTTCCGAAGGTATGAGTACTACACGTTGGACATCATTTAACACGCAGGCAAAATTTTTATTGCCGTCTTCGTCTTTAAAAATTTTACACTTGCCAAATGGCTCTAATTGGAACTGCATGGTTATTACTCCTTAATTTGTAGATTTATAGTTGGTTGGTAGATGGATAATTCGATCAGGACACGTCACGTTAGCTTTCTGCTGAGTGCGTGGCCTTTAGCCTGTTATGGTTTTTTCCATCCTGCCTATTTACTAAATGCTAAAAACTTTGGATCGCCAATTTGTCACCAATAACCTTTAAGGCGACAAATTGACGACCAGTTTTATTCACCGAAATTAACCACGATTTGTGCTAGTTTATTTTTTGGGTTCCTCTAGCTCTAGCCCTCTTTTTTCCAACCAAGCAGTTACTGCGGCTTCTGAATAACCTACGGCCCTGGCACCGATTCGAATTTTTGGAACAAAATCGCCCCGTGCTTCTAACCTGATAATTGAACTACGAGAGACCCGGAGCATATTTACGAGACCATTCATTCGAATGATTTTTGTCATATAAAAATTACTCCTTGCAAAAAATGACTAATAGAAATGAGTTTTCTCATCTCGCTCTTGCAGCCGAATTTGTCGTTTTTGAAACGTACAGCTTCGGTGCGAGATGTCTTTACAAAGTCATTCTTTACAGGGATAAGCCTTATAAATGGGGAAATTGAGACTAGAATTAATAGAAAGCTATGTGATTGGTAAATTAATAGAAAAATTAAACTTCTTAATAGAAAATAGGAGTTAATAGAAATTCTTATGGGGTATGAATAGAAAAAATGCTATGAAAAAAATTCTGCTTTTGTCGTTTGAAGAAATTCGATGTTATATTTAATAGAAATTTTTAAATAATCTTGTAGCACGTACATTATTCCGAATAGATAGTGATTCACCACCATCAATAAATTTTCTATGGGTAAGGGATGGCAAAAAAGAAACTTGAAAATGAGGAAGATACTTTCGACGTAAAGGATGCTTTAATAAAAAAACTAAAGAAGCTCGAATTCGTTGGCGCAAAATAGTTAAATCCAATGAATTGGAAAGATACGAATTCCAAGGTGAATCTGAGCGTAGCCCTAAAAAATACTTGTACTTAGTAAAACCTGGGGCGTGGTGGGAGGAAATGCAGGCAGAAATAGAAAAGCTTGAGGTTAAGATAAAAAATGCCGGGTTTGTGGGACGGAAGAAACCTCGTAAATTATGGTTACCAGAACTGATCCAAGATGCCGCAATAATTACAATTAAAACTTATCAGGCCAGATCTTTAAGGGTTGTTTTGTCAGAAGCTGCGGCTGATTTCGCGCACAAAGAAGGCTTAAAAGCAGCAGAAATTAAAAAGACTGTGATAAAAAACGGAAGAAAGAAGCGTAGTATTGATTCAAAGACCGGATTAAATTATAAACTGCGCGTGATAACGGCATCATCCAAAATAAATTATCATGGTTTCCCAAATTGGACAGTCTGTTTATGTTCCAATGAAAAACTCCCTGAAGTATATGAAGAAGCGCCAGAATACACTCCCAAGAGTAAAGCAAAAATACCCTTATGCGAAAGTAAGGATGGCAATAGGGTTTTAGTTGGATGGAAGAAATCTACGAAAGAGGATTCAAGTCCGACAATCTAAATTATCTGTAATTGGAATAAGTCTGTAAGGTTGTTGTCACTATCGCCAGACTAGCCGTGCAGAGGCTGGCTAGCGATAATTTATCTTATCGCTGGTTTATTGAGAATGGGCTGTTCAAAGAAATCCGCCCCATCCATCGGTTTTTGTGACAAAGGGTGTTTCAACATGTAAGATTTACTAGGCAACGGTGTCATATTTTGCCAGTATTAAATTATAAAAATCTCTGCATAACCGGTTATCTCAGTCATATAAAACTGATAACCGTTCGAATTTCAATGCTACAAGTGATCAGAAAAGCTCAAAAACAAAGTTATGCGGCAGTTGACTATGCTTTATCAAGAGCGCATCATTTTGTTGAATTGAGCAGTTATGTTGATTGGGTTTTTCGATAGGGAAAAGTTACTTATTGTAAAATTCCCGGAATTCACAGCATAACTGCAAGCGAGTCGGTAGGGCAGTGGACTCTGATTTGATTTATCTTCTTTGGGCCTGGAAGGTGGCAACAAAACGTAGAAGCATTAAATCAAAATCAACAATGGGGTAATCACATGCAACTTGGAATGATTGGTCTTGGACGGATGGGAGCCAATCTGGTCCGTCGTTTGACGAAGGACGGCCACTCGTGCGTGGTGTATGACGTTAATGCCGCGGCCGTCAAGGCGCTTGCAGGTCCTGATATCCGGCGCGCTGCTTCGCTTAATGATTTTGTTGCTAAACTCTCCCACCCTCGTGTTGTCTGGGTGATGGTTCCCGCGGGTGTCACCGGCAAGACAATTTCGGATCTGGTGCCATTGCTTGCCGTCGGCGATATCATTATAGATGGCGGCAACAGCTATTATCGCGATGATCAAGTACGCGCCAAAGCCCTCAAGCTGCGCGGTATCCATTTCGTCGATTGCGGCACCAGTGGCGGTGTATTCGGACTCGAACGCGGATATTGTTTGATGATCGGCGGAGATGATGACGTCATTCGGCATCTCGATCCGATTTTCAAGAGCATTGCTCCAGGCATCGCCGCCGCCGCACGTACAGTCGGCCGCGATGACGCAGCCGGTACCGAAGAACATGGCTACCTGCACTGTGGCCCGGTCGGTGCAGGCCATTTCGTGAAAATGGTTCACAATGGCATCGAATATGCTCTGATGGCGGCGTATGCCGAAGGACTCAATATTCTCAAACATGCCGATGTTGGTCTGCGTTCCAGAACCCAGGATGCTGAAACCACTCCGCTACGTGATCCAGAAGCGTACCAATACCCCATCGACATCGGTAAAGTAGCCGAAGTCTGGCGGCGGGGCAGCGTGATCTCGTCCTGGTTGCTTGATTTAACGGCGGCAGCGCTGGTCGAGGATGCGGATCTGAAGCAATTTTCCGGACGTGTTTCGGACTCGGGCGAGGGACGCTGGACTACGCTAGCCGCCGTCGATGAAGGCGTGCCGGCGCCAGTCATTAGCGCTGCGTTATTCGGGCGTTTCGAGTCCCAAGGGGAAGCCAATTACGCCGATCGTATTCTCTCGGCTATGCGCAAGCAGTTTGGCGGCCATGACGAAAAGCAAACAGACACTTCATGACATGAACAAGTCCAGCAGCAATCTGATGCCATCCGATGCATTGGTGCTTTTTGGCGCGACGGGTGATCTTGCCCATAAGAAGATATTTCCCTCGCTCTATAGGATGGTCAAGCGAGGTATGCTAAGGATTCCGATAGTCGGTGTGGGTTTTTCAGGCTGGAGCCTAGCGCAACTGCACGACCGGGCCAAGGATGGAATAACACATTTTGTAAAGGACATCGACTCGAATGCCTTAAGCCAATTACTCTCGTTGCTGCGCTATGTCGACGGTGACTATAAGAATCCGCAGACGTTTCAAGCACTCAAACAAGCGCTGGATGGCGCTATGCATCCAACCTTCTATCTGGCCATTCCTCCTGCCTTCTTCGCGGCAGTGATCAAGGATCTAGGCTGCACCGGTTTGACTGAGCATGCCCGTATCATCGTGGAAAAGCCTTTCGGACGTGATTTAGTCTCGGCGCGCGAACTCAATCATGCTGCACATCTGGTTTTTCCGGAAACTTCGATTTTTCGCATCGACCATTTCCTTGGCAAGGAAGCCATTGAAAATATCCTGTATTTCCGGTTTGCAAATTCGTTCCTGGAGGCGATCTGGAATCGCAATTATGTGGCGAGTGTCCAGATTACCCTGGCGGAGGATTTTGGCGTAGAAGGCCGGGGTAGCTTTTACGATCAAGTTGGCTGCCTGCGCGACGTGGTTCAGAATCATTTGTTCCAGATAGCGGCTCTGTTGGCGATGGAACCTCCTGCTGGGCGGGACTTTGAAGCGCAGCGCAGTGAAAAAGCCAAGGTATTTCAGGCGATGCATGTACTCCAACCGGAAGATCTGGTAAGAGGCCAGTTTGAGGGCTATCTGCAGGAACCTGGAGTTGCTAAGGATTCCGATACAGAGACTTATTGTGCCCTGCGTCTGTTCATTGACTCTTGGCGCTGGGCTGGCGTGCCGTGGTATCTGCGCTCAGGGAAATGCTTGGCTGGGAGCGTTGCAGAGGTTCTCGTGCAATTCAAGGTGCCGCCTCAGAAATTGTTCGAAGATGCTTGGCCAGTGTCTGGCCGGGCGAATTATTTGCGTTTCAAGTTATCCCCGTGCCCCGCTATTGCGTTGGCCGCGCGCGTCAAACGCGTAGGGGAAGAATTTGTCGGCGATCAAAAAGAACTTTATCTGCTCAACGCTCAGCCAGATGAACAAATGCCTTATGAACGGCTTTTGGGCGATGCGTTGGCCGGTAACGGCCTGCTTTTTACCCGGCAGGATGCGGTAGAAGCTGCGTGGGCGGTTCTTGATAAGGTTTTGACGCAACATCAGCCAGTCCGTCTGTATAAACCCGGTAGCTGGGGGCCGCATGAAGCTGATGAGCTTATCAAGATGGATGGCGGATGGCACAATCCCGAGTTTGATCCTGTGAGTATGTGAATGTCTGAACAACGTTCTGAGGAATGTAAGTGGTTATGAAAACACCAGCATCTCATGCGATTCTTGTCATTGATGTGGGCGGAACACATATCAAAGTATTAATGGCCGGACACAACACGCCACTCAAGCTACCGTCCGGCCCAGCGCTGACCCCGAAACAGATGGTCAATCGGGTCAAGGATGTGACGCGAGATTGTAAATATGATCGCGTATCGATTGGTTATCCAGGCGTCGTGATTGGCGGGCGCTCAGTTCACGATCCATTTAATCTTGGTCCTGGTTGGGTTGGTTTTGATTTCCGGAAATCATTCGGTTGCCCTATAAAACTGATTAATGATGCCGCAATGCAGGCACTCGGCAGCTATGATCAAGGACGCATGCTGTTTCTTGGACTAGGTACAGGGCTGGGATCGGCGATGGTAGTGGATGGGATGCTCGAACCCATGGAACTGGCCCATCTTCCTTACAAGCATGGAAAAACATATGAGGATTATCTGGGCCGGCGCGGGTTGGAAAAAATGGGTAAGAAGAAATGGCGGCAATGCGTATTGAAGATTGCTGTTAAATTGAAAACCGCTCTGGAAGCCGATTATGTCGTGTTAGGAGGCGGAAATGCCAGAAAGCTTAGAAAGCTTCCTCCAGATCTGCGCGTGGGTGACAATGATAACGCTTTTATTGGAGGCCTGCGCCTATGGGATACCTCATGCATGGGAAGAATTGACACCTGATCAAACATACCATGAGCAGGCGAGCTCTCAATTACGATGGATTAACGGGCGTGCCAGCGAATACCGGAAATTGATTACATTGTGCGGGGAAAGTTTATGACCGGCGCTGAACTCGATCAGTTGTCCATCAACACTATCCGCACGCTGTCGATCGACGCCGTGCAAGCAGCCAATTCTGGTCATCCCGGCACGCCCATGGCGCTTGCGCCCCTTGTATACACGCTTTGGAATCGCGTCATGCGATTCGATCCGCAGGATCCGATCTGGCCCAATCGAGACCGGTTTGTGTTGTCGAACGGACACGCATCAATGCTGTTGTGGTCGGTGCTGCATCTGACGGGTACGCGCGCGGTTAACGCGGATTACGAGAGATTGGGGCAGCCTTCGGTGACGCTGGAAGACATACGCCGTTTCCGGCAGCTTGGCAGCAAAGCGCCCGGTCACCCTGAGTACCACTGGGTATCCGGTGTAGAGGCCACTACGGGTCCGCTCGGGCAAGGCATAGCAACCAGCGTCGGTATGGCAATTGCCAAGAAATGGCTTGCTAGCCGCTATAACAAGCCGAATTTCAGCATCTTCGACTATGATATCTACGCTATCTGTGGCGATGGAGACCTCATGGAAGGCGTAGGATCAGAAGCAGCTTCATTGGCTGGCCATCTTGGCCTTGATAATCTTTGCTGGATCTATGATAACAATCACATCACCATTGAAGGCAGCACCCAGCTTACATTCACCGAGGATGTGGCGGCGCGGTTCCTCAGTTATCATTGGAATGTCCTGCGCTTGGACGATGCCAACGACATCGAACAAATCGATCATGCTCTGAGGGTATTCCGCAAAACTAAAGACCGGCCCACGCTCATCATCCTCGGCAGCCATATTGGTTACGGTTCACCGCACCGGCAGGATACCGCCGCAGCCCATGGTGAGCCGCTCGGCCCGGACGAAGTCCGTTTTACCAAACGTGCCTACAGTTGGCCCGAGGATGCGCAATTCCTGGTGCCGGAAGGGGTACGCGAGCACTTTGCTGATGGCATTGGCAAGCGCGGCGCATCAGCACGCCGTGCCTGGACAAATTTGTTCGCTGATTATCGCAGCCAATACCTTGAACTTGCCACTGAGATCGAGCAGATGCAGCGACGCGAATTGCCGGTTGGGTGGGATCGCAATCTACCGGTCTTTCCCGCGGATCCCAAAGGATTGGCAGGACGGGAAGCTTCCGGGAAGGTACTGAATGTGCTGGCGCAGAACATTCCTTGGCTGCTCGGCGGTTCTGCGGATTTGGGTTCGTCAAACAAAACCTTGTTGACCTACCCGGGCGCGGAAGATATTCAGGTTAACACGCCGGGAGGAAAGAACCTGCACTTCGGCATCCGCGAGCATGCCATGGGCGCGATCGTGAATGGCTTGTCGCTATCCAAGCTGCGGCCTTATGGCGCTACCTTTTTCATTTTCAGCGACTACGCGCGGCCTGCGATTCGTTTGTCGGCCCTGATGGAATTACCAGCTATCTTTGTATTGACCCATGACGCCATGGGCGACGGGGAAGATGGCCCGACGCATCAACCTATCGAGCATCTGGCCTCTTTGCGCGCCATTCCTGGCCTGACGTTGTTACGTCCCGGCGACGCCAACGAAGTGGTTGAGGCGTACCGTGTCATCATGCAGTTGCGTCACCGTCCGGCGATCTTGGTGTTGTCGCGCCAAGCGCTTCCGACGCTGGATCGCAATAAATATGCGCCAGCTTGTGGTGTGGCATGCGGAGCCTATGTGTTAGCTGACGCACCAGGCGGCAAGCCTGAGATGATCCTGATCGCAACCGGTAGCGAGCTTAGTCTTGCTGTGCAGGCGCATGAAACGCTCAGCAGCGAAGGCATCCACTCCCGTGTAGTATCCATGCCATCATGGGATATCTTTGAGCATCAAACACAGGAATATCGCGACAGCGTACTACCTCCGGCTGTGCAAGCGCGGATTACGATTGAACAGGCATCCACCTTCGGTTGGGAACGCTATGTGGGCAATAACGGCCGCATGATCGGCATGCAGACTTTCGGTGCTTCAGCTCCGCTGAAGGAACTGCAGAGAAAATTCGGCTTCGAGCCGGAACGGCTGGTGACCATGGCAAAAGGAATGTTGGGAAAGACATAGTAAAATTTAACGATCGCCAACTTCTTGAGAATAGTCATTTTTGAGTTGTTTCTGGTAATGTTTTCAGCGATTCTCTGAGCGGATCAAACTGTTCTTTCCGCTAAACCGGTTTTATAGTGAATTGTACAAGGAATCCTATGCAAGCACCCCAAGCTACTTTCTCCTATCCAACCTGGGCCCACGCCGGTAAAGATATGGTCGGCACCAGCCTTGGATCTTCACGTCTTTGGTTCACTGTCGCAGAAGGTATCGTTACCGAAATTTACTATCCGCGGATCGATATTCCTCAAATCAAGGATCTTGGTTTCATCATTGCTGATGATCAAGGGTTCTGGGTAGAGCTCCGCCGTCTTGCAGATTATCAAATCAGCCTGCCAAAACCTCACATACCCGCTGTTGAGATTGTGCACCGGCACTCACGCTTTACCTTCACTGTGCAAATTTGCCCGTCGCAGCGGCGGGATGTGCTTCTGCTGCGCTACAAATTGGAGGGAGATACGAGCCTGCGTCCTTATGCGCTTTTATCGACCCGCTTGGGCGGTGATGCGGAAAACAATCTGGCTACCGTTGCTGAACACAACGGGCGCAGAGTCCTGCAGGCGGAGCAGGGGCCTTTTGGCTTGGCGCTCATGGCGAGCAGGGAAACGGGTGCTGATGCCTGGGAACGTTGTTCGGTCGGCTGCACTGAGGAAAGCGATGGCTGGCAGGATTTCAACCGGCACGGACGCATGACATGGGAGTATAACAGCGCTGGACCAGGCGCTGTTGCGCTGATGGGTGAATTGCCAAGTCAGGCGACACTTGCGCTCGGCTTTGGAACCACGATGAATTCGGCAGCTACGCTTGCAATGTCCAGTTTGTTTGAGGATTTCTCAGCCATCTGGAACGCTCAATGCCGAGCTTGGGAGACATGGTTCAAAAATTGCCATCTTCCCGATTTACCTCCTGATTTGCAGCGGATGCTTGCACTTTCCGGCACGGTTCTGAAGGTTCATGAGGATCGCACCTATTGCGGCGCCATGGTGGCAAGCCTGGCTGTACCCTGGGGTGAAGATAGTCAAAGTCGCGGCGGCTATCACCTGGTGTGGTGCCGTGATTTGGTAGAAACCGCAGGTGCGCTGGTTGCAATGGGTTCGCTTGAAGATGCCCGCAATGTACTGCGCTACCTGATCGCTACGCAGCAAACGGATGGGCATTGGCTGCAGAATCAGTGGCTCGGGGGAAATGCCTTTTGGCAAGGAATCCAGCTGGACGAAGCCGCCTTCCCAGTTCTGCTGGCCTCTGCGTTACGCGAGTGCGGCGCGATGGAAGGCATGCGATGCGAGGATATGGTCAAGCGGGCGTTACGTTTCATCGCTCGTGAAGGTCCGGTAACCGGGCAGGATAGATGGGAAGAGGATTCCGGTGTGAATACCTTCACACTCGCGGTGGCCATTGCTGCGCTTGTTGAGGGCAGCACTTTTCTCGATGGTGAAGGGCGGGAATTTGCGTTGTTGCTGGCTGATAACTGGAATGCACGCCTGGAGGAGTGGACATTTGTAATTGCTACACCGCTCGCTCAAAAGCTAGGGGTCGCGGGGTATTACATACGTATCGCCCCAGACGATGTGCTGGTGCACGAAGGCGCCCTGGCCGAGCATGTGCTGATCAAGAACCGTACACAGGATCCCAATTTACCGGCCGATGAACAGATCGCAACCGATTTCCTGCAACTGGTACGTTATGGGTTGCGACGGGCAGATGATCCGTGCATTCTCGATAGCCTGAAAACCATCGATCAGCTGCTTAAAATTGATACCCCGAGCGGTCCTGTCTGGCACCGCTATAACGGCGATGGCTATGGAGAGCACCAGGATGGCAGCGCTTTTGATGGTGTCGGTTGTGGGCGGGGATGGCCGCTCCTGACCGGAGAACGGGGTCATTATGCACTTGCGGCAGGAGAAGACCCGCTGCCCTACCTTGAGGCCATGGCAGCCATGACCGGTACTGGTGGCTTGCTGCCGGAACAAGTATGGGATAGCGCGCCTATCTTAGCACATCATCTGAATCCGGGGAAACCAAGCGGTTCCGCCATGCCCTTAGTCTGGGCACATAGTGAATTTATCAAACTGTGCTACAGTCGTGCACTCGGCTGTCCAGTCGACCGGCCCGCCGCTACCTGGAACCGCTATCATGGGGTACGCCCGCAAATTACTCATGATATTTGGGGTCCGCGCTATCGTCCACGCCACATTCGTAGAGGCAACAATTTGACCATTGCGCTCAGAGCGCCAGCACTCGTGCATTGGGGGATCAATTCATGGCAAGACGCTCAAGATCTGGATACCAGGGATACGGGGCTTGATATACACGTGGTTGATCTGCCGGTCACCGCACTCAAGGACGGGGAAACAGTGCAGTTTACCTTCTACTGGTTGGATCAAAAAAAATGGGAAGATACTGAATATGAAGTGCTGATTACAGAATGAGCAGCTAAAAAGATACCGGGCAAGCTATCTAGCATTAAGGCCGTTCCGCCCTCAGTCAATAATTCCTCAAATTCCGTGATCTGATTAGAGCGCTGTTTGACCACCTTGTCCGAAATGAGATCGTGCACGCGGGTAATCACAGCACATCCTCGTAGTGTGAGCGGTTGAAAATGTCGATCTGGTCTTTTGCGGGCACCTTCTGATGCACGCGCCACAAAAAATCATGATCGAGTTCTTCCGCTGATGGGGGTTTTGAACGTCACTACTTTGCTCCCCTGTGTCGATTCACGCCGGACATCACATGCTTGATCACGCCATCCTTGCCCGCTGGTATCCATGCGCTGCAACATGATCAGCAAGGCGCGGTCGCCATTGGCATAAAGGCATTCCTGAATAATCGCCGGTGTCGTCAGGGTCGAAATGAGAGAGGGTTAGCTTGTTTCCGGGTTTTACTTAATAGTTTTTCATTCTGCTGCTTCCAGAGTGAGTTTGAGAAATGTTTCAATCTATTATTAGGTGAGTATGTTACATGTAGTGGATGTGAAGCTAATCGATATGCAGTAGTGTATCCGTACTAGATTTCGATGGATTTTGGCGCAAACAAGGCATTAATTAATTCAGTAATGTAAAAGACGAATTTTAGAGTCACTCTTGGAGGAAAAATCGCTTGTTGATCAGGATGATATGCTATGTTTCGTAGATTCCTTTTATAAGAAAGAAATTGTTAGCTCATCAAGGTCGTTTGGAATTCCTGTTTCAGATTTGGCCAGCCTGGAAGAATCTGCTTCTCTCTATACCAGTCGTGCTGCAGAGAAACTTCGTCGTCAGCAATCGTACGCCGGAGTGATACACGTGTATATTCGCACCAGTCCGTTCAATTCCAGGCAAAAATATTATGCCAATGGAATGAGCATTCCATTATCAACACAAACTGACAGCACCCTAATACTGACCAAAGCAGCCTTATGGGGATTGCGCAAAATTTACCGCCGTGGTTATCACTACCAAAAAGCGGGCATGATGCTGTCAGAACTGGTATCCCGGCAAATTGATCTCTTCGGGTCGGTCGATACTGATACTAGAACCAGTCAACTGATGCGCGTCATGGATCAGATCAATGCCCACATGGGGCGAGGCACGCTAAAACTTGCATCCGAGGGATTCAAGCAGCCCTGGAAGATGAAACAGGGGAATAAAAGTCCTAATTACACTACGTACTGGGATGAGTTGATTTGTGTCATGAAATGAGCGGTGTTTTTTACTTCAATTAGCAGCAATTCTTACCGTTCTTAACCAGCTTCATCGAAATTAATTTGCTATGAACGATAGAGCAGTAAAAATTGCCTACATGCTTGCAATCATCGGAGGTGCTGTTTTATGGCAAGCAACAGCAATGATAAGCGGTAAAGCCGAAGCCTGGGATGCTTCGTCTTACTGGACTGTGACCTATCCGCTTTCAATTATTTTAACCGGATGGCTCGGTTACCAATTTCCCGAAAAGCCGTGGCGCTGGGGATTCTCTGTCTTGTTTGGGCAAGCGGGTATGATGATCCTGTCCAATTCAGATTATAGTTTATTGCCGTTGGGAGTGATTCTGTTTGGCTTGCTTGCATTACCCGCAGCAGGATTGGCACAGATAACTGCCAAGCTACGTTTGTCCAGCCAGAAACAATAAAGATGAATGCTGGTAGTCTAATCCCACAATTAACAGATTCCGCTGAAGGAATTCCATCGATGATTAATCGAATTATCCCAAATTTTTTTGATGGGATGATTGAAGGGATTATGATTGTTATGTAACTGAGAACGGCATGGATACTGGATATTTGGCGGAGAGAGAGGGATTCGAACCCTCGATAAGCTTTTTGAGCCTATACTCCCTTAGCAGGGGAGCGCCTTCGACCACTCGGCCATCTCTCCGTTAATGACTACACTATGATGATTTTCCCGAAAATCAGCATTATCGATTTCTTAGAGCGCTTGCTCAAGATCGAATGCTTTATGTAGAACCCTGACAGCCAGTTCCATATACTTTTCATCAACAACCACGGATACTTTGATTTCCGAGGTGGCGATCATCTGGATGTTAATGCCTTCTTCCGCCAAAACCCGGAACATCTTGCTGGCGATACCTGCGTGTGAACGCATGCCAACACCGACTACCGATACTTTTGCGATTCTATCACCTCCGAGTACATCACGCGCGCCAATATGCGGTTGGATTTTTTCTCGCAGGATGTTCATGGTGTTTTTAAATTCATTCCGGTGAACCGTAAACGAAAAGTCCGTCAAACCGTCGTGGCCCACGTTTTGGATAATCATATCGACATCGATATTGGCATCGGCCACGGGTCCGAGAATCTGATAAGCGATGCCAGGATGATCGGGAACGCCCAATACGGTAATTTTCGCTTCATCTCGATTGAATGCGATACCTGAAATGACAGCTTGTTCCATATTCTCATCTTCCTCAAAAGTAATCAGCGTGCCTTGGCCTTCTTCCTCAAAGCTGGATAACACTCTCAGCTTAACTTTGTATTTACCTGCAAATTCGACCGATCTTAATTGCAGTACCTTTGAGCCAAGGCTTGCCATTTCCAGCATTTCTTCAAAGGTTATCGTGTTCAGTCTCCTGGCTTCCGCAACGACGCGAGGATCCGTCGTATAAATCCCATCCACATCCGTGTAGATCTGGCATTCGTCGGCTTTCAAGGCGGCTGCTAATGCAACCCCGGTGGTGTCCGATCCGCCGCGGCCCAGGGTGGTGATGCTTCCTTTTTCGTCCGCGCCCTGAAATCCGGCTACCACGACGACATATCCGGCATCCAGATCGGCGCGGATTTTTGCTTCGTCGATGCTTAGAATGCGGGCCTTGGTGTGCGTGCTATCGGTCAGAATCTTAACTTGCGGTCCCGTATAGCTTTTTGCTTTGACGTTAAGTTCCATCAATGCCATCGCCAAAAGCGCGATGGAAACCTGTTCACCGGTGGAGATCATGACGTCCAGTTCACGTGGACTGGGGTTTTCTTGTACTTCATGGGCTAACGCAATCAGGCGGTTGGTTTCGCCGCTCATGGCCGAAACGACAACGACGATTTGGTGTCCCTGCGAATGAAATTTCGCGACCCGGCGCGCAACGTTCTTTATTCGCTCGGTGCTGCCGACTGAGGTGCCGCCATATTTTTGTACGTAAAAAGCCACGAATTTATGATCCGCTAAATTTCAGAATTGGAAAACCGCGTAATTCTACACATTTCACTGCTAGAAAACCAGATTGCGCTGCTTTTGAAAAAGGCAGCGGGTTGTTTTTCCATCTTACCGTGCGGATGCGTGCAACTATGAGTATTCACTTGTACTTCAGGTTTTTCACTATTGATCAGCTGTTGGATAATCCTTCCAGGGTATTTCTTGCGGGATAGTACTCTGGAAGGATATAAATGAAGTAACTGAAACACTTAGCTATGATTTAGGTTTATTTGCTGGATTGCGAAGGAGAACCCATTTCGATAGCTTAGAGAATACTGAAATGAAAAATCAATGCAGTCTTTCTCAGTGCCCGCGATTTTAAATGAAAACGGTATTTTGTCAAGGCTGACCGGCGCTCCGTAAGCATCAGCATCTCCTTATAAAGAGGAGGGATTGCTGTGCAGTTTCCTTAATAAAACCGATTGCAATTCGCTATTCACCCAGGCTTTCTGGGATACTGCCCAAAGTTTGCCGTGTGCGAAGTCTTTACATTGCAGCGCATTTTCTTCCGGCATGAGGATGATATCAGCATCCGCGAAATGAATGTCTTCCGCCCTAAAGCGGTGATTTTCTGGATGCGAGTGTAACTCCGCATTGATGCCTGTTTTTTGCATAAGCTCATACAACCAGTGGACATTGTCGGCATCAGTAACAATCCGGATTGATTCTTTTCCAAAATCGGCAATGGTTTTGCGCTGTTGCGGATCGAGCACAAGATAGGCGGTTTCGTTTACCAGCTTCATATTGTAAATTTTATTCTGCTGATCTGGATCAACATAATGATTCTGCAAGTTATTGGCTACAAGGATGCTGGATTTTCCCAGATCTTTCAGAGCACTGCGTAAAGGGCCGGCAGGCAGTAGTAATCCATTGCCGAAGCTCTGCTCGTTAAAATCAACGGCAATGACTTCAATATCACGTTCCAGGCGATGATATTGCAAGCCATCATTACTGATGATGACGTTGCATTCGGGATGCGCGGTGAGTAGCGCTTGTGCAGCGGCAATTCGATCGATGCCCATCCAGACCGGACAGGATTTTCCATGTAACTGCGCTAATAAAAATGCTTTTCCTCCGCTATGCTGCGAGCTATTGGCGGTTGTGACTGCTGCCGGTGGTCCGGCATTATCCGAGTTACCTTGTGTGACGATTCCAGGGTGAAAGCCATGCGCCAGTAATAAATCGACAAGCCAAAGCAGCAGCGGTGTTTTTCCGCCATCGCCGATGCTGATGCTGTCGACGATAATCACGGGGACCGGTAGTTTGACCGACGGAAGAATATCTAACCAGTAGCACAATTTTTTCCCGGCCAGAAAGAAACGATACAGAACACTTAATGGCCACAAAACAAAGTGTAACGGGGTGATGCGATGCCAATACAGCTCCGATAATTTCATATTTTGCATTCAGATGAGGTATGGATTACGGTATGCATAGTACATGCGATTCCAATCGTTATCCATCATGCGATTGAACCGGCAAAAATTTTTACCTGACCTATATCCAGACTCTAGGAATTGTGTGAATATTCGCCATCATAAATTTCATTTTTTGTTTGGATTCGCGTAGCAATAATGCAATCAATGCGGGTCTGACACTTAATTCACAAGAGCAAGAAGATCATGAATATATCTGTAAACCGGCTGCTTGTTCCCACGCTGTCGGGAGATGGCCAATCTAAAAAGCCGCATCATATTGCGTATACCGATTGGGGTGATCCGCGTAATCCGCATGTAGTCATCTGTGTGCATGGTTTGTCGCGTAATTGCCGTGATTTCGATTATCTTGCACAGGCGCTGCAAGCGGATTGCCGGGTGATTTGCGTCGATGTGGTGGGGCGCGGCCAAAGTGATTGGCTTGAACACGCGCATGATTACGATTATTACCCGTTGTATCTATCCGATGCGATGTCGCTGATAACGCATCTCCAATCGCAGTATCAAGAGAAAATCACCTTGGATTGGGTTGGTATTTCGATGGGCGGGCTGATCGGTATGATTCTGGCGATACAACCGAACCAGCCGGTTACGATCCATAAATTGATCTTGAGCGATATCGGTCCGTTGATCCCTGCCATCGCGTTGAAAAGGATTGCCGATTATGTCGGTAAAGATCCGCGTTTCAATAGTTTTGAAGAATTCAAGCAGTACATGCAAGTGATTTCAGTGTCGTTTGGGCCCCTGACCGAAGCACAGTGGAAGCATATGGCGATTCATAGTGTCCGTGAGTATCCGGATGGTACTTACGGCTTCCGCTATGATCCCAGGATTGCCGTCAGTTTCAAAGAACATAAAATCACCGATATCGATTTGTGGGCGCAATGGGATCAGTTAGCGACGCCAACGTTGGTGCTGCGTGGTGTTGAATCAGATATTTTATCGGCTGAAACGGCGGCGCAAATGCAGTTGCGCGGCGCAAAAGCCCAAATCGTCGAGTTACCCGGCATTGGCCATGCGCCGATGCTAATGGATGACCATCAGATAAAAATCGTACGGGATTTCATTTTGAAATAGCGTGCTGTTATGACAGTTCAATGATCTCCGGCAAGACTGGAGGTCACTGAACTGAATTTCTTTGCTGCTGCATTTCTTGCGGCATTCTTCTGGAACGAAAGAAAATATCCATCGTGCCGGGCACCTCGCCATCTGCAATTCCTTTTCACACATCAACCGCAGCTGTTTGAATTGAATTGTTTAATGTCATATTTCTCCTTAAGAAATTTTGTTTTTGCTGATTAATAAGCATCCCGTGGAATAGAGAGATCAACGCTGTGGCAAATTGCCGCGCGGCAATTTGCCACATTCCCAACACCGTTTGTTTAATTTAAATTTCGCGAGAATTAATTGCAACGAAGGGTTTGGAAGGATGCGCGTACGTGCGCGAAGCACGGCTAATCCATCTTGACTGACTAGAAGAATCAACCAGCCCGGCGATCGATTGCATTCAGGCCGATCAATCGCTACCCATTTGCAAAGAAGCGCCGTAAACCGGCCATTAACTCATAATAATTAAAGGAGACAAGGAATTATGCTGACGATACACGCTAGACTGGTTGATGCCATGATCGCTCAGGCATTGAATGATCATCCGGTGGAAACCTGCGGCATCATCGCCGGTCCTGCGGGATCCAATTGGCCGTTACGTCTGATTCCTATGCGTAATGCCGCGCAATCGGACAATTTCTTTCAGTTTGACCCGCAACAGCAATTGCAAGTCTGGAAAGAAATGAGCGCGCGTTGCGAGGAACCGGTCGTTATCTACCACTCCCACACCAGTAGCCAGGCTTACCCGAGGCGCAGCGATGTCGAGTTGGCTACCGAGCCGCAAGCGCATTACGTCATCATTCCGACTCAACATCTCTATCAAGCGGAGATCCGCAGCTTTCGCATTGCCGATCAAATGGTGATTGAGGAAAGGGTGCGAATCGTGCGGCAATATCAACCCGAGCTCGAATTACAAATGGTTGCTTAAGTGCGGATCGATCCCGACAACGTAATACGCGTTTTCCTAACTCCTGAAATATTTAAGCGGGCGCAGACATGCCAATCACGGTAATTATTCCAACACGATTAAGATCTTTGACGAATCAGCAAAAGCGTATCGCGATCGAAGGCGTTAAGGTTTCCGAAGTCATTGAGCGGATGGAACAGCAGTATCCGGGTATCAGAGCGAAATTGATTTTCGACGGCAGTGCGTATCATTTCATCAATATCTATGTCAATGATAACGACATCCGCTTGCACGACGGCTTGGCAACCAACCTGCAAGATGGCGATATCGTGACCATTTTGCCTGCACTGACAGCAGACTAAAAGAATTTCTCGCGGCATATGCCATGCACTTAACCGAAGTATTTGCGTCACTTTTGCCATGACATTGCCTTTTCAAGAAAGATTTATGTCTATACCTCATAACGCGGCTGATCAGTTGCTCAGTTCCAAAGAAATGATTGATGCGCTGGAATTGATGTTTCGCCGTATGGATGCAATCAACGCTATTTGCACAACCGATTTTCCATTGTATTCCTCGAAGAATACCAATGCCTGGACTGTGTCCTCCAGTGGTTCCTGGATGGGCGGTTTCTGGGGGGCATGCTGGTGGTTGCGGGCAAAATTAACCGAGTCGGCCAGTGATCAACAGAATGCGGCCGATATTTGCCAACGTCTGGCCGGAAAAATTCCTGTCGATTCGGGATATCGCAGTTTGATTTTCTGGTATGGCGCCGCTTTGGGGGAAATCTGGTTTCGCGATACACAAGCGCGTGCCTTGACCCGTAAATCCATTACCGCGCTCGCACACAGTTTTAATCCCAAATTAAATTGCATTCCGCTGGGGGCCGCGATGGGTGGAGTTTCTACCGGTCATCAGTCGATCGCGATCGATAATTTTGCCGCGCTGCTTCAGCTCCTGACCAGCGGTGAACAAAATCTTCATTACTACATGGCGCAGCATCATGCCGAGACAATGTTGACGGCGTGCCGCCGTCATAATGGTGCATTTCACGCCAGCGCCTATTTTG
The DNA here is from genome assembly GCF_900106555.1 of Nitrosomonas oligotropha. Lineage (GTDB taxonomy): Bacteria > Pseudomonadota > Gammaproteobacteria > Burkholderiales > Nitrosomonadaceae > Nitrosomonas > Nitrosomonas oligotropha_A. The sequence goes on along the minus strand of NZ_FNOE01000005.1, from coordinate 136,649 downwards.
ACGGCAGGGGGTTTCAACCGGATGATCAAGCGGGCTTATGGTCGCGTGGTCAATCCTGGGCGATGCTGGGATTAACCCGGGCAGCGGCTTTGTGGGGTGAACCGTATTTAACGCATGCCAAAACGGCGTGTGAGTATTGGCAGCATTCCCGCCCGGGCCCCTTACCGCCTAACCGGCTCGGTCAATTGGTGTCCTGCGATGATCCTTCCGCCGCCGTCATTGCATCGATTGCGATGCTTTCCTTGGCGCGTTTGCTGCCCGAAGGCGAATATTGGCGCGCTTACGCGCATCGCCAGATCAGTGTAATCATCCGCAGCCAGTATTTTATCGGATTCAAGCAAGACACCGGATGCAGTGAAAATCAGAAAAATAGCTCAACCGGAGTTTTCTGGGGGTGTTGCTACAAAACCGGGCAGAACGAGGAAGAATTGGTGGAATCGATGTGGGGTAATTTTTTCCTGATGGCCGCGCTTGCCGCGCTGACAGGTTTTATCGAACCCGGCCATTGTTAGATTGCGAACAGAACATGCTTGATCTCTTAAAGGGAAGTGGAAAATCGATGTCGCCACACATCATGATGACGGGTAAGAGCACGGGTTACCGGTATCGCATACGAAATTTTTGCTTTGATGCTCATTCTTTCCGGTCAGGATCGCTGTCGGCCGGATTATCGTTAATTATTCAGTTTTTATATTCTAATACAATGCGTTAGCTAATCTGCATTGCTTGCCTATTGAGAGTCTGTGCTCCTGACGTTATTTTTACGTTCGGGGAAGGGATCTTTTTGTCTTGTAAAACTAGGTGTAACTCATTGTAACTGCGACAATTTACCGCATTGACCCTTAACTGTGTTTGATCAATACTGCGCGTACGTTGGCCAACGCAGCAGGTGTGAAATCTTTTCTCGCCTATTCATAATCAAATAAGAAATTAGGGTCATTTATGAAAGAAACATTCGTTAAAAGTACATTGAAATATGCATTGTTATTGGCGGGTTTGACATCATTGCCTGCCATGGCACATATCGGCTATGGTGGCCGCGATTTTGGTACCTTCACTGGGGCTCCAGCTTCTAGCACAATTACAAATCAATCAATTTCCGGAAATTATGGTTGGATTGACGGAACCGATTCCGACTGGGGTGATTCTCACGTGGTGAAAGCATATCGTTTTACTTTGACAAGTGATGCCGATGTGAAAATTTCGTTCCAAGAGCAAGCTTATGTTACCTCAGCTGGCGCCTCGATTTCCGCCGGTATACTGCCTGGTTTTTCTATTTACAAAGGACTTGCGCATCTTGCGCCATTTGGAGCGGATTTTGACTCTACCCCAGGGTCAATTGCAATTCGTGATGCGGTGGGTGGGGTTGGTTTGACTGAAGGTTCCTTCAGATCACTGACCGATTGGAGTATTACCAATACAGCTAACGATCCAGCCAGTGTCTTTACTTATGTTGGTTCCGCCTATGATGGCAGTCCTGTAGATTATGGTACCGGCGTTATTCCCGGTGCTGATGGTCTGGCGGATCATTCCGTATCAGGAGTTTTTCATTTGACAGCGGGCGACTACTCAATATTTGTAGGTGGATCGGATTATGCTGATCAGTTTGCTGCATCACACCTTGCGTATGGTCTGGCTGGTACTGTAGCACTGGTGCCAGAACCTGAAACCTATGCCATGTTGCTGGCAGGTCTTGGTTTGATCGGCTTCAGCGCCAGCCGCCGCCGTAAACTCTAAACAGAGTTGATTCTATAGCCAACCCTCCTGGCTATTTGTACCGCACAGCCCTGTATCATACGAATCCTACCTCTTCGGCGTGATACGGGGCTGTCGTTTGTTCTGAATCAATTTCATCCATTCCGGATTAAAATGACAAATATAAATTTCAGTTTTAACAAAAAAATAACCATCGCACTGATTCTGTGGCAAGGAATCAGTTTCAACGCATTCAGTCATGACGGAGAAGATCATGGCGGCTCGGTTACGTTAGCGCCCGGTTTGCCGGAATGCCAAATACTGGCAGCTGCCCGGTTGTTCGACGGCGTCAATTTTCCGCAAAACAATATGGCGGTGTTGATTGAAGGCGATAAGATCAAGCGCATTGGGGCTTTAACCGAATTGAGCGGATCCTGTGCCAATCAGATTAATTTAGGGGATGCGACTATTCTGCCGGGATTTATCGAGTCGCACGCACATATTACATTCCAGGGTGTTAATAAAAATGCTGTGCTGGAACACGGTGTAACGACCGTTCAGGATACCGGTGGTCCATTGCAGGCTAAAGAAGGCGGTGATGGAACGTTGCGGTTGTTGAGCGTGGGGCCGATTATTCAAGCAGCGGGTGGTTATCCTCTGAATGTATTCGGCGGTGGTGATGGCGGTTATGACAAAGTCGGTATTCCAGTCACATCCACGACCGAGGCCGATAAAGTGGTCACCGATCTGATTGCTGGTGGAGCAACTGCAATCAAAATGGCATTGGAACCGGGAGGCGAAACCGGTGCGCCCTGGATGCAGCCGCACGACGGTGTTCCGGTGCCCGAGACGCCCTGGCCGATGTTATCGCAAGATATCGCCAATGCCATTGTCGCCAAAGCCCACGCATTGGGTAAACGTGTTCTCGTGCATGCCGGTGAGAATACCGGTTTTGAACGGGCGCTTAATGCAGGTGTTGATGAATTTGCGCATATACCTTGTGGCGAAATCAGGGAAGATTTATTGCAGCGCGCGGTGGATCAAGGGGTTACGTTCGTCACCACCATTGATACGCTGGCAGCTTGTGTGGATACCGCCACCGGCAAAGGCATTCACTCCAATACCATGAGCTTGGCCAGTAAAGGCGCGAAATTTATTTATGGCTCTGAGATTGGACATGACAACGTGCCTTGGGGGATCAACGGTGAAGAGTTGCATATGATATTGCATTTAACCAGCGGAGAATCCATCGATTTTACCGACGTGGTCAATGTCATTAAATCGGCTACATCAAAAGCGGGTGAGCATTTGGGTCTGGCGCCGCTAGGGACGCTGGCGGCAGGTGCCCCGGCCGATGTGATTGCGGTAAAAGGTAATCCATTCCAGAAATTCAAACTGCTGGAATATCCGCAATTGGTGATTTCCGGCGGACGTACGATTGTAAATAAATTCATCAATCAATCATCTCCGGCAAGTATCGAATGTTTTCTGACTTGGGCGGAAGGAAAGTATCCTGAATTATTATCACCTGCTGGCCAGACAACGGTGGTCTCGAGCCTCTACAGTTACCGTTATTATCCAGCCACACAAGTGTATGCAGGCATTTCTTCGGCGGATAATCATGTTTATTTCATGAAGCAAGCGGATGGGCTATTGCGAAGCGAGGGGCCGCTGGCGAATTGGCTGCCGGTATCTGGCTGTCAGTAGTCAGTAGCTTGTTGGGTTCATAAACAACAAAGGCAACCAATCGGTTGCCTTTGTTGTTTTAACTGACTTGAAACTCAGAAGCGGAAATTGTATTGAACGTAGAAAAGATCAGGAGAAGTTCCCGGTCTTTGCTTATCCAGGAATTCACCGCGCCACAATTTTGAGTAACCCAGTAACACGTCCTGGTGGCGGCTCATGTGGAGATTTAACCGGAAATCAATTTCATCGCCGATATGACTGCCAGACTGACCTGTGATGTCCCGCAATGTTGCCTGACCGGCAGCGTTGTACAAATAATCACGGTTATTCGCCAAATAAAAGCGATGATATTGCGTGATGAATGTTATCCAGGGCATCGGATGCATGGTGAATTGCGCATTGAAATCATGCATGTTCTGACGTCCGACACGATCCAGGAAACCGAGATAGTAGTGACCAAACGGAAACAGTTGATTAAACGTATTGCTTCTGCCGTCCTTGGAATTACCGTCGCCGGATGCAAAATCATAGCGTATCCAGCCTTGCGGGTTCATTGGCAGCGGTAAGCGGTAACCTACCCCGGTTGCCACAGCGAAAGCGGATACGTCCAGATTGGACCGCTGACCGAACTGATACATACCTTCCAATTCATACAGCAGATTATCGAAGTTACCTGCCAAGCGGCCACCGAGCGTATGAGTATCCGCATTGCCTTGCAGAATATTTCCCGCCAGCACGTTCGCAGCAGAAACGTTGCGATCGTTGATTAAACTCAGGAAGTAAAGATCAATTAAGTGGCCTGGTTTTGGTTTGTTGGTCGCCCACAAGCCAAAGAAGTTCTGTTGTGTATCCCAGTTATCGACATTCCCTTTCTCAATGACCATCGGGCGCATCCAGAATGCATCCACATCCCATTCCGCCGTACGCCAGAACGTTTTAACACCCTGGAATGTTCTACGTGTGTTGACCCAGTCGAGTGTGGAAATCAATCGTTGCGAACCATACATCATCTCTTGCCGGCCCACACGGATATACGCCGGTCCATTATTGATATTGGCCAGCTTGATATCGGTAAACATATTCAATATGTCGGCATGATTCCTGTCAGTCACTAATGGAGGCAGTTCGGAACCAAAAGCGCGAGCATCAATCATTTCGGCGAATAACCGCACTTTGTCGCGGTACCATAAATCCGCATGAACCCGGGTGCGTATCAAGTGAAAGTCATTATTAGTGCCCGCTGCATTCAAACGGCTATCCGTTTCGTGAATATAGCGATACCAGAAGTTACCACCCAGTGACAATAACCAATCATCGCCGAGATTCATTCTCTTGACCGGATCGAATATGTCTTTTTCGTGTCCCGGTGTGGCCAGATAGCGAAAGTCAATGTCGTACGACGGTGTGGTCAATAACGCAAACGGCGCATAAGGGGCGACGGGCGGTTTTTCACGCTTATTACCGGTTACCAAATCCCACAGTGAGAAATAGCCAGGACCGGCAGGAGGTAACAGAAACAAGCCTGGACGTGACGGAGCAGATACTGCCGGTACCTTTGACATATCAAATTTACCATCAGCAACTTTCGGTGCCTCGGCTGCTTTGGGCGCTTCAGCAGCTTTGGGTGCATCCGAAGCTTTAGGAGCAGACGCAGGCGGATTTGCATACGCCGACAGCGGTACTCCCACACTCAGCATACACACACCAAGTTTGAGCAACCATCGCTGCATGCTTCCTGCCATAGCAAGTTTTCGCTTACGAGTGGCAAATGCAGAGAAAGTGAAGAATCTCGAGTTATTCATTAATAAGCTCCGTTGTTAATAATCCAGGTTGGTAATCAAATGGAATCATATGATTGGTATCAGAAAATTGAAAATATTATACCGCAGGCTACCGGTTTTCATGGCATGACATCGCCAGGGGTGGCCAATTAGGGTGTCGTATTATAAATAGCTGCAGTGCATGGAGAAGTGGGGAAATAATACATTAAAACAATGCTTTTCCCTTCTTGATAAAGTAACTTATAGATTTCAGTCAATTACGGGATGAAATCATGGTTAAATAACTGATTGATTTTAGTAGAATTGATTGAATATTGTTTTGTTGTAAATCAACAACATAGGGCGCTGTATAACCCTATGTGAGACTTGGTTTTTAAGGCAGTTTATCGCACTATTGGCTGATTTTGACGGCGTACCCCGTGCGTTTAATTTGCTCGCCGAATTGTGATAACCAAGCATCGTCAATTTTAGAAAGACGAGACGCTTCCGGTTGTAGCGATGGGCGGGCGATGCCATACAATAAAACGCCTTGGACCGGAATTCCATCGTGGGTCAGTTGTTGCAAAAAACTTAAATAAGCGGCAATTTCTTCATTCGAGGGCGGCATGCCGTCCAGCTGAAAAACGCAAGTTTGTAACCAAGTCGGGCAGAGTGAAGCCGCTATCCGTAAATGATCCCGGATTTTTCTCAGACTGATCGATGTGTTGTTGGTGCGCTGTCTTTCCTTGCTTGAAGCGCGATCGAACTTGAACCAGATTTCTCCATTCAGCTCTCCCATATGCTTCAAACCAGCTTGTACCGCAGGACGGTGAATCAAGCTGCCATTGGTGATGAGTACGATTTTTAACGCTGCCGGTAATGCAAAATCATTTTTGACACGTCCGATCAATTCGATCACTTGCTCGAATTCTTTCGCGCTCGTCGGCTCACCGTTGCCGGATAGGGCGATATCGTGAATTTTTCTGGCTTCAAGCGGTACATGCTGTTGCATGTAATCTCCTGCTGTCAGTTCGTGCAGAAACGATCGTAATTCGACCTCCAGCCGGTTCAGATCAATACGCGGCGCGGAACCGCGTTTCAGATCCGGTACTTGGCAATAGACGCAGCGCCAGTTGCAGGCATTGTTCGGATTCAGATTAATGCCGATCGAGACACCCCCGGCGCGGCGCGAAATCACCGGGTACACGTAGGTGAGTCCGGCGCTGTCGCGGCTGTGATCGGTCGTATTCAATAGTTTAGAGTTTGCTCGCAATGTTACAATTCCATATATTCATTTCGCTTCTCAATTGTACGTATGTTCATTACTCGCAGGCTGGAATTTGACGCAGGTCACCGCATTTCAACGCATAACAGCCAATGCCGCCATTTGCACGGCCACCGTTACTGTATCGAGATTACGCTATCTGGCAACATTATCGCTGACGAAGGTGTCGCGCAGCAAGGTATGGTGATGGATTACTCCGAAGTCAAACGCATTGCCAAATCGGTACTGGTCGATCAGTGGGATCACGCCTTCTTAGTGTATTCCGGCGATACAAAAGTTTTGCAATTTTTGCAATCGATCGAAGACCATAAAACGGTTGTGCTGGATGTGCAACCGACAGCGGAAAATCTGGCATTGCTTGCATTTGAAATTCTGGATGGCGCTTACCAGGACAGTTATGGCAATCATCTGCAACTCGAGCAGGTGCGTTTGTATGAAACACCGAACTGCTGGGCCGACGCGTTGCGTGGCTCAGTCTAATTTATAGAGACTATTGATTGTTATGTTTATCGACTCACATTGTCATCTCGATTTTCCCGATCTGGCCAAAGATCTGGATCAATTATTACTGAACATGCAGCAAAATCACGTTACGCACGCGCTCTGCGTTAGCGTCGATTTGCCGAATTTTCCTCGCGTACGCGCCTTGGCGGAAGCGCACGAGAATCTGTTTGCCTCCGTCGGTGTGCATCCGGATTATGAAGATCAAATAGAACCGGTCGCTGAGCAAATTGCAGAATTGGCCAATCACCCCAAAGTTATCGCGATTGGGGAAACCGGTCTGGATTATTTCCGTCTGCAAGGCGATCTGGAATGGCAGCGTGAGCGCTTCCGCCAACACATTCGTGCAGCGCGCAAGGTGGATAAACCACTGATCATTCACACTCGCTCCGCTGCTGCGGATACGCTGCGGATCATGCAGGAGGAGGGCGCCGATCAGGTGGGCGGCGTGATGCACTGCTTTACCGAAAGCTGGGAAGTTGCGCAGCAAGCCATTGCGATGAATTTTTACATTTCATTTTCCGGTATCGTGACGTTCAAAAATGCCGTGGCATTAAAAGAAGTTGCCAAGAACATTCAATTGGATAGAATGCTGATTGAAACTGATTCGCCTTATCTCGCGCCGGTGCCGTTTCGTGGCAAACAGAATCAACCCGCATTCGTGCGGCATGTGGCGGAAGAAATCGCGCGCTTGCGGAATGCGGATCTGGAAGATATTGCAACAGCAACCACGGATAATTTTTTTAACCTATTCAAACCACCTAAACATGGCATACCTGCTTAAATCGCATTGGTTATCGATATGTGCTTTAGTGCTGCTCGCTTATCTGCCACTTCATGCGGCTGCAGGTATTCAGGAAGATTTCATGTGGGCGGTGGAAAAGGGAAATGTACCCGAAGTCTCCCGGTTATTGGAAAAAGGCGCCAATCCGGATCTGGCGAATCGCGATGGCTATACACCCTTGATGATCGCGGCCAAGGACAAGAATTTGAACATGGCGCAAGTGCTGATCGCTGCCGGTGCGCAATTGGATATTCGCAACCGCTACGGCGAAACGGCGATTATGCTGGCCAGCTATCACGGCCTGACCGAACTGGTGCGGTTGTTTTATATCAAAGGCGCCGAGATCAATCATAGCGGCTGGAATCCATTGACCTACGCCGCTTACGGCGGGCATCTGGACACCCTCCGGTTACTACTGTCCGGTGGCGCTAATATTAACTCGATTACCGACAATGGTTCGACCGCATTGATGATGGCGGTCAGGGGAAATCATGTTGATGCGGTTGCATTGCTGCTCGACCAAGGCGCCGATCCAGCGATCAAAAATGAGCATGGCGACAACGCCCTGGTTTGGGCGGAAAAATACAATCACCCAGATATGGTCAAGTTTCTTAAAAACCGCGAAGTGGCGAAATAAATTGAACGCGAAAGCAGCTATCCGTCCGGTAATTTGAGCATGCAGCCGCTGCAAGGAAAAGTGGCTTTGGTAACCGGATCGGCGCGTGGAATCGGTGCGGAGATCGCGCTTACGTTAGCCAAAGCGGGTGCTAAAGTCATCGTCAATTATGCGCAAAACCAAGCCGCTGCGGACCGCGTATGCGCCGCCATTACCGAAGCCGGTGGTGAATGTTTGGCGGTGCAGGCCGATGTCAGCGATCCGGCTGCGGTGCGGCAGCTCTTTACGGCTGCAATCGAACGTTTCCAGCAGATCGACATTCTCGTCAATAACGTCGGAGTCTTGGTATTTAAGGAAATTGCCGAAATCAGCGACGACGAATTCGATCGCATTGTCGATATCAATTTCAAGAGTGTTTTTTATACATTGCGCGAAGCCGCGGCAAAATTGGCGGATCATGGCCGTATCGTAACTGTTTCCAGCACCGTGACGCGCTTGATGCTGCCGAAGTACGGCGCATATGCTGCGACCAAGGCGGCCGTTGAGCAACTGACGCGGATTTTTGCCCGTGAAGCGGGAAAGCGCGGCATTACCGCAAACATCGTATCGCCCGGTCCGGTCGACACGGAATTGTTCCGCAGCGGTAAAACCCCGGCGGATATAGAACGCATGGCGGCGATGGCGGCTTTGGGAAGGTTGGGCGCAACGGATGATATTGCGCAAGTGGTGTTATTTTTGGTCAGCGATGAAGCCCGCTGGATCACGGGACAGAATATTGGTGTCAACGGTGGAATTATTTAACGGATAAGGAGAGGGGAAGCAAATGCGTATCGGCGTGCCTAAGGAAATTAAAATTCATGAATCCCGTGTGGGACTGACGCCGGCAGCGGTACGCGAACTGGTTGCCCATGGCCATCATGTGATGGTGCAAAAGAATGCCGGGATACAAATCGATTTGAGCGACGATAAGTACCGCAGCGCGGGCGCGGAAATCGTGGAAACGCCGCAGGAGATTTACGCCAATGCCGATCTGATCGTCAAAGTCAAAGAACCGCAAGCATCCGAGCTGCCGCTGTTACGCCAAGGGCAAGTATTGTTCACCTACCTGCATCTTGCTCCCGATCCGGTGCAGACTAAAGCTTTGATGAATTCCGGCTGTATCGCCATTGCTTATGAAACCGTGACCGACAGTTTCGGCGGCTTGCCGCTGCTCGCACCGATGAGTGAAGTGGCTGGCCGCATGGCGATTCAAGCCGGGGCGCACGCGCTGGAACTGGATCAAGGCGGCCGCGGCATGCTGCTGGGCGGTGTATCCGGCGTGCCCGCCGCACGGGTCGTCGTGATCGGCGGCGGTGTCGTCGGCACCAACGCCGCGCGTATTGCGATGGGCGTCGAAGCGCATGTCACCGTGCTGGATAAATCGATCCATCGCTTGCAGCAACTGGATTTTCAATACGGCTCGAAAATCAATACCGTTTTCTCAACGGTGGATGCACTGGAAGAACATGTTTCAACTGCCGACCTGGTCATCGGCGCGGTACTGGTTCCCGGCGGTGCAGCGCCTAAATTGGTCAGCCGCGAAATGGTCAGCCGCATGAACCGCGGCGCGGTGCTGGTCGATGTCGCCATCGACCAAGGCGGCTGTTTCGAGACCTCCAAACCGACCACGCTGGCCAATCCCATTTTCACCGTCGATGGCGTGGTGCATTACTGCGTCTCCAACATGCCCGGCGCAGTCGCACGAACCTCTACTTTCGCACTCAATAACGCGACGCTGCCGTTCGTCTTGGCGCTGGCCAATAAGGGCTACCGCAAGGCATTGACGGACGACGTACATTTGCGCAACGGGCTGAATGTTTATCAGGGACGGTTGACGTATGAAGCGGTGGCGCGAGATTTGGGGTTGAGTTATACGCCTGCGGTGGACGTGCTGGCGTAATTCAATTAATCAGCAGTGAGTGCGGTGAAGTTTTTGTTAAAAATTGTTTTGTCTCGATCTGACAAATGGCCTAATGTACAAATGATCAGGCGGTGATCCAAGGTAAAAAGCTTTAACCGGATGATCGATGCCACCGGTAAACCCGCGCTATTCAAATCAGCGATGGATGTATCTAATGGCCAAGGAGCGTGTTGAGCTGAAGTGATCATGGCCATCACACTATGGCCAATACAGTCATTGAATGATGTTGCTGAAGAGATAATCAACGCAGGTCGGCTCTTGCTGGCCTGCTGATCGGTGAATGGAAAAGGAACTTTGACAACATCGTAGCGATTATAGATTACGGTAGGCTTCGTCATCTTCGGTACTGTTCCATTCCGATAAAACATCGTTTAATGCAGTCAAGTAACTCGCATCTAGTGACTCTTCCACTCGATGTACCGATATTTTGCCGTTTTCCAGCACCTCCCACGCAAGCGTATCTCCCGCTTTGAGCTGTAACCGTTTACGCACTTCGGCAGGTACCGTGATTTGGCCTTTTTGACTTAATTTGGCAAGCTGAGACACCTCAGTACTCCTTTATTTTGTGAGGACTCCTTACGGTAACGTATATCTGACTAAGCTGCAATAACCCTATACGCTAAGAAGAATATGGAGATAATTTTTAAACCAGTTTCTTAACTTGGCTGATATCTGAGATAGATTCAATATCGTCCTTTTCGGGTTGCTGAACCCAATACAAATCCCAGCGGGTTTGGAGGTTGAGCCAATAGTCTGCCGATACGTTGAAAAACTTTGCCAATCGCAGCGCCGTGCTTGGTGTAACACCACGCTTTTGATTGACCAGTTCGTTAACACGCTGGTACGGAACATGGATAGCATCTGCCAACTCCCGTTGGCTGATGTCCATTGGTTCCAAGAATTCAGTACGAAGCATTTCGCCGGGATGTGTGGGTTCTCTATCGGTTGGGATGCGCATGAGAATAAAGTTTATAAGGTTTCAATAAGTAAAGCGCATTGCACCGTGCGTTTTTTATTCGATGCAATACAGATTGCAAACCATACAGCCTTTTTTCACTCAATCAATTTTCGTGCTTTTAGGGTTTCCAAGCGACGCTTAAGATCTGTGCTCAACTTGGCTAAGCCCTCACCGTTCTGCAAGTATTTGATATGTCTAATTGCTGCTACATCGAACGGAATGTCTGTGTCCGATTGCGCGATCAGAATGACTTCTCGACCGAGCGTGTGTGCGATACCCGTCTCATAGAAAACATTGGCATTGCGACCGCTAAGGTCACAGACCACGATCGCTGCCTTGCTGAGCAAGAGAGCAACATCTTGGACGACGTGGTCGTTCTCCCAGATATCATCCGCACGCCGACAGATCATGTTTACTTCGCTAATTGCAGTTTCCAGAGTTTCATACACCGGCTTAAAAGCAGCATCGAATGGCATCATTACGGCGACCAAATTGTCATTTACGGGCTCGTCAGTAAGATTAAATACTTTTGGTTTAGAGCGCTGACCGATTCCGCGTTTTAGCAGTATTTTAAAAAGATCAGCGTCCTTGATGGACCAATGATTACGAGATGATTCAGGAAAATGGGCTTTGGTGTTAATGTGTAAATCATCAGCAGCAGTTAAGAACAGCAGTGAATTAGGTATGGGCGGGATGATGTACTCAAGATGATACTCGGTTCCGATCAGTTGAATACGAGTGAGAGTTCCGACTCGAGCAGGTGGTTGACTGCCATCCCACCTGTTCTCGCTCGCAAACACAGTTGGTAGTTCTTTTACTGCGTTAAGATCAAATACACCATTTGGTGCAAATCGTGCTTTGAGATGCTCAGCCGTGTATTCGAGGGTTCGACTTTCGTCCATGATTCCGCGGTTAGGGTTCCAGCCGCTGCTATTGGTGACTAGTAGATTGAACATGTTCACTTATGATAATAACGAACCAAACTAAGTAAGTTTAACTCCATCACTCAATATTCTGCACCTGTTCCCGCATCTGCTCGATAATCACCTTCAGTTCCATTGAAATCCGCGTAATTTCCAGATCGACCGATTTTGAGCCGATGGTGTTGGCTTCGCGGTGCAGCTCCTGCATCATGAAATCGAGTTGTTTGCCGACGGCGCCGCCTTTGTTGATGATGCGTTCGACTTCGTCGATGTGCGCTTGCAGGCGCGAAAGTTCTTCGTCGACGTCGATTTTACTGGCGAACAGCGTGATTTCCTGGTGGATGCGTTCGTTTTCTTGTGTGCCAAGAATTTCTTCTAAACGAGTGCGCAGTTTCTCCTCGAAGGCGGCGATCAATGCTGGGATGCGCGGGGCAGCGGATTGTAGTAATTGGCGCATTTGTTTGATGCGTTCCAGTAAAACGGATTTCAGTTTGTCGCCTTCGCGTATCCGCGCAGCTTTTAAGTCATTCAATGCGGTTTGTAGTAAGGTCATGCCGATTTCATCGGATTCCTCGCCAGGTGCCATGTCGCTTCCAAGCATGCCGGGCCATTTCAGGATTTCCGCCACCGTTAGGGAAAGTGCGGCGGGGTGGCGTGTTTTCACGGTTTGTTCGAGTTGTAGCAATTTATCCAGTAAAGTGTGATCGAGCTGTTGAGAATTTTCCGTGTTCGCCGACGGGGAGAAATTCAGGCGGCATTCCACTTTGCCGCGGCTGAGTTGTTTCGTCAGCAGTTCGCGCATGGCCGGTTCCAGCTTGCGAAAATCATCCGGCAGGCGGAACTGGATGTCGAGATAGCGGTTATTGACCGAACGGATTTCCAGATTAAACGATCCGTAGGGCATTTCTTGTGTAGCGGCGGCGTAGCCGGTCATGCTGACAATCATGATAAAAGTGTTTTTAATGTTTGAAAGGGAATATACCGGGATAAGCTGAGCAAGTTGTCGTCACAGATCGCCGGAGCGGGTTTACCGTCGAGTAGACCGGTTACGGTAAAAGGTGTGTCTTTGTTTTCCGGATCGAATACCACCAGACTCGCATCGATGTATTTGTAATCGCCCGGTGCATTCAGGCGCCAAAGATTAGGAATGCCCGGGTAGGGCTGGTGCAGGCAATACGCGGCGGTGTCGCCGTGAATAATGAGAACCGGCTTCTTGAATTGTTCGGCTTTTTGCTTGATCAGATCGCGCAGCAAGCGGAAGCCATCGCAGTCGGTGCGATTGCTCGTGGTACAAACCGGTTTTTCGTGATCAAAGTCGAACATATCCGCTTGGAAAGCGATGACCACCGCTTGTGCGGATTCCGCCGTGGCGAAGCGTTGTTGCAGCCATCCAGTGTTGGCCTGATCGCGGCGATCCGCTTCGTTCAAAGCATCGTCGATGTTGCTGCGCAGAATTTCCCTGCGGCCATTATTGGTGCCGGGAATGTGCAGTGTGGTGAAAGCGACCGGACTGATACTCCACTGCGCATTTTCGATAAATCCTTCCTGCCGGATAAGACCCGGAATATCACGGACTAATTGCTGCCGGTCTTGCTGAAAAAACAATTGGCGCAGATAACCGAGGCGTTCCAGTTCGTCGTGCCGCATGCCAGTATTGAACCGGTCGCAATCAGTCCAGTCATTATCGCCGGGGGTGTATACCGTTTTATGCGGATTCAGTTGCGCGATCTGACGGTAATGGTCTTGAAACAAATCGTCGCTGCAGCTCAGCCGGCCTCTTTTGAAATCACCCAGGTGGATCAACACGGGCGGGTTTAATGCGCGAATGGCTTTGGCGATTGCGCCATTGGGCTGCTCCAGCAGGGCATATTCGGCATCGGTGTAGGGCATGTCGCCCAGCACGGCAAACCGGACGGTTTTTGCAGCGGCGGAAGATGCCGTGTCATTTGCCGGATTTGCTGCCGCAGGCGCAGCAAAAATGAGCATGAAGATGAAAAAACATACCTTCATCGCCACGCTGTGGATCATGCCGTCATGTGACTCTGAAAAACCAATCCGGCATGTTCGCGCAGTTTATGAAAACGGATGGCGGGCCAGTTTTCTTCCGCGACACTCAATTCCGCGCCGAACGAGGCCAGAAAAGTGGGCGCGTCGACGGCATCATAGGCGATGCGGTGCGCATTGGCTTCGATAAAGCGCTGCAATTCGCGTGGATCATCGCAGGTAATCCAGCGCGCCAATTGATATTTGGCCGAGGCGATACGCGCCGCGACACCGTATTCATGTTGCAGGCGGTGCGCGACCACTTCGAATTGCAGCGTGCCGACAGCGCCTAATAACAGCATATTACCCAAATGCGGGCGGAACACCTGGATTGCACCTTCTTCTCCCAGTTGCGCCAATCCCAGTTTCAATTGCTTACTGCGCAACGGATCGGCGATTTCCACGGTGCGGAAAATTTCCGGCGCGAAAAAGGGCAGTCCGGTAAATTGCAGCACTTCGCCTTCGGTCAAGGTATCGCCCAGTTGCAGCGTGCCGTGATTCGGGATGCCAATGATGTCGCCGGGGTATGCTTCTTCCAGAATGTCGCGGCGCTGCGATAAAAAGGACACGACCGTGCTGGTGCGGATATCCTTGCCATTGCGTGCGACTTTCAAGTTCATGCCGCGTTTGAAATGCCCGGAGCAGACGCGCACAAAGGCAATGCGGTCGCGATGCGCCAGATTCATGTTGGCCTGGATTTTAAACACCATGCCGGAGAATTTCTTTTCATCCGGCTGTACTTCGCGCTGAATGGCGTTGCGCGATTCCGGCGGTGGCGCCAGATCGACCAATGCATCGAGAATTTCCCGTACACCGAAGTTGTTGATCGCCGAACCGAAGAAAACCGGGGTTTGTTTACCGGCAAGGAATGCGGCATGGTCGAAAGTAGGTGATGCGCCTTTGATCAAATCGATTTCCTGCATCGCGGTGGACAATCCCGCGCCGAAGCGTTGTTGGATTTGCGGATCGTCAAAACTTGCGATCACTTCGTTTTCACTGTCGACGCGATCCGATCCCGGCTGAAATACGCGCATGCCATTATTTTGCAAATCGCATACACCGTGGAAATTTTTTCCCATGCCGACCGGCCAGGTGAATGGAATGGTCGTCATGCCGAGTGTACGTTCGATTTCATCGAGCAAATCGAGCGGTTCGCGCACTTCGCGATCCATTTTGTTAACGAAGGTAACGATCGGCGTGTTGCGCGCGCGGCACACTTCCAGCAGACGTAGCGTTTGCGCTTCGACCCCGTTGGCGGCATCGATCACCATCAACGCCGCATCGACGGCGGTCAGCACGCGATAGGTATCTTCCGAAAAATCTTGGTGGCCCGGTGTGTCGAGAAGATTGATGACGCAATCGCGGTATTCCATCTGCATGACCGAACTGGCCACCGAAATGCCGCGCTGCTTCTCGATTTCCATCCAGTCCGAAGTGGCATGGCGGCTGGCTTTGCGCGCTTTGACGCTACCGGCGATATGAATCGCACCGGCGTACATCAGCAATTTTTCCGTCAGCGTTGTTTTACCCGCGTCCGGATGGGAAATAATGGCGAACGTGCGCCGCCGCGATACTTCTTGATCAATGCTCATAATCGGTAGTTCTGTGTTCCTGTGAATAAAGATAACAATGCGCGGTATGCGTGGCGCTGAACGAGCTGGCTGGCGGGTAGGCTGCGCGGCAAACCGGCATGGCGTGCGCGCAACGCGGATTAAAATGACAGCCCGCCGGCGGTGCCGCCGGTGACGGTAAATCTCCCGTAAGCGGGATGATGTGCCGCGCGGGATCCGCTTCGATGTGCGGAACCGATGACAATAACGCTTGCGTGTACGGGTGCTTGGGGTTATTCATCACCTCGTCGATACGCCCGTGTTCAACGATACGTCCCAGATACATCACCGCCACTTCATCGGCCAGATACTCGACAACCGCGATATTGTGGGTAATAAACAAAAATGCAAGTCCTAAATTATTTTGCAGCGATTTGAGCAGATTCAAAATCTGCGCTTGAACCGATACATCCAGGGCGCTGGTCGGTTCATCGCAAATCAGCAGCTTGGGATTGACCGCCAAGGCACGGGCAATGGCGATGCGTTGCCGTTGTCCGCCGGAAAATTCGTGCGGAAAGCGCCATTTTACCTCAGCGGGCAGACCGACGCGCTGCAATAATGCATCGATTTCATTTTCCGGAGACTGTGCGGATGCAGCCGTATTGTTGCCGGAGTAGCCGGTTTGATAGGCTTTTAAGGCATTGATGCCTTCTTGCAGAATTTCAATGATGCGCATGCGCGGATTCAAGGAGGCATAAGGATCCTGAAAAATGATCTGAAGCTGCGAACGTACCGGCCGCAATTGGCTGCGCTTCAATCCGTTCAGTTCCTGTTCCTTGAAACGCACGCTGCCTGCCGTGGGCTGAATCAATTGCAAAATACTTTTGCCGATCGTAGTCTTGCCGCAACCGGATTCACCCACCAGCGCCAGCGTCTTACCTGCGGCAATTTTCAATGACACGCCATCGACCGCTTTGACATGACCCACGACACGTTTGAACAAGCCTTTGCGAATCGGGAAATGCACTTTCAAGTCAGTGACCTGCAACAGCGTATCATCTGTTACCGGGGGAGCCGATGACACCACATGCACGGTTTCCTGCGCTACTGTGTGAGCGCTGGTAGCAGCTTGAGCGGCGTTGTTACTATATAAATGACAGCGGACCTGATGTTGACCGGAAATCGTGTGCCATTGCGGAACGGTATCGCGGCATTGTGCCAGTGCCTGATTGCAGCGATCTACAAACCGGCACCCGGTAAATTGCTGCGCCAGTGACGGCACATTGCCTTGAATGACAGTTAATGCTTGATTACGTTTCTGTTTTCCAGGCAATGCGGCGAACAACTGTTGCGAATAGGGGTGGCGCGGGTGATGAAAAAAATCGTGCCGGGTTGCCAGTTCGACAATTTCTCCCGCGTACATCACCGCGACGCGTTGCGCCATTTCCGCCACCACGCCCAGATCGTGCGTAATCAGTAAAATGGCCATGCGTTTTTGCTGCTGGATGTGCCGCAGCAGATCCAGCACTTGCGCTTGTATCGTTACATCCAACGCGGTAGTCGGCTCATCGGCAATGAGCAGTTCCGGTTCACCGGCGAGCGCCATCGCGATCATGACGCGTTGCTTCATGCCGCCGGAAAACTGAAATGGATACTCGTGCATGCGGCGTGCCGCATCGGGTATACCGACTTGCTCCAGCAATTCCCGGATGCGCGCTTGCATGGCTTCGTGCGATAAATTCAAATGCTGCTGAAGCACTTCTTCGATTTGCTCAGCGATGGTCATAACCGGGTTGAGACTGAGCATCGGTTCCTGAAAAATCATGCTGATGCGCTTACCGCGAATTTTACGCATGCCGGTTTCAGGCAATTGCAGCAAATCCGTGCCGCCGATGCTGATTTTGCCGGCAACGATTTCACCGGTACCCGGTAACAAGCGCATGATCGACAACGCTGTCATCGATTTGCCGCAACCGGATTCACCCAATAACGCAAATGTTTCCCCGGGTGAAATGGACAGAGTCAAGCCATCGACGGCACGTACCGGCATATCGCCGGTGTGCAGCACGGTTTCGAGATTTTCTATTTCCAGCAAAGTATTCATGGATGAGAAGAAGATTTTGCCGGTGTGGTTGCGTCGGATGCGTTATCTTTCAATTGCTTTTCTTTTTTGCCGAAGCGCGGTAGTACCGTGCGTTGCCGTAGTGTCCGGATGCGTGGATCCAGTGCATTCTGAACCGCATCGGCAAACAAGTTGGCGCTCAGTACCAGGGTAAACATGAAACTGAATGCCGCCAGCAAGGCCCACCACACCATTGGTTCACGCGCCATTTCCAGCCGCGCTGCATTGATCATGGTGCCGAAACTGATCATCGACGGATCGACACCGACACCGACATACGACAATACCGCTTCGGCCAGAACTAAACCGCTGAAATCCATCACCGTGGCGATTAACACGATGTGCATCACGTTAGGCAGTATGTGGCGGCTGATGACGCGCCAATGCGAAACGCCGAATGCATGCGCCGCCTGGATATATTCCAGTTCGCGCAGTTTCAGCGTTTCACCACGCAATAACCGGCATAATCCGGTCCAGCTGGTAATGCCCAAGATCATGCAGAGAAACAGCAGCCGCAGATCGGCGCGCGATGCAATGGTGTCGAATAATTCCGGATGGGTTTCGATATACACCTGCATCATCAGTACCGCAGCGGCGATCAGTAAAACGCTGGGAATGGAATTCAGTGTTGTGTAAATATACTGAATGACGTCATCGACCCAACCGCGGAAATAACCGGCCATAATGCCCAGCAATAATGCGAACGGCAGCATGATGAGCGTGGTTAGCGTGCCGATTACCAGCGCGACGCGTATGCTTTTCAGCGATTGATACAAAATATCCTGCCCGACCTTGTCGGTGCCCAGTACATGATAATGTCCCGCCAATGCAGTGATACAGCCGATGATCAGCAGCAGAATGAGCAGCGTGATTAAAATGGCGCGCCAGGGAATTTCGGTGTTGCGGCGCCAGATGGCCGTTAGGCATGGCGCAAAATTCTGCCGGTTGCGATAGGAAAGCCGGGCGATTAGGCCAATGGACAGTATGCTCCAGATCAGCAAACCGCAGGCCAAGCCTTTTAGTGCAAGTTGCATGATATCGGCGCTGTGTTCCTTGTCAGGATCTTGCAAATGCGCGCCGCCAAACTGGAGCCGGGCGAAAGTCCGCACTTGCTTGCCACCCGGCTGTTCGATGGTTTCTTTGGCATACAAATGTGCTGCCAGCGGTGCGGAGTAGGTTTTCTCGACTTGCGTGCGTAACGGTGTCACCAGCAAATCCAGCAAACTCAGCACTTCCACGCTATAAATCGTCTCGCCCTGATTGTTTTTGTGATCCAGTGCGGGGCGGAAGTGTACCGTGTCCAGTAAGCCGATCACCAGAAAAAAGATCAGCACGGTGAGCGCGGACATGCCGCTGGCGCTGTGTCCTACGCGTTTCCATTGCGCCAGTAGATGCTCATGACGGCGGACATACCAAACGATGAAAAATACAATGGCGACAAACAAATAGATCAGCGCATCGGTCCACAGAATAATTGGGCTAAAAGACATGGTCGGGATGGATGACTCTGCGGCGATGAGGCCGGTTTAATGACACATAATCATTCATATCATAAATGAATGCTGGGATTTTTTGAAAATTTATCAATACCGGTAAACCGATCAATGCATTAAGGCAGGATACAGTCTAGCATTGATAACGCTTAAGGTCGCGTGATAATAGAAAATCCGCGGATGAAAAAGGAAGCAGCAGTTCGGGAGAATTTTTCCGTAAGGTCTCTGCCCGGAGCTGCTGTGTAAAGTGTGTATTGTTGATGTGAAAAATATTTTTTAGAAATGCTATCGGTTAAAAATTTTCATATTGCAGCCGGTCTTCACGCCTGATCAGCTCATCAATCGTAAGACTAACCGCTGGTTTACCGCTAAATACCGAACCTACCCGTTTATTGTTGAAGTGTTCCAACATGGTGGCATAGGCTCTGGGCGGGAGAGGAAAAAGCTTAACTTCTTTGACCAGGAGAAGCGCATTCTTCATATAAAACTCTACAAATGCCTTGACCTCGGGTTTTTCAGCCGCCTTGATATTGACATAAATAAAAACCGGACGGGATAGCGGTTGATAGCTGCCATTTTCCACGGTTTCAACAGAAGGGAGAATCGCGCCTTTGCCGCTGTCGATCGCAACGGCAGTTACTTTGTCCTGATTCTCGATGTAATAGGCGAAGCCAAAAAACGCTAAGCTGTTTTTGTTACTCGCCACATGATTCACCAGCACATTGTCATTATCGGATTCGGTGAAATCATGACGGCTGGATTTAGCTTTGCCGACAATGGCTTCGGTAAAGTAATCGTAAGTGCCGGAATCCTCATCAGCGCCGGATAGCTTCATCGCCTCATCCGGCCAAGCTGGGTTGATTTGATTCCATTGGGTGATTTTACCCTGCGCAGCAGGTTCCCAGATTTTCTTCAACTGGGCGATGGTCATTGACGTGCTCCAGGAGTTTTCCGGATTTATCGCTACCGTCAGAGCGTCAAACGCCACGGGTATTTCGACATATTGCACGCGGGCGCTTTTACAATCTTTCATTTCACTATTCAGAATCGGGCGGGAAGCATTCACGATATCAATTTCGCCACGGCAAAATTTCTTGAAACCGCCGCCGCTGCCGGATATGCCGACCGTAACGTTAATGGCATTCTTTTTTGCGGCTTGGAAATTGTCCGCTACGGCTTTGGTGATCGGGTAGACGGTGCTGGAGCCATCTATTTTAATAACTGTTTGTGCATTGGCGATAGTGGCGGAGCCAGTCAGTATTGCCAATGAAATTGCTACAGCAAGTGGATTGAAGTGATTAGGTTGCGACATTTCATTCTCCTGTGTGAGATGATGCGGCGTAAATGACGGCATTCAAAATGCCGCGCACGAAAATGTTAACGCATGTTTTCCAATAATGTCATGCTGATAAAACTTAAGCACTGATAGATTGCAGGCTTTTTAAAATCGAGCATTCTGGAAATCACACTGAATGCTCGATTTTTACACGGCTTTTCAGCAACGGTTTTTTAGAAATCAATCGTCCACTGAGTCAGGAATGCGCTCAGATCACCATTATTCCATCCATGCGTACGCGCTCCGGCACCGCCTGAGTAACCATTGGCATTCGCGGTTGGTGTTCCTGCCGTGTTGATATCCAGCATATGGATGACATTGGCCTGAAACTTAACATTGGAATGCGGGTACCAGTTCAAGCCGAATCTGACCATGTCGGCGCGGCCCCCTTTGATGACACCGGAATTCATGTCAATGTAATCATAGCCGAATGCGACTTCCCATGCGCCCCAGCCGGTGCCGTTCCAATGAAAGGGACGGTTAGGCTTGATGCGGTTTGCCGCGCCGTTTCTGACGTGATAGGCCTTCGACTCACCGGTCAGGAAGTAGCTTACAAAGCCATAATAGCCGGTTAGGTGTTCGTTGTCATAACCAACACCGTTGATATTGGTGCGCAAATATTCCCCTTGCGCCGAGAATGGTCCGTAGACAAACCAGCTTTCCGCCCCATAACGATCATAGCTGGTGACTTGACGGCGATTCGGATCACTCAACTCACCGGTGCTCAGGTTACCGGTATTCAGGATATTGGTGCGGTCCACGTTGGTTCCGGGAAAGGCGAAGAATGACATACCACCGCCGCCGCCGATCTGGCCTTCACCGACCATGGTGCCATCGGCGCGATATTGTGTGTTGACATCGGTATGTCCCGCAGAAACACCGACATGGAAAAACTTGGTGTCATCAATCATCCAAGGCCTGCCGCTGACACGGCCAATACCTTGCCAGCCGGTATCGCCGGAGCCATTGTTACGGTTCTGGTTACCGTTGGCATTGACGGAAGTCGATGCGGAAGACCACCCGCCGATGGGTTCGGTTTGGAATGCAATACCGGTTTGAAATCTCTTAACCGCATAATTGGCACCGATACCCGTTTTGTACGTATTGGGATTATCGACGAACGAATTGACGGACATATGCCGTTCGATAAAAGTTAGATAGCGGTTACTGGCGGCTTCTTCCAAGCTGAACGGCTCCTTGAACGAACCCAGTTTGTAAGAGAGCGCATCGGTATGGTTCAAACGTACGAACGCATCGGTAATTCCCGATCCGACAGTACCGTTGCCTCGACTGAAGTCGTATTCGAACTTGTAATCCCAGATTTTGTAAAAAGTACCCTCAATGCCCAAACGCGCACGGCGGATATTCATGCCGCTATTCAATTCGTTTGCGGTACTCGCTCCGAAAGCGGGGTCGGGGTCATTGATAAAATTGTATTGCGAGGCTGGCTGAATCCGTCCATTCATCGATACCGAGAAATTGCCATCCTTGGTTGACCAATGTAAGCCGCGGTCATCAAAATTCCCGTGTATTTTTTCAACTTCCTTGACACGTTCCTCGAGTACCGAGACTTGGTTCTTAAGTTGTTCTTTCTCAGCCTTTTCACGCAATCTTACCAAGCGGTCTCCCGCAGGTTTATGCTCCGTTTCCGCTGTCCGTTCCTCATGGGTTGGAGTTTGTGCCGGCGCTACCAATACGCTTTTGGGGGCTTTTGTTTTGGCCGATTTCTCTGATTTTTCATAGGTACCCATATGAACGCGGCCGGGACCGGGTTCCGCAAAAATTTGCTTGGTTTTTGTATCGACATATAAATCGAGTGCATAGGCGCTGGATAGAACACCTAAATTGATTAACGCGGTGGTTGCCAAGGTAAGTCTGAATAATTTCATCATCTGTCGTTGATCCAGGGTTGAAAAAGTGAGTCATTTACGGTGGCAACCGTTATATAGAATCAATGTTACAGTTTTATGACAGTTACATTTTTTTTACGATTTTATGACACAGCCTGTTATCCGGAATCGTAGTGCTGGCAGGTTAACTACTTGAAATGGCAATTATTAATTCTTAAAGTACCGGATGCATTCAGCGCAAAAGTAACAATGACGTTGCGTAATGCATAATTTGATTTTCTTGGATTGACGGGAACTTTTATGACGATAGTGCCCGTCTAACCAGGTACTTAACATGGGAATATGATTTTTCGTGTTAAGTAACTAATTCTATTAACTAACTGACTTATTATTATTTAATAGGAGGAAAATAAAATGGCAACAACTTATGGCACGAGTAGCAGTGCATCAAGTGCTGACTATGATATGTCGCTGTGGTATGACTCAAAATACTACAAACTGGGCATGTTAACCATGCTGCTGGTTGCGATATTCTGGATCTGGTACCAAAGAACGTTTGCATACTCACACGGTATGGACTCGATGGAACCGGAATTTGACAAAGTATGGATGGGCCTGTGGCGCGTACACATGACCCTGATGCCTTTGTTTGCGTTGGTAACCTGGGGTTGGATACTGAAAACCCGTGACACCAAAGAACAACTGGACAACTTGGATCCGAAACTGGAAGTGAAACGCTACTTCTACTGGATGATGTGGCTGGGCGTGTATCTGTTTGGTGTTTACTGGGGCGGCAGCTTCTTCACCGAACAAGACGCATCCTGGCACCAAGTGATTATTCGTGACACCAGCTTCACACCAAGTCACGTAGTCGTGTTCTACGGTTCATTCCCAATGTACATCGTATGTGGTGTAGCGTCATACCTGTACGCGATGACCCGTCTGCCCCTGTATAGCCGCGGCACATCGTTCCCGCTGGTTATGGCAATTGCCGGCCCGCTGATGATTCTGCCAAACGTAGGTTTGAACGAATGGGGTCATGCATTCTGGTTCATGGAAGAACTGTTTAGTGCGCCACTGCACTGGGGCTTTGTGATTCTGGGCTGGGCAGGTTTATTCTCGGGTGGTATTGCAGCACAAATCATTACCCGTTACTCAAATCTGACCGATGTGATCTGGAATGGTCAAAGCAAAGAAATTCTGAACAATCGGATCGTTCCTTGATCCATTCTCTGTTACTGTAAACTAAGCCCGCTGCCTAAATTCAGGCAGCGGGCTTAGTTCTGTCCATCGCTTTCTTTACTCATTTGCAGCTGATCAATCTTCCGCTGGGTTTAAATAATTTCATTCGGAATACCTGTATTTTTACATCATGGAAGACTTGATAACTGTAATTCAACAGTGGATATCGACCGAAGCATTGATTGCGCTCTCAATAGCTTCAATCATTGGCTTCATTGGTTCTCTCATCGCCATTCCATGGATTCTGATCCGGTTACCGAGTGACTATTTCGATTTGCGCGTTCCCCGTCACTGGATGAAAGAGCACCACCCTGTATTGAGGGTGATTGGATTAATCATCAAAAATATTGCCGGCGCAGTTTTTCTAATGGCGGGTATCTTGATGCTATTTTTGCCTGGGCAAGGGATACTGACGATGCTGATCGGTATTTCTTTTATGGATATTCCTTACAAGCGCGAGCTTGAAGCCCGGATTGTCGGGCAACCCAGGGTATTTAATGCCATCAATGCCATGCGTCATAAATTCAATAAACCGCCACTCACGCTAGCCTTATCTCCCAAAAGTTAAAGTATTTGGGATACTTAGGGAAATGCTGATTAACCTGGTGAACGAAATGAAGCGCAAGGCGCGCGGAACACAGCAAACAAGATAGGCAAGGGAGCGGGTACCGCGCAACGAACTGATTCGTTCGTGTAATCAATGAATCAGTGTTCCCTTAGGCCGTTCTGATAGCCTGTTCATTACGTTGTAAGCAATGCATTAACCGTTTGAGATGAGAATAGACAAAAATATCGAGCAGCCGGAAATTTTGCCCCTGACGGCAGGGGATACGGATGCTATTTCAGCATTGGCTGAGACGATCTGGCGGCATCATTATGTTCATATTATTTCATCAGAACAGATCGAATATATGCTGCAGCAGCGTTACCAACCGGAATTGATCAAGAAGCAATTGTTGAATCCGGCTATCTGGTGGCGGAAGCTGATTTTGAATGAGGCGATCATCGGTTTCTCATTTTGCATGCTTACAAATAAGCCAGGTGAGCTTAAAATAGACAAGCTCTATATCCATCATGACCATCACCGTAAGGGTTATGGTGCTATGCTGGTTAGAAATGCGATTCAAATCATTCGGGAAAATAATCTGCAATCGTTGATTCTGACCGTCAACAAAGATAACCGCACTGCGATTTCGGCTTATCAGCATTATGGATTTGAAATTACAGGTGATAGTATTGTCGATATCGGCAATGGTTTTGTCATGAATGATTATTTGATGACTTGGAAAAATTAAACCGCTTGGCGGATTGATCTATGAAACTGAAATTCACCAAAATGCAGGGCTTGGGTAACGACTTTGTCGTTCTGGATGGTATAAATCAAGCTATTACGCTCGACCGGGAGCAAATCCGCAAACTTGCAGATCGCCATTTCGGCATCGGTTGTGATCAGTTATTGCTGGTTGAGAAAGCCGAGGGTCAGGCTGATTTTCGCTATCGCATCTTCAATGCCGATGGTGGAGAAGTAGAGCAATGCGGCAACGGTGCGCGCTGCTTCGTTCGCTATGTGCATGATCATGGTCTGACGCAAAAAAATGAAATTCGCATCGAAACCCTCAGTGGCGTAATATCGCCACACTTGGAGGTCAACGGCAACGTGACCGTCAACATGGGAAAACCCATTTTTGAGCCGGAAGCCATTCCTTTCATCGCTGAGAAGCGTGCTTTAACTTACCCGCTTGAATTGCCAGGCCAGCCGGTTACAATCAGTGCTGTCTCGATGGGCAATCCGCATGCCGTGCGTGTGGTGCCGGATGTGGACAATGCGCCGGTCGATACCGAAGGCGCGCTGATCGAGTCGCATCCCCGTTTTCCCAAACGCGTGAATGTCGGTTATCTGCAAGTGCTGGGTCGTACGCATATCAAGTTGCGTGTTTTTGAGCGTGGTGCGGGCGAGACGCTGGCGTGCGGAACCGGAGCTTGTGCCGCGGTTGTTGTGGGCATCGATCTTGGGCTGTTGGATCATCAGGTTAAAGTGAGCACACGCGGCGGTGAATTGACGATCAGTTGGCAGGGGAACGACGAGCCGGTTTGGATGACCGGTCCTGCCGTTACCGTGTTTGAAGGCGAAATAAATTTGTAATCAATCAAGGAACTATGATGAAACCGGAAGAAATCGCGCAGTATTTGCAGGAACATCCGCAATTCTTCAATGAATACGCTGATTTACTGGCGGATATTCAAATTTCTCATCCGCAGGATGATAAAGTCATTTCATTGAATGAACGGCAAATCTTGTCATTACGGGAAAGAAATCGCGTATTGCAGGATAAATTGCTGGAATTG
The DNA here is from genome assembly GCF_900106555.1 of Nitrosomonas oligotropha. GTDB lineage: Bacteria > Pseudomonadota > Gammaproteobacteria > Burkholderiales > Nitrosomonadaceae > Nitrosomonas > Nitrosomonas oligotropha_A. Next base: position 110,499 of record NZ_FNOE01000005.1, on the reverse strand, counting down.
ATCAGCTTTGGCGAAGAGAACGATGCCATCGGTGAAAAGATGCACCGGCTGGCTATTTCACTGCTTTCCGTTTCCAGTCTGGACGAGCTTTTTAATGCATTGTATTTCAGCCTGAAGGAAGATTTTGCCGTTCCGCTGGTGGCTATGCGGCTGTGGAATATTACCAATAGCGCCGGATCGGCTGTTGAATTTACGCTGGTTAGCGACGATGTACGCACTATCGCGGAAAGTCTGCCGCAACCGTATTGCGGTAATCATGTTGCGGACGAAATCAAACAATGGTTCGGCGAGGGTGCGGAACATCTGCATTCATTTGCGATGATTCCGATGAAAACAACGCAAACCATCGGTTTGCTGGTTCTCGGCAGTCCCGATGCCGAGCGGTTTTACCCGGAAATGGGCACGTTGCATCTAAAACGGCTGGGTGAGCTGGTGTGTACAACGATAACCCGGTATGACCACGCCGAAGCCGCTGACGCTATCGCATCTCAAGATCATGCCGCCCATGAGCAGCAAACCTGAACCACTGGCAGCTGCATTTATTCATCACCTCACGCATGAGCGGCGCTTGTCGCCGCTGACCGCCGACAGTTATGCCCGGGATATTCGTCTTCTGCTCAGTCACCTGCATAAAGATGACTTAGCGCAGGTGCAATCGCCGCATATCCGTCAAGTCATCGCACAACTGCATGGCAAGGGCTTGTCGGGTAGAAGTCTGGCGCGCATGTTATCGGCTTGGCGCAGCTTTTACCGCTATTTGATCCGTAGTCACGGCTATCAGCATAACCCTTGTATTGGGTTGCGGGTTCCCAAGTCACCGCAAAAATTACCCAATGCGCTGTCTCCTGATGAAACTGTCCGTTTGCTGACATTTTCGGCAGATCATATCTTGACGGCGCGCGATAGTGCGATGTTCGAATTGTTCTATTCCTCCGGTCTGAGATTGGCGGAATTGGCCCAGCTTAAGCTGGCGGCCGTAGATTTTGCCGAAGGAACAGTCAGAGTGCGCGGTAAAGGCGGGAAAGAGCGCATTGTTCCCGTCGGTGATTTTGCCCTGCAAGCGTTAAAGGCATGGCTTGATCAACGTGCACAGATCGTCAAGCCGGATGTGACCGCGCTATTTTTATCGCAGCGTGGTGATGCGATCAGTACCCGCACCATCAGTCATCGCCTCAAGGGCAGGGCCAGGCAGCAGGGTATAAACCAGAATGTGCATCCGCATATCTTGCGGCACTCCTTTGCTTCCCATTTATTGCAATCCAGCGGCGATCTGCGTGCCGTGCAGGAAATGCTGGGGCATGCGCATATCACCTCTACGCAGGTTTACACTCATCTCGATTTTCAGCATCTGACCAAAATTTACGATATTGCACATCCGCGTGCAAAAAAACGGAATTGACTTCTACCGGAATCAGCCCGGTTTTATACGTTATAATGCGATTTTGTAACGAATAATACGAATGCCATGACAACAATTGTTTCAGTAAGACGCGGAAATCAGGTGGCCCTCGGTGGAGATGGCCAAGTAACGTTGGGGGCAGTGGTGGCCAAATCCAGTGCGCGTAAAGTGCGCAGACTCTATCACGACAAAATTCTGGCGGGATTTGCCGGCGGCACTGCGGATGCGTTCACACTGTTTGAGCGCTTTGAGGGTAAATTGGAAGCGCATCATGGACATATCATGCGCGCCGCGGTTGAGCTCGCCAAGGATTGGCGTACCGACCGGATCTTACGCAGACTAGAAGCCATGCTGGTGGTTGCCAATGAAGACGCCACGCTGATTGTAACCGGCGCTGGCGATATTATTGAGCCTGAACTGGGTATTGCCGCCATCGGCAGCGGCGGATCGTATGCGTTGGCAGCAGCGCGTGCGCTATTGGAAAATACCGATTTGCCATCGAAGGATATCGTGAAAAAAGCCCTCACCATCGCGGGCGATATCTGCATTTATACCAACCAGGATCATATTATCGAAACCATTGATTGATATCTGGTAATCGCTCGATACCGTTGTAAGGATCCAACCTGAGAACGGTATTTGAGCACTCTATTTACATCACACATATCACAGAATTAAAACCATGTCGCAAATGACCCCGCAGGAAATTGTCCATGAGTTGGACAAACATATTATCGGCCAGGATGCAGCTAAGCGTGCCGTGGCTATTGCCTTGAGAAACCGCTGGCGCAGGCAGCAAGTTGCCGATCCGCTGCGTCAGGAAATTACGCCGAAAAATATTCTGATGATTGGTCCGACCGGGGTCGGTAAAACTGAGATTGCGCGGCGTCTGGCAAAACTCGCAAATGCGCCTTTCATCAAGATTGAAGCGACTAAATTTACCGAAGTCGGCTATGTCGGACGTGATGTCGATTCGATCATCCGCGATCTGGCCGAAACCGCCGTTAAAGAATCGCGCGAAAATGAAACCCGTAAAAAGCAACCGCTGGCGGAAGACCGGGCGGAAGACCGCATTCTTGATGCCTTATTGCCCGTTGCCAGGGATTTTGATGTACACACGACCACCGAAGACCGGGATAGCTCGACACGGCAGAAATTCCGCAAGAAACTGCGCGAAGGTGAGCTGGATGACAAAGAGATCGAAATTGAATTGGCCGCGCCGCGCGCCAATATGGAAATCTTCGCTCCACCGGGAATGGAAGACTTGACCTCGCAAATTCAAGGCATGTTCCAGAATATGACCGGGGAACGCAAGAAAACCCGGAAGCTGACAATCCGTGAAGCGAGAAAAATTCTTCTCGAAGAAGAAGCGGCGAAAATGGTGAACGATGAGGAATTGAAGCTAACGGCGATCCAGAATGTGGAACAGAACGGCATCGTTTTTCTCGATGAAATCGACAAAATTGCCAGCCGGGCAGGGCATACCGGTGGCGATGTTTCCCGTCAGGGGGTGCAGCGCGATTTGCTGCCTCTGGTTGAGGGAACGACCGTTTCAACCAAATATGGCATGATCAAAACCGACCATATCCTGTTTGTCGCCAGCGGCGCGTTTCATATGTCCAAACCATCCGATTTGATTCCCGAGTTGCAAGGGCGTTTCCCGATTCGCGTTGAGTTGACTAGTCTGAGCGTCAGTGATTTTGAGCAGATACTCACTAATACCGATGCTTGCCTGACCCGCCAATACGAAGCGCTGCTGGCCACGGAAGGTGTTACATTGCAATTCGGCGATGATGCAATCAAACGCTTGGCTGAAATTGCCTTTTCCGTAAACAGCAAAACAGAAAACATCGGTGCCCGGCGATTGCATACAGTGATGGAGAAACTGCTGGAAGATATCTCATACGATGCACCAAAACACAGTGGAAAGACGATTGTGATTGATGCAGCGTATGTTGATCAGCGCCTTAAAGATTTGTCGCAAAGCGAAGACTTGGCGCGCTACGTGTTGTAATTACTCTGTTTGTAGTGTTTCTCTGCGGTAAGCGACAAAACCGAGCAACCCCAATCCGGCGAGCAACAGGGTGTAGATCTCAGGCTCGGGTACCGGTGATAGGAAACTGACGTTATCCAGAGCAATGACTTCCGTTACCGGTGTAAAGTGCTCGGCATTGATCCAAAGCGCATTCAGGTTGGAAAGAACAGCGAGTAATTGCGCATCGGTGGCCAAAGCGCCGGAAAAAGTATCGGCAACTCGCCAAGTATCTGCCACGAGTGCGGCATCGAAATGCGTCCAAACGGCTGGCAAGCTGTTAGTGGCTTCATAAACCAGCGTCAGTCCGGCGCCCTTTAAGACAATTTCCGCTTCATTGGCGTAACTCGTGCCCGCAACCACATACCGGCTATCGAATTGAAGGCTGCCGCCAAAAGCAGCGCTTTGATCGCCAAGGAATTTTCCGGGAGCGCTAAAATATGTCCATTGCGAATCGGGATCGGCGAGCGTAATGGAACCGGCAGGTACGCCGTCTGCGCTGTGTGCGGGCAATAAACCGCTGGTGATGACCGACCAGGAAGAAGAACCATCCGTTGTGAGTCCGCTCCAGCCATCGGCATCGCTATCGAAAGTGCTGGATACGAGTGAGCTGGCAGCAATCGTGGAATAACTCAGAATAGTCAAACAGCAAGCAACAGAAATGGCAGAGCGGATCATACATATTCTCCTTGGGTAGGGGTAAAGCTGGAAGTGTCCTAAAGTTGTAGTGAATATAGTTTGAATTCTCTCGGTTTGTCAAATAGATAAAGTCATCATTGTAGAAACGGCCTGAACAATGGTTTCGACTCTGCTGTATGTTGAGAGGCGCGGATACCGGAACAGCATGGATGCCTATTCAACAGGGGCGGTTAAGGTATAATACCCGGTTTCTCAATATTGGATTGTTGGAGGTCACTATGCCTATTTATGAATATCTATGCAATTCATGCGGTGCCGAGAAAGAACACTTGCAAAAAATTAACGATGCACCCATTGCGGTTTGTCCTGTCTGCGGCAGCAGCAATTATGTGAAGCGTATTTCTGCAGCTGGATTTCAGCTAAAAGGAAGCGGCTGGTATGTCACTGACTTTAAGAATAATAAAACACAGAAAACGGAATCCAAAGCCAGCGCAAAAGAAAGTACACAACCCGCGGCATCTGCCGCTGCGGATTCACCGGCAACAACAGAAAGCAATTCCGCTTCCACGGCAGCTGCTGACTAGCGGATTCGCAATATCTGAATAAAATGCGATGTATGTACTGGGCAACTGCCGGTAATACCGAAAAAATCACTCATCTCACCATTCTGACTACTGAATAGAATTATGCGTACAAATTACTGTGGAGCCATTAACACCGGGTATCTTGGTCAAACTGTAACTCTTTTTGGCTGGGTGCACCGGCGCAGGGATCATGGTGGTGTGATCTTCATTGATTTGCGCGATCGTGAAGGATTGGTACAGATCGTGTGCGATCCCGATAATGTGGAAACATTTCAAGTTGCGGAAAAAATACGCAATGAATATGTGCTGCAAATTACCGGTAAAGTGAGAAAGCGTCCCGAAGGAACGATCAATACCGCGCTGGTCAGCGGTGAGATTGAGATTCTGGTGGCAACCATTGAGGTATTGAATCCATCACTGACACCGCCATTCCTGATGGACGACGACAATATCAGCGAAGCGGTGCGGCTGGAACATCGTTATCTGGATTTACGCCGTCCCACTATGCAATCGAATCTGCGTTTGCGGCATAAAGTAGCGATGGCGGTGCGTGTGTTTTTGGATCAGCACGGATTTCTCGACATCGAAACGCCGATGTTGACCAAATCCACACCGGAAGGCGCGCGCGATTATCTGGTGCCGTCACGGGTGAATGCCGGTCATTTCTTTGCCTTGCCGCAATCACCGCAATTGTTTAAACAGCTTCTGATGGTATCCGGATTCGACCGGTATTATCAGATCACGCGCTGTTTCCGCGATGAAGATCTGCGTGCCGACCGGCAACCGGAATTTACGCAAATCGATATTGAAACTTCGTTTCTGTCAGCGGATGAGATCATGTCGCTGATGGAAGGAATGATTCGCGGTTTGTTCAAAACCGTGAGCAATGTCGATTTACCCGATCCTTTCCCGCGCCTGACTTATGCCGATGCCATGCACAAATACGGTTCGGACAAGCCGGATTTGCGTGTTCCGCTGGAATTCACCGAATTAACCGACATCATGAAAGATGTTCCATTCAAGGTATTCCGTGAAGCTGCGGAAAAAACCGATGGCCGTGTTGCGGCACTACGCGTGCCCAGGGGCGGGGAATTGTCACGCAAGGAAATCGATGATTACACCAGCTTTGTCGCAATTTACGGCGCCAAAGGTCTGGCGTACATCAAAGTCAATAATCTGGCCGATGGCGTAGAAGGATTGCAATCGCCGATTTTGAAATTCTTACCGGAAGAAACGATTAAAACCATTCTGGCGCGCACCCAGGCGCAGAATGGCGATTTGATTTTCTTTGGCGCGGATAAGACCAAGGTCGTCAACGAATCGCTCGGTGCCTTGCGTATCAAAATCGGACATCAGCACGGGCACGCGGAATCCGGCTGGAAACCCTTATGGGTGGTTGATTTCCCAATGTTTGAACGAGACGAGGAAGAAAATCGCTGGCAAGCACTGCATCATCCATTTACATCTCCGGCCGACGGGCACGAAGATTTGCTCGAAACCGATCCGGGCAAGGCGCTTTCCAAAGCGTACGACATGGTGCTGAATGGCTCCGAAATCGGCGGCGGATCGGTGCGTATACATCGCCAGGAAGTGCAGTCCAAGGTGTTTCGCGCACTCAATATCTCCGAACCGGAAGCGCAAGAGAAATTCGGTTTCTTGCTGGAAGCGCTGCAATACGGCGCTCCGCCGCACGGCGGGATTGCTTTCGGCTTGGATCGCATTTTGACGATGATGACCGGCTCGGAATCAATCCGGGACGTGATCGCGTTCCCTAAAACGCAGCGCGCCCAGTGCTTGTTAACGCATGCGCCCAGCACCGTGGATGAAAAACAACTGCGGGAATTGAGTATCCGTTTACGGCAGGTTGAAACCAAGCCTAGTTAACTGACAGCCGGTGTTTGCTGATGTACAAAATACCGGTATCTGTGTTGGTGGTGATTCATACTGCCGATCTACAGGTTTTATTGCTGGAGCGCGCCGATCATCCCGGTTACTGGCAATCGGTTACCGGAAGCCAGGATTCTGGTGAAACACTGATACAGACAGCAGCACGGGAAGTGTTTGAGGAAACCGGTTTGAACGTTGCCGATTATGCGCTGACTGATTGGCAAACTGAAAATCGCTATGAAATTTACGAAGAGTGGCGCTGGCGCTATGGACCGGATGTCCGGTTCAATACCGAGCATGTGTTTGGATTACGCTTACCCGGCATTGTGCCCGTCCGGATTGCCGCCAGAGAACATTTAAACTTCATGTGGCTGCCGTGGCAACAAGCAGCCAGTAAGGTTTTTTCAAGCAGCAACGCGGAAGCCATTCTCAAACTGCCGGAGCATTCGCAACCCGGATAAAATTCGCTAATTTGCGCCGCCTTTGCTAGCAAATCGTTCATATTTTTTTATGATCGCTCTGGTTCTAAGGTCATTAGCATAGCGCAGTACAATCAGGTTGACGATGCCATACATTGCCAGTGCCAGCGCAAACCTTTAAGAATACCGGTCTGGTAGACCAGCAGTGTGCACACTATTATTGGATAGTCAGACATCAAAGAATACCTGCGGACAAGGGAATTGCCATTGCGCCTGTAATGATTCCGGCTTGCAGATCGCGTGTAAGGAATTTAGCTTGGAATGCTGCGGAATTATGCAGGTACCATTAACCAGGTAGCTGATTCTTGTGAAAACTGAAGCGATATGGCCATTCATCACTGCCGGTTAAATCAACACGGAATCAAGCGCCGACCACGCATGTCTGTTTTAAGATGTTGAATATGAAAATATTGCAGGAAAATAATTCCTGCATTTGTAATTATAAGATTTTTACTGTTTATTTGATTTTCGTAATCGTATGTTACCGCACGAAATATATTTTTATATCAAATAGTGTAGGTTTATTAGAGACTTGTTTCTTGAGGCTCATCGTTATTATGCAATATATCCGCCTCGCTACTTGCTTGAATCTCAGACTCAATGCTTTCCGGCTTGATTTCAGATACATCTTGCAGTATTGAATCGCTGCCAGCCTGATCTTTATCATCACTTTCTATGTTGTTCTCGTTTGTTTTATTCTCTTCATCGTTTTTAGAACTGAAAAGACTTGTCAACCAATCAGATAAACCCATAGCACTTCTCCTTTTGTTGGAACAGCGATAAATTGTAAATCTAAGAGATATATGCACATAACATTGATTTTTTTAATCTAAGCTATGATGCCAATAAAATAAGTAGTTACCTCCTATCCAAAATTAATCTAATTGCGGCAATACATAAAAGAAATGGCCAAAACAAACCAGTTTATGAAACTAATCTGTAATGACCATTTATTATAGGAGTAATCATTTTTTGTTTTTTAAACAATCCAGCATGCTTATCTATGAGTTACATTGAGAAGCTTGCATCGAGTATTACTCATTGCTTACCACCCTTACCCAACCCTCTCAATCACTTCGAGTTTTCTGGTATGTAAGTTATTACAAGCTGTCAGTATTTGCAAATGAGGTGCTAGATCCGGAACTTTCTCCTTGATAATATTGAGCGCAAATTTGCTGAGAAACATCGCTTTTTCTTTCGCTAAGAGATATTCTGGGCCGGCCTCATCGCGATACACCCCGGAAGTCAACAGCACCACACCATCAGCATCAATCCGGCCTTCATCAATATTATTCTTGAGAAGCTTGGCTGCAGTTTCAATCGCGACGGAAAGATTCGGATCAAAAGGACCGACGATAAATGCTGTATTAATCACATGTAACCAATCAAAACCGCGTCCCACACCGAGGACCCATTCCTTGTGCTCAGCCTCTTCGACGGGGCGGTTTGTTGCCCGGATCTCGGCAACGTGTTTAATATTTCCTCGCACCAACGGCATCAAATCCCGGATAATTCGTTCGGGCATCGTGGGATAGAGCGACCGGAGCATTTCTTCAAGCTCGAGCTGGGACGATTCTTTTGCATTGGCTAAATCAATGGAGCGACCGTCTTCACCATGAAGAATCAAAGCGTCCAAGTCAGTTTCAATGCCGCATACGATAGGCATTACTGCGCCGTTTTTACCATACACTGATTGAAATTGATTTTTTAGCTTAACAGCTGCAGCTTTTGCCGCTTCCGTATCATAATGAAAGCCACGACAACCGCGATGCGTATCGCCACGTGCAAAGTGATAAGTCACAAAGACTAAACAATGTCTGCCGCGGCTGATGGAATACTCAACCCAATTATCGATAGCAGCCTGAAAGAATGGCCAGCCCAAATCAAAAATACCACCCAGATTGCGGAATGGTTGAATGATCCCAAGGGCGGTTTGTGTCATAACCGGTAAGTGCAATCGGCCATCCATACATTTTAATGCGGCTATCTCAGTTGGATGTTCCCCTCGGTATCTGCGGCGCTCTGTGGCCAAGTCCATGAAAGCTTGCGAATGTTTTGCATTTAAATCGAGTAAATAATCGATTCCTGTATTCGAATTTTTCATCATTCTCCTAAAAAAATTTAGCATATTTTATTAATTATGAGCTTATATCTAGTGGGTCGTTAAGGTTAATCGAGATAGCCATTCTTCCGAAGCAATTTGATTTATATTAAGAATGTAATCTGGATAAAAACCTAGAGCTAATATTAGCAGCGCCGGAATGAGTAGTAAAATCATTTCGCGCGATTGCAGATCAATCACTTGTTTCACATCATCATGAATGATCGGCCCCAAGAAAGTCCTGCGCGTATAGGAAAGCATATAGGCAGCGCTTAATATCGCACCCGATAACGCGGCGACACCTAAAACGGAATGTGCGCTGATTGCGCCAAGGATCATCAGTAATTCCGCCGGGAAACCGCTGGTGCCGGGTACTCCGATACTGGCTAAGGCAAATAGAAAATAGAAGGCAGTCAATTTCGGCATTACTTTAGCAAGCCCACCCAAGTGAATGGCTTCGGTACTGCCAAGCCGATGTTGTATAAAACCGGCAATCAGCATCAGGGAACTGGCAACCAGCGTAAAGTTCAACAACTGAAAAATTGCGCCTTGGAATCCTTGTATGTTCAGTGATGCAACACCAACCATAACCAATCCGACGTGACTGACGCTGGCATACGCGAGCAGACGCCGCAAGTTGGTTTGTTGCAGCGCGATCAAAGCGCCGTAAATTAGAGTAAAAGCGCCAATGACGCTCAAAATCCAGCTATATTCCATGGTAGCAAGGGGTGCTAGTGGCATCGCGAACCGTAAAATGCCATAAATACCCAATTTCAAGCCCACAAGAATAGCGACAACATGTGTTGGGCCTTCGGCCGCGACTGTCGGTAACCATGTATGCAACGGAACAAGCGGCGATTTCACGGCGAAACCGAATAACAACAAGAGAAAGACGAGTTTCTGCAGATCCTGCGGTAAAGCGGTCTCAAGTAGGATAGGTAAGCTGAAGGACAAGTCCGCAGGGATTTGCCCGCCGGATTGTATAGCATGATTTGTCGCCAATACAATGATCGCCAACAGCAAGGTGACGCCGCCGGATAACATGAACAAGGTATATTTCATTGCTGCGCTGCGCCGTTGCGAACCTATTCCCCATAAGCCGATCAAGAAGAAGAAGGGCGGTAACGTAAGCTCCCAGAACAGGAAAAATAACACCGTATCCAAAGCGCAGAATATGCCGATACTGACACCTTCGAGCGCCAGTAACAAAGAAAAATGAAAGCGTGCGGAATGGGAAATCGTGTTCCATGATGCCAGCATCGTGATGATGGTCAGCAATGCTGTCATCGGGAGAAATAAAACTGAAATGCCATCAACGCCAATCAGATATTCAATATTCAAAATTGGAATCCACGCGCGGCGTTCAACAAGCTGAAATTCGTTCTTACCGGCATCAAATAAAATGAGGGCACAAATGGTCAGAAGGAGCGATAGGACGGCGACAAAAAGAGCAACTTGTTTTGAGAAATCAGTGTTTCGTATTGATCCGGCCAATACGGCTCCTAAAAGTGGAACAATAATTGTCAGGCTCAGCAGCGGAAAGTCAGCTTCAATCATTCTAATTGTCCTTTGTAATCATAGAGTGCGTTGCCAACAGCTTATCGGTGTGAAGCGCATCTGTATTGTTATGAGAGTTGTTGCCGGTAGAACTAGAGTGAATATTTTGATCAATGATATTCAACCACGGCGAAGTATTGATTCCAGTTGCAAGGAGCAAGCCGCAAATGGCAATGGCAATAATCCACTCATTTCTGGGGGATGGCGGGGAACTGGCTTGATGTATGTTAACAAAGGGCCCTTGGAAGCGCTTTGGCGACGCAATGAATATTTGCTGAAAAGCGCGTAACAGTAATCCAACCGTCAAAACGTTACCGAATAAAATTGCAATGGCGATGAGCCATCCTTGACCTTGGATAGTGCCATCAATTAGCAAGTGGATGCCATCGAAACCGGGAGTGCCCGGCATTCCCATCGTACTCAGGGCACAGATCACAAACAGCACCGCAATCGCTGCGTTGGTATCAAATATACCGCCCAAGCGCGGAATGAATGCGGTGTGCGTGCGCTTGTATATCATACCGAGGCTCAGCAATATGCCGGCTGTCGCCATACCGAATGATATCGCCAAAACGATCCCTCCTTCCATGCCATGTGTGCTGAAGTCAAATAAGCCGACGGTAATTAAGCCGGTTTGGCTGATAATGGCAAAAGCGATTAACCGGCGGAAATTGATTTGCATAAACGCCAGTAATGCGCCGTAAAAAATTCCGATCAAACCCAGCATCGTGACAAACCATGCCCAGTGTTCTGCAACTTCAGGCAGCAGGGGAATTAAATAGCGTACGATGGCATAAATACCGAGTTTCAGGCTGACTAGAAAAATTCCGACACTCGCAATGGTTCCATGTTCAGCGACGACTGGTAACCATGCATGAAATGGAAACAATGGCATGCGAATGGCAAAACCAAATAACAACAAGAAAAAAATCAATGTCGGATATTCATGTGTGACGTTGCTTTCCTTCAGAACAAGCCAATCGAACGATAAGACGTCGGTGGTTAACATGATGCCGAATCCAAGCATCATGAAACCGGCTAACGTCATCAATAATCCGCTGCTAAAGTGTTGTAGCACTAATGCGACAACCCAGCGCCGGTTCTGGCTGGATCCCGATCGTAATGTCATTAAGACAATAGGGATCATTTCAAGAAAACACCATAACCAGAACTGCATGGCATTCAGTGCCGCAAAAGCGCCGATGAGAATCGCTTCATAACCCAATAGTGAAGCAATATGAGTGCGGTCTGACACATGCCGCGCCGTGAGGGTATAAATCAGTGTCAGCAACGCTAGCGTGGTTGTCAGCAGTATGAATAAAATATTAGTACCATCGACGCCGACTGTATAAGTTACACCCAGGCTCTGATAACGCTCATAGAGTTGTATACCCGCGAGATCTGCATTAAAAGCAGATAATAAATATACGCTCAGTAGGAATGTCGATACCGTTCCGGCAAAACCGAGGCGCAAGGCGGCTACGGGCGAGGATGTTAAGATTACCGCTATCATCGCTGCCACGGGTATGAGCGTCAGTATCGATAAAATTGGAAATGAAACTGTTTCCGACCAATAAGTAATATGTGTAATATCCATCGAAACCTCAAACTGAAGCAGCAATCATTAAGACAATGAATACGAACAAGACCAAATAGCGCGGCTTGAGAATAAGATGTTCAAAAGTATTCGCTATTTGTCCAAGTCTTCTGCCAATATCGACGGTATCCATACCGATACCACGCAAAACCAGGCGGTCTTCAAACCAGCTCATGATATTGGCTATCCATTCAAAGAATTTACCGGCTATGCCACTGCCACTGACAAATTCAATGTGTATACCATCGCGGATATCTTTATCCATGTTTTTCTCCAATTGCGTCAGCGATGAAATCGTATAGTTTGAAGAAACAGGCGCACCCATGGCTCGATCAATGATGTTTTTATCGAATCGGTCCAAATCATGCCCCAAACCGTAAATAGGTCTAACCAATGTTCTATCCGCAATGGGATCAAGCCAGAAGCGCTGCAACGATGCGATATATAACCAGCGTTTATTGGCGATTGCGGCGGCTACCGGTTTCATCGGATTGCCGTAGACATAGCGCAATAACGAAGGTGCCGTTAATACCTGATAATTTCTCACTATGGCATGCGCGCACAAGTGCCAGCTCGCCAATTCCCAGAAACCTAGACCACATTCCAGAAACATCAAACCAAGCTGACCCGATATGGCAAAGCAGAGCGAGCTTTTAGTATCCGTTTGCGTCAATCCGACTATATAGCTGTAAACTGCTGTGAAAAAGCCAATGACGACCAATACAGACATCGTAAGCGGCGCACACTCAATAATCGGCCGCAATAAAATGACCAGAAAGATACCGGCATGGATCATCACGGCGCCATAGAACACAGCACTTGATGGTGTGGGTCCTTCCATTGCCCTTGCCAGCCATGGCGTAAATGGCAGTTGTGCCGATTTTGCGACAGCTGCGACAACAAAACATAAGCTGATTACTGTGGCAGTTGGGGTGGATAGATTTGTGGCGATATCATTCAGCGTGATCCAATTGGTGGTTCCTGCATAGTAAAAAGAAAGCGCTATGCCTAAAATAAAACCGGCATCTCCAATCCGGTTAGTGACGAAAACTCGGGTGGCATTAATGACTGCAGTCGGCCGGTCATAAGCAAAAGATATTAATAAATAGGAGCATAATCCTGCAATTTCCCAGCCGATAAATGTGCCAATTGCGTTACCCGATAGTATCAGTAGCAGCATGCCCGAAGAGAATAAACATAAAACAAAGAAAAACCGGTGGAAGCCGGGTTCCGCGTGAATATAATTCGTTGAGAAGCGTGCGATGATGAGCAGAATAATCGAGAATAGTGCGGCTGCAATAACGCTGAAACCCGAAGTGATGAAATTGAATTCAACGGCAAGACTTCCGCTGTTCAACCATTTTCCCAGGGTGACATGGTTCGGGTTGATTCCGGATAAATCAGCGCCGAGTAAACCGATCGCGATCAAGCACGACAAGGTAACGGCGCTTTTCGCCGCTTTTGCCGTGATGAGCTCGTCTTGCTTACCGCTGATGCGATTGAACAAGATACCAAAACCGATGAATGCAGCAGCGAGGAATGGCAATAACGGTATCAAAAAAACCAAATAATCCATATTAAGCTCCTGTCACATGAGGTTGCTTGATTAGAACAGGCGGCAAAGGCACATTGATGTTCTGATAATAAGAAATCGACGATTCATATTCAGGCACCTGTTTCTTTTCCGCTTGCCAAGGGGCGAATCCAACGCCGCGTTCAAACACGGAGATTTCAGCTGTGTCGGGATCAATCGCACTCAGCAAAATCCAGCCGCCGCCCACAAGTTCCCGGATACTGGCTTGACGTTCATAGATCTGTCCCAGGATTTCGGTTTTTGCTTCAACCAGAACTTGCAATCGAAGCGGTTCATGAATTTCGATCATTTGTTTGGTTAAACCGGTTCGCAGATCGCTGCTGGTTCCTTCGAGTACACCGAACATGCCGGTAATGTTGTGTGTGACCTTGGAGCCGGAACCGAAATAATCGTTATTGACCGTGGAAAAGTAATATTCCAGATTGATACCCGCACCCACCGGGCCGACTGCTAGCAATAGGTTTTCCAGCAGCTTGCCATCGGCGTCCTGTGTAGGATCGTAGGAAATGAGAAAAACGCGCCGGTCCAGAAACGTTCCTTGCGAAACGGAGCGCCGGCCAACGATGGCCGCAGCAATCGTGGCATGGTTGAATTCCGGGAATGCTTGAGAAAAATCGTTTGCGCGTAGAGTTACATGTTCTTTTCCGGCTTCAAGCGTGCGTGGATTATTAGCAGAGACGAATCGCCGACAACGCTCGTGTGCGGAAGCTTTACTTGCTTTGATCAAATCATTTCTGAATGCTTCGAAAGCAGGCAGTGCGCTTTGCGGAATATCCTCAAGATCATACCAATAGTATTCATCGCTGCAGGTGTCGTGTTCAGCGCCGACAAACCAGGTATCGTCGGGAACGTGAACACCTCGTTCCGCCAGTAATTTTCTGACTTCCGGACGATTCGCCATGGCGGCAAAAAGGCGTGCATTCGGTCCGCCGCGTTTGCCGCTGCAGGCGCCGCAGTTGTAACCGAATTCATGCGGATTATTGAGATTGGTCGAGCCGTGCCCGGCCAAGCAAACAATCGGAGCGAAGCCGTACGATAAACCGGTTGTGCGCATGAAAACCGCTAACCGGTCGGCTTGTTCGGTATCGGTAAAACCCAGCCGTGGTTGATCCGGAGTTGCGGGAGTATCTGAAGCGGGAGCCTTGAACATTAGCTCGGTAGGGATTTTCTTTTCAATATTTTGCCGTATTGAAGTATTTAGCGCTACAAAATACTTAGGCAAAAATATCCTGCCCAGTAAACCGGCAAATACGACCGGCGCTAACGCATCAATGATCGCATGCGAGAAAATAAGACTGCGCCGCAGCGATTGATTCATCAAATAAGCCAGCTTTCTATAGAAACGATACCCTTTGGAATGTTCTTGCAATAACGGCTCCGCGCCTTTTCGCGGCACTTCATTGACATCATTGGCCGGCTGCACGACCACAGGGCATTGCATATTAGTTTCAATGTCGTCAATCCCTTTATAATTCATGGGTACACCAAAAAATCCTGCCGCGCCGATCGTCTCGATGGCAGGATTGATTTCTTCCAGTTGACGGCGCAGACTTTCTTCGCGGTCATCCATGCAGGTAACGATCTGCGCTTGCGGCCGCTGTGCGCGTTTGGCCCAGCGTCCCCGGTTGATATTGGCGCGCAAAACTTGAAAGAAATCTTCGCGATAGTGATATTCGTAAGCGTATAGCCAAATTTTGCTTCGTTCCGGTGCGGTAAATTCGTCGAGTACATTGAGCAACTGTAACAAATCGTTTTTTTGCATGCTTTGAATATCCGCAGCGGTCAGTCCCAGATGCTGGCACAAGCGGAAAAGCCGCCAGCCGCTATTAAAAGCAGCATGCTCGAAATCTTTTTTTACTAAGGGACTGAATTGCCAGGTCCATGTCAGATCCGCCAAAGACTGCCATTCCTCTCGTCTTTCGCGTTCAGAGCCGGTGCGCATAATCAGGTCTTTGGCGATAGTGGCCAGATATTCTGGTAAATCTCCGCCGTAGAGTTGCTTCCGAACCATAAACTCGGACAAGTTTCTGCGAAAATAATATTCGATCGTTCCCAGCTTAGCTTCTATTTTCCAGGTATCTTTACAAGCCTGATTGAGCCACAATCTGTTCAGTGTCAGGCGGATAGCTAGATAATCGGCCATATGCAGCGTTGCGTCATTTTCCGTATGGTAGTCGGGATTATGCTGGCGCCAGTTGATCATTCCCGACCAACCCGGCAACTCAAGCGCCAGTTGCTGGATATAACCTTCCCATTTATCTTGTGGAATCTCCATGTTGGTTAATTGCAGAATAATGCAATCGACCGGATCTTCCGGTGTTTCGTCGACAATGTTTTGCCAGTCAGGTAAATCGTGTAGAAAAGGATTCACGTCGAAATGCGCTGTCGAACGCCAAGCCGCATAGAGTCCCAGTTTGCTGCGGCCGGGCAATTGCCATGCCGCAACGCCTTCATCCAGCACCGATGCGCAGATTCGTATAATCTGCGGCCTAATGGAATAAAGAATATCGATACCGCTTAAAGCCAGAACAAAATCGCGTAATGTAATTTTGCTGCCGATTTGCGCCAACATGGCATTCAGCTCGGCTTCGGCATCCATTCTCATTTTTTGATGCACTGGAATGCCTTCCCCGTTGGCCAGTGTTATTTTGATTTTTTCCAGCCACTCTTTTGCCTGCTCCTCCGAGAGATCCAACATGTTCTCCGGATGCAAATCGGTGAGTTCAATGCCGAGTTTGCTCAAAATACTTTCCCAGAGATGTTTAACGACGATACTGGGATCCGAAATACAGCTGAGCATTCGCGCACGGGCTTCTTTAGAGACATCCGGTTGAATGGTATGCAACACATTCATCTCTTCAATCTGCCAGTTCAATTGACTGATCGACAGGGTGGGCAGCTCGTGCAATAACGCAACTTGATAAATATCCTTACGCCGGATTGTCAGATCGTTGGCATGAAATACAACCTGTTCGGATTGCAAGTTTTTGGTATGTTCGAATGCAGCCGAAAGATCCGTATCGGTAATCCGCCCTTGCTGATAAAGTTCGCGGTTCTTCGCATCCGGCAGATAACCATAAACACCGGTTAATTTTTCATACTCTGCCAAGCCTTCTTCAAACGGGAGGTGTTGAAAGCCATGAATCGTGTTGTGATGCACAAATTTGTGCAGCGGGCGTTGCCCTGGGAGAATATGATCCAAGTGATCAATTGTTTCAAGAATGTGGTGACGCAAATCGTGAGATTCAGAAGTCATATCAGTTATCCTATTGAATACTTTGAATGATGGTGCCATTCATTTGGTTCATGGTTGCCATGGAAAGGTCAATCAAAGGCGCTGGCCACAAACCGAACATAACGATTAATACAACCAAGAAGCCAGCCGCAATGAGTTCGTATAGCTTTAAATCCTCGATATTACGCATCTGAGGTTTTACTGGACCAGTGAACAACATACCGATGGTGCGCATGGCATAGGCTGATCCGATCATGATGCTGACTCCAAGCAGGATCATGAGATTGCCCCATTGCTGGAAGCCACCGACAATTGCGTGCAGCTCGGCAATAAAGCCGACAGTGCCCGGCAACCCCATGGCAGCAAATAATGTGATCGTCATGAACAAAGCGAAGCGCGGCATCACTCTTACCAAAGAGCTGTAGTCCAGAATATTGCGGGTATGGGTGCGTTCGTACAGCAAACCGACCAGCAAGAACATTGCTCCCGCCACCAGGCCATGTGCGGTCATCTGTAAAACAGCGCCAATCAGGCCCGTTTTATTCATCGTGGCAATATCGAGCAGGATGATCCCCATATGACTGACCGAAGAATAAGCTACCATCGCTTTCATATCCGTTTGCCGCCACGCCAGAACACCGCCATAAATCATTCCGATCAATGCCAGGGTTATTAAGAGCGTTTGCAGCATTTGCGTGGCTTCCGGCAGCATGACAATCACTCTTATCATGCCGTAAGCGCCCATCTTGAGAAGAATCCCGGATAGCAGGATACTGACCGGGCTCGGCGCTTCAACGTGTGCGAGCGGCAGCCAGCCATGTAACGGAAAAATGGGCATCTTAACGCCGAAGCCGATGAGAAAACCGATTAAAACCCAGATTTGCTCGTCTCTCGGCATACTCTGCGCAGCAACGGTCATCGCTGACATCAGAGTGCCGCCATGCGGCGGCATGTATTGACTGATCGCCAGCAAGCTGATCAGCATGAAAATTGAGCCGCCCATCGTATAAAGCACGAAATTTAAACTGGCGATATGACGGCGTGTGCCTCCCCAGCGGTCAATCAGCAGAAACAGCGGCGCTAAGGTCAACTCCCAGAAAATATAGAATAATGACCAATCTTGCGAAAGGAAGACACCCAACATACCAAGTTCCAGTAGCAAGATACTGACATAGTAGCTTTTGATGTTGCGCGCAATGTTGAAAGAAGCGAGTAGTGCTATTACAGTGAGCAGTGCGGCCAATACCACCATGGGTAGTGATAATCCATCGACACCTAATGCAAGTGCAGTATTTAGTTTAGGATTGAAAACAAAATACTCATAGAACTGTATCTGACCATCCGATCGATCATAATTAAGAACCAGCCAGAAACTTAAGAGAAACGCCAGGAGTGCGGTTAGATTAGCTGTGAAACGGATTTGGTTTGTGTTCTTACTCGGAATTAACGCAAGTATCAGAATACCTAATACTGGTGTTAGAAGTAATGTACTGAGTATTCCCATCGAGCGATTTATCCTTTTATTATAAGATTATGTTTTTATTAAAAATATTTATATATAATTCAATATATTAGTTTTAAATTTTTAAGTGAACCTAAATCTGATGAATGAACCGAACCAAAACTGCTTTGATGTCAGAAAAACTGCACTATCAGAAATCATTAAATCCCTGTTACCGTAAAAGTAAGCTAACACAATGAATGTGAATAAAAAGTGAAATGGGTGTGAATAAAAAGTGAAGATGGCAAGATATGAAAAAACTTTCTCAAACCGGTTGTCCGGCTACAGAGAATCGAATTCATGGTGTTTTAGCGGTTTTTAATTGGGCAAAATGCAGAGTATTCTTTTGCGTTAATTCAAAAGTGCAGATGCAGAAATTTTTTTTCGCTTGCAACAAAAAAATGAAAAGATGCGAAATCGTTACCCTATCTGGAATTAATGGGCCGCATTGACTGAAAGTTTTATCATGAATGTCGCTAAAACTGAATAAGTTACTGTGTATAAAATTTAATTAATTTTAGATATTCAATTTCGATTGGAAATATTGTGAATATTTTGTGAGAATGTTGTAAAATTTATGTGAAGTTTGCCGTTTTTGAGATTCTGAATTAATCGGAATGCGTCTGAATAGGCAAATTTGCAAACTCTTCTATAGGAGGCTTTATGAAAATGAGCCAATTTATTTTTGTGACGGCAATAAAAATCTGCTTTGTGGTGTTCGGTATTATTCCCTTGGTCAGCGTTATTTTATTTGGCGCTCTCCCGGCATTGCCACAAATACACTCTGTTGTAGGTTGGGTGGGATTGGAAGTGATGAGTGGATCAATTCTGTTTCTGAGCTATCTTGCTGTTGCAATGTTGTATATTGTGTCAAAAAATAAAGCGCATTTTTCTTCAGTAAAAGTTACAGCTTAAACCCTTATTAGCTTTACAAGGAGTCAATGCTTACAATCCGCCGTAAGTACTGACTCCTTTTTTATTCCTCTTCGATATACTTTCAATCCATAAACCCATACGGGTCTCAAATCTTTCGAAATTCCGCCAGTATTTCAATATGCGGGGTGTGCGGAAACAAGTCAATCAGTTGAACCTCGTTTATTTGCCAGCTGTTTTGTTGAAAGAACCAAGCGTCGCGCGCGAAAGTTTCCGGGTTACAGGAGATATAGATAATCGTTTTTAACGCTGCGAAGCAGGAAAAAAAGCCCTGATGCTTTTTTAGTCCGGCGCGTGGCGGGTCTAAAACCAAAGTTGTTGCATCGCATACCGTTTTTTGTATGTTCCGCCAAATTGATGGACTGAAAAGATCCGCAACTTGCGGGGTCACTTTGGCCAGAGCTTTGCTTTTCAATACTTGAATGGCATCCGGATCGGATTCGTAAGCGAGCAGTGCAGTGCAGTTTGATTCTGCAATGATTTGTGTGAAATTCCCCGAACCGCAAAATAATTCCACCACTTTTCCTATCTGGGAGTTGCGAGCGAGTGTGTTCCGCAACCACTGTTGCATCCATTGATTCTGCTGCGTGTTACCCTGTTTGAACGGGCGTTTCCGGTTTGTACGGATTTCGTCCGGTTGCATGTCGTCATCCAGCTCAATAAACAGCCAATTGTCTCCGGAGTTTTCCTGCCAAGTTTCATTGGGTAACTGCTGAATCGCTGTTTGCAGCAGGCTCCGGCAGCGTTCATTGAGTACCAAACAATCATCCATCGGTGCGATTTGCTGCGAGTTTTCGGATACGAAACCGAGCTTTATTCCGTCCGTTTTGATTTGACAGCGGTTGCGGTAGCCATAAATTTGCGGTGCTGGCTGAATAGCGTTGACATTCAACTGAGCCGGATCAAAACCGGCCCGCTGCATGGCATAAAGGAAGCGATTTCGTTTTTGCTCGAGCTGGCTTGTATAATCAGCGATCATCCAGGAGCAACCGGTACAGGCATTTTCTTCCAAACTGACAAAAGGGCATGGGGGTATTTGTCTTTGTGCAGAAGGATGTATGAGCTGTATCAATTTGGCATAGGCAAATTTTTTATTATTCAGTGGTTTGTCGATGATTTCAAACTCACCGCTATCTCCTGGCCAAGTGCCATAAACAAAATAAGAAATGTTATTCTCGGTGTTTTTGACAACACCCAAGCCCTTTTGCGATAAATGCGTTACCGTTCCTGTGAATTTCATGATGAATAGTCAGTTATATTTATTGAAAAGGAAAATCCGTTATGGCGAATCACTATGAAAATTTTGCTAAAGATCCTGAATTGTTGAAAGCCGATTTGTCACCATTGCAGTATCAGGTGACGCAAAATGCCGGCACCGAACGGCCATTCCAGAACGAATATTGGGATCACAAAGCTGCCGGGATTTATGTTGATATTGTATCGGGTGAACCGTTGTTTGCGTCAATTCATAAATTTGATTCGGGCACCGGTTGGCCTAGTTTTTACCGACCGATAAATGAGCAATATATTCGGCTTAAGAGCGATTACGCGTTGTGGATGCCGTGTACGGAAGCCCGTAGCCGTTATGCGGATAGTCATCTGGGGCACGTGTTCAATGACGGTCCGCCGCCAACGGGCTTGCGTTATTGCATCAACTCTGCCGCATTAAAGTTCATCAGAAAAGAGGATTTACAAGCAAAAGGCTACGGCGAGTTGATCGCATTGTTTGTGGATGAAGAAAGAAAATAGGCTCGCAATGACAGAAACCAAGCCATCCATTGAAGAATTGTTGACTACACAACGCCTGCCAACCCTATTACAAGCGCTTGTTTGCTTTGCCGGTGTTTTTCTGTTGATTTCGCTTGGTATGTTCGTATTTGCGATCAGCATTCATGCCGTTATTTTTCTGGCGTTGATCTGGGTGTGTCTGCAAGCGCGCTGGCTAAGTCATTCCTTTCTCGATATCCGGCGCATGATGGATGATGGCATCATCAAAGCGCTGCCAGCGATCTATATTTTTCTGTTGATCGGTATGGTCATTGCCAGTTTCATGCAGAGCGGCACTATCGCAAGCCTGCTTTATTACGGATTGGATTTGTTGAGCCCGGGCACATTTCTGGCGGCAGGGCTGATTTTATGTTGCTTCATGTCGGTTGCTACAGGTACTTCCTGGGGTACGGTTGGAACCATTGGGGTGGTGTTGATCGGTATCGGTGAAGCGATGAGCATTCCGCTGCCGCTCGTGGCCGGCATGATCATTTCCGGCGCCACTTTCGGCGATAAATTATCGCCTATCTCGGATACCACTAATCTGGCGGCCATGAGTGCCGGAACGAGCTTGTACCGGCATATTGGTTCCATGCTATACACAACGGCACCGACGTTACTGATTGTTCTGGTGATCTTCATTATTATCGGAGAGCACTACAGTGATAATGCCTTGCCGCGAGCGCATATTGATGAAATTCGTACTGCTTTGGCAGGTGCTTATCAATTAAATGGCTGGGTGACACTGTTGCCGCTGCTGCTAATGTTTGGTTTGAGTATCAAGCGCTACGCCGCCGAAGTGAGTATGTCGTGCAGTATCATATTGGCCATGATGATTGCCATCGCTTATCAAGACAGGGATGGCGTTGATGTGTTCAACGCATTGTGGGTAAATTCGCCGGGTACTACCGGAATTGAGAACATCGACGATTTACTCGGACGCGGCGGGTTGTACAGCATGGCGTGGACGCTATTATTGTCCATCATGGCGCTGGCGCTTGGTGGAGTGATGCATCATGCACGGTTTCTGCAAGTGCTGCTCACGCATATCATCGCACGCATTCAGCGCGTCAGCACATTGATCGCGACCACCATCCTGTCCGGATTGATCGGCAACATTGCGATGGGTGAGGCTTATATTTCGATTATTCTCAATTGCCAGCTGTTCAAGAGCATATATCTTGAAAGGAAGGTCGATAGGGCAGTGCTGTCCCGCTCAGTTGAAGAAGGCGCTACCTTGACTGCCGGACTCATTCCATGGACAACAGCAGGTACTTTTTATGTGGCGACACTGGGTATTCCAACATTGGATTATGCGCCCTATGCGTTGCTGAATTTATTGAATCCTTTTGTTTCCATTGCAATGGCCATCGTTGGAATCGGCTTGTTGCACGAGAAAAATACATCGCGATCGCATAAGGAATAGAGATGAAAGAAGTATCAAATCACCGCAGTCATTGGAAAACCATACGTATTATTTTGGCCGCTCTAATAGGCGGATTTTTATTGTCGTTTCTTGGCTTTGGCTTACTGTGGAGCGGTATCCCTTGGCATACTCAGTTAATCATGATTCTGCCATTTTTGCTTTTATCCTACGGCATATTGCGCTGGAGCAATGGTGCGATGGGGTTGTGTGCTTTTATCGGCATTGGCGCCGCGCCGCTTGGACTATTGATCATGCAGTTTCGTGATACAAACGGTTCGCACTTAATGACAATACTGATCGTGACCGGCTGGTTGATCGGAATCTGTGCCGGTTGCTATTGGGGGAAGCTGTCTCAGAAATCTTCGGTAAATTCGTCAAAAGATGTTGTTTCGTTTTGATTTTCTCTTCCGCAAGAAAGCCGCTTTTTTCTGCTTAAATGGCTTGGAGCAATGACATTCCCGGGACAGAGTTCCTGGTAATCTTAGTCATAACCTACTATTAACTCCTTATAAAATAAGGATTAACAGACTATAGATTTAAATTATCCCGCAGATTAACATGCCATTCGTCATGAATTCATGCACTGAATCCACTGAACAAAGTAGGGTAGTGAAATTCAAGCGATATCAATTTAATTTTTGCTTTATTAATATTTGCGGGAGTAAGAGATGAGTAAACCATTTTATCTACACAATACAATGATTGCGGCGATGATGTTGATGACTGGAGGGGCTGCGCACGCCGGGCTTTCATTTGTGGTAACCGATACAGCCACTCGAACTGAAGCATTTAACATCGCAGGATTTGCTACATTACCCACAGGCTCAGCAGTTAGCCTTGGACATCTCGATTACACCGGGCCTGGGGCGCAAACAGTTACTTATACCTATCTGGGCCAGGAATCCGGTTTTATTGACAAATTTTATAACACGTTAAGCGGAGCCAAGCTGCTTGAATCTGATGCGATTGGAACTTCAATCAGCTCGGTTGTGAGCGCGGCCGGCCCGCTAAGCTTCAAATTTGAAGGCGATACCGGTAAATTTGCCATTAACGGCGGTCACTGGAACGAAGGCACATCGATCGGATTGATTGGTACAAACATGCTGATCGGATCTACAACTTATGCCTATGTACTTGGCTACAATGACAGCGCAGGCACTAAGCATCTGGGAGATTGGGACGACTTCGTGGTCGGTGTAAGCGCTGTTCCTGAGCCGGAGACCTATGCAATGTTGCTGGTTGGGCTTGGTTTGGTGGGGTTCTCATTAAGCAAACAGAAAAAAAGATAAAGCTTCAATGCTGTTTGTTTTTTCTGATACTTCTACCGGTAAAAAGGCGCTATTGTGAATTGGTCTGTATCTGAACTGACTTACTATAGCGTCTATGCAATAAAATTAACGGAATCTCAGAAAAGAAGAACGGTAAAAAAATACCGCCCAATTTAGTTCTAAGAACAATAACGGAGTCATACGAAATTGAAATCATTTATCGATATTCAATGCTTGCAAGCTGATAAGAAACGGCAAGGGTATTCTGATTCCGCTTCTTTGAACCGGCGTTTGCATGATCGGGACCGGCGGCAGCATGACCGGCGCGATATATCGATTTTACGTGGACAAGCACGCTATGACCGGCGCCGGAATGATCGGCGCGATTTATCTATGCTGCAAAAGCAGCCGCTCACTATGCGCGCGGAATTAGTGAATGCTGGGTTAACACCGCTTTTTTCTACGGCGGCAGGTTATCGCGCTGATTTGCTTCGTATATGGACCATTACCGAGCAAGCAGATTTAAATATTCATCTAAACAGTTACTCGGATAATTTACCTTATATCTGTATAAATCAGTACAACATCAAAGAAGCTGAGGCCGCCAGTGCCAAATTAGGCGAAATATGTCCGGATGCCATCCTGATCGATATGCGACTAGCAGCTGACAAAGTGGTCGAGCAGTTGCGGATGATCAGAAAAAAGATGGCATCCGTTAAGATAATCCTGCTTTACGAGCAAAATCCGCCGGATTTTATCGATGAGATTATCGAGTTTCGTATATCCGGGTTTTTACCGGTTGGAACCGATCATAAAATATTCGAAAAAGCGATACAGGTAATCGTTCACCGAGAAGAATTGTGGTTTCCTCATCACGTGGTGCGGCGGATATTTGATGTGTTGTCCGGATGGCACAATACTTCTTGCGCTATTCCGCCAAGAGATATCGTGCTGACTAAAAGTGAACAAGGAATCATAAAGTTGGTAACAAAAGGGTTGACCAACAAGCAGATTGCGCAACAGCTTACTGTAAGCCCGGAAACGGTGAAGAAACATTTAAAATCGGTTTTTATTAAAACCGGTGTTCGTAATCGCAGCCAATTAGTATCCGGTTATTTTTTCAAAACAAACGATTCCAATTAACGGGGTGCTTATTACAAACTACAAACAATGTTGCTAAAGCGATGTAGCTGTCCGCTTGGGTTTGGCAACTGACCATTTGATCTACAGTAATTTTTCTGCTTCGCATGGTACCCATTTAGGGAATATTAATTTTAATCATAATGTAGGATTATATGAAGGCAGAAAAGATTTTTCTTAAACTTTGAAGAATTCTATTTGGTGTATCACGGAGCGTTTCAAGTTGATTCTGTAACTTGTGTTAAATGTAAGGCAGCGAGAGTTTATAAGTAACGGGTAAACAATTTATAGCAAAGCTTAAATTTATCTATCTGAATTTGTAGTTTTAAAAAAGGAGCTTAGAATGAAAAAAAAATTAGCAATTATAACGGCCTCGATACTAAGTATCATTGCAGCACCTTCATTTGCTAGTGTCGGCGACACAGCAACTTATAAATTCGATTTACCTGCTACATCGTCATTTGGCTCAGGCTATCCTACTGTTGCAGAACTTAAAATTACAGAAACAGCGATCGGTGTCGTCACGTTTGAATTAACTCCGAATTGGGCGTCTCCAGGCTTTTCACATGATGATTCAACAGTGAATCGACTCGATTTTGTCTACCAAGGACCGGCGCTGACAGGTGCAAACTTTTCACAACCGGCAATTCACGGGGCTGATATTGATAAATTCACTTACCACAGTGATACCACGATGGACAGTAGTTACAAATCAGATGATCAGCATATCGTGATCGATTGGTTTGCACACAATAAATCCAACCGGTTTGACGATACTCCTTATACCAACAGTATTTGGACAATATCCGGTACTGGTGTAGACATTACGGATTTTACCGGTACACAGGCTACAACGACTTCGGGTAAGCCAGAACCTATTTTTGGAATTATATCGGTAGATCCTTATTCTCTGACCGATCTTCACCCAACACCTTCAAACTGGGTTTCAGCGGTTCCAGAGCCAGAAACCTATGCTATGTTGCTGATTGGATTGGGATTGATTGGATTTACACTGCGTCACCAAAGAAGTTTGTGATTGATATCTAATAAAGATAAAAATAACTATTTTCTTTTTTAGCGCAAACTAGAAAAGAAACTTTACGAGAGATTCAATGATTCTGATTGAATCTCTTTTTATTTTTTATGACTGTTAATTACAGTAAAGTTTTTTCATACTTATTGCAGTAATTACAAGTGTGAGTTTTTGCTAGGACAAAAGTCCTAATAAATCAGGAGCATTGGTCTATTGAATTAGATTGCACTTGAAGTTATTGTTACTACAAGTGACGGAATTTATTTCTATCTAAAATAATAAAAAATCAGAATTAAGTATCTTTATAGGAGCATTTAAAATGCGTGTTTTATCTGTTGTATCACTATTCACCTTGCTAAGCGGCCCAGTAGTAGCGGCGCCTGTAGTTTTTGACTTTGCCAATCTTAAGTATAGCGGCGGTATTAATACCGGTTTTCTGCCAACCGATGGTATTGCCTGCAGTGGCGGCGATCTGTGCAGTTCAAACATTGCATCGTCACTCAGCGGTGATCTAAGTTTCACCAATGGCGGACTTACCGTACACGCTAAAGGCTCATACAATAGTGGCGCTTTTGGTTCTGGAGCAGCTGTTGTTCAGGATCATGAAAATGGCTACAACGGAAAACTCTCTGGAAAAGATGCAATCGGCGCTGGTTTGGGTGTTTATCACAAGAAAGATGATACCAGTGACGATAACATCACTGAAAAAGAAGCAATCTGGCTGCATTTCGACCAGAATGTTTCATTGTCTTCAGTCGGTTTTCGTGCGGAAGGGCATAATACGACGGGTTGGATTGCTAATGCGACTTTCCAATACAGTTTCGACAATTCAACCTGGACTACAGGATTACTACCAAAAGACGTAGGCCAATTCGCTTTGAGTCACACCGGGCATGACTTTTACTTCAGATTCGGTGGCGGTAGCAAAGCAGATCAATTTTATATCAGCTCAATGACGGTATCGGCAGTTCCAGAACCGGAGACTTATGCGATGCTGTTGATCGGATTGGGTTTGGTAGGCTTCTCATTACGCAATAAGAAGGGATAATTAAAATAAAGATAAAGAATCTGTGTCTTTCTAACGTAGGCTAAAGAAGGAACACTTAAGAGAGATTCAAGCGTTTTGAATTGGATCTCTCTTTTTTATTCAAAGCTTCCGTAAGCCAGAGAAGCTTCCAGACTGAGGGAAGAACAGCAAGAGATCAGCTAGCTATCACTTGAAAATTGAGAATCATGCCGACGTTGTCGTTCCGAGCGGATGTGAGCAATCTTAAAGCTCAGAAACTATCGCTAATAAATCCGGTTTTACCACTACCAATATCACTACCGCAAACAAAACCAGAACCGGAAATTCGTTAAACCAGCGATAAAACACGTGGCCATGCTGGTTTGCGTCGTTTTTAAACGCTTTGACGTATTTTCCGCAGTAATAGTGGTAGTAAATCAATATCAAAACCAGCGCTACTTTGGCATAAAGCCAATCACCGGAAAAGCCATAACCCACCCACAGCCACACACCGAACACCACGGTCAGCACTGCACCGGGAGTCATGATGCCGTAATACAGTTTGCGCTCCATGATCTTGAAGCGTTCCTTGCCCGGCGCGTCTTCGCACATGGCATGATAGACGAATAAGCGTGGCAGGTAGAAAAGTCCTGCAAACCAGGTGACCATGAAAATGATGTGCAGTGATTTTATCCAAAGCATAGCAGTACGATTGATTAGTGTTAAAGTTGGTATGATACTGGGCTTGCGATGTTCGCGCCATCCCTTGGAATCGATGAAACCTGCACACTGTTTAAAATTGAAATGAGAAGTGAGATTACGATGAATCAGCACTATCAGAATTTAGTTCAGAAACTGGAAGAGATTACGCATTTGAACGGCGTCATGAGCACGTTGGGCTGGGATCAGGAGGTGATGATGCCGGCGGGGGCCAGCGATGCGCGGGCCAAGCAGATTGCGACGCTAGCAGGGGTGATTCATGAACGTATGACTGATCCGGCGTTAGGCGAGTGTTTGCACGAGCTCAAGGAGAAGGATTTTGCCGCTCTGGGTGAGATGGAACGCTGCAATATCCGTGAAGCGTTGTACAGTTATGAACTGGAAACGAAGGTGTCGAAACGGCTAGTGCAGGAGCTGGCCGAATTGGGTTCGCGCGGTCATAGCGTATGGGTGACAGCCCGTCAGGAGAATAAATTTGCCGATTTTGCTCCGGTGCTGAAGCGTTTTTTACAGTTGAAGACCGAGTGGGCGCAGTGTGTGTCGCCGGATTTAGAGCCTTACGATGCGAATATCGATCTATTTGAACGTGGTACGACAATGAATGTGATCACGCCGATCTTTGAGCGCCTGAAGCAGGAATTGATACCGCTGATTGCTGCCATTCAAAGCCACCCTGTTCAGCCGGATACGTCGTTCTTGCAGGGCAGGTTTGCGCTGGACAAGCAGGAAGTATTGGCGCGCAAAATCAGCCAGGACATGGGTTTTAATATTGAGCAGGGACGTATCGATGTGTCGGTGCATCCGTTTTGCGGCGGCAGTCATCCGACCGATGTGCGCATTACCACGCGCTATAAGGATAGCAATTTTGTCGAATCCTTGTATTCGGTGATTCATGAGACCGGTCATGCGTTGTACGAACAGGGGCGCCCGCATGAACTTGGCGATTTACCGGCTACGGAATCATTGACGATGGGTATCCATGAATCCCAGTCGCTGTTCTGGGAGCGTATGATCGCGCAAAGTAAGCCATTTTGCGCGCATTATTTTGAAACGATCCGTGCGGCGTTTCCAGAAAATCTGCAATCTGCGACTGTGGATTCTTTTTATCGGGCGATCAATACGTGCAAGCCAGATTTTATCCGAGTGGAAGCGGATGAAGTGACGTATCCCCTGCATGTTATTTTGCGATATGAAATCGAGAAAGGGTTGTTTGACGGGTCGATGAACGTCGATGATTTGCCGGAAATCTGGAATGAATTAATGCAAAAATACTTGGGAATTAAACCGCCGACCGATACGCTGGGGGTGTTGCAGGATTCACATTGGAGCGGTGGGGCGTTTGGATACTTTCCTTCGTACACGCTGGGTGCGATGTATGCGTGTCAGTTTTATAACACGTTGCTGCGCGAGCAACCCGGTACCGGACAAAACATCGCCACAGGAAATTTTGTGCCCATTAAAAATTGGTTAAACGAAAAAATCCATCGCCAGGGTAAGCTATACACACCGCAACAGTTAGTTGAGCGTGTTACTGGTGAACCGCTGAATCCGGATTATTTCGTCGAGTATCTAAAAAACAAGTACAGTGAAATTTATCGGCTCGCCTGAGCGCTCACCGGTTTTATGCCTGCCGACGGCCTTGATTGCTCTCGATCCATTTTTTGACGCGATTGGCGTCGCCGATACGGGTGTTTTTACCCCAGGAATTGAGCAATACAATCACCATTGGCTGTCCGGAAATTTTCGCTTGCATCACCAGGCAACGTCCGGCTTCGCTCAGATAGCCGGTTTTGGAAACATTGATATCCCAGCCTTGATTGCGCACCAGACTGTTGGAATTGACATATTGCAATTGACCGCGTTTGTTTCCAGGTGATACGGAATGCTGCGATGTGGTGGAGAATTCACGAATAGCAGCGTAATTATTTGAAGCTGCAACCATTTTGGCCAGATCGCGTGCGGTTGCAACATTGCCGCTATTCAAGCCGGTAGAATCGATAAATCGGGAGTTGTTCATGCCCAATTTCTTGGCTTTGGCATTCATGGCACTCACAAATGCTTTGGCACCGCCCGGATAAGTGCGGCCAAGCGCCGCTGCAGCACGATTTTCGGATGACATCAATGCTAATCGCAACAGCTCTTGACGTGGATAAGTGCTGCCAACAGGCAAACGTGACGATGAGTGTTTTAACTTATCGACATCGGCATTCGTAATCGTGATTTTTTCATGCGGCGACAGACGCGCATCAAGGGTAACCATGGCCGTCATTAACTTGGTAATGGAAGCAATGGGCATTACTTTGTCAGCATTTTTGTCATAAATAACACGATCATTTTTCGCATTAAATACGAGTGCAGCTTGAGATTTGATATCCGGATTGTTTTTTTGTGCTAAAGCATTGCTGGTTAAAAAAGACAGAACACAAATTAAAAAAATTCCCCATTTCATTCTTTTTCTCTCCGATTGACAAAAATTACAGGTTCTTATGAATTCATCGAAATATTTTTATGAACGAGGATAGTGCCAATTCAATTTAGAGTTTTTTTGTATGCTTCGCGCCTAATTTTACTATATCTTAATCTATATTTTTATAAAAATTTGCAAATAAATTCTTTATTTGCAAAAAGTTAAGAGATTTTATTAGTAATTAAATTGCAGGGTTCTGTATAACGTAATGATATTTAATGATTTAATGTCATTAGCAATTGAGAACCAAAGTGTGTGATTTTACAGACTACTCATAGGTAGTGCGTGTTGCTGAGGTTTGCGCGTAAAGCTGAAAGGCCTTTTGTTTCTGAGCAAAAAAGATAGGCCAAGTCGATATTTGCTGAATATTTCTCTCAATTCAATCTGCTTCTATATCGAATGTAGCAAAAATCAGCCTGTTTATCTAACTTGACCTATTCGCCAGTTACTATAAAACTGACTTATTATTACTTACCAAAATTTGGTTGTTTGATTTTGGCAGGACAGGTAATCATTTCACCATCGGTGCGATCTCTAATCTTTTCGCCGTCTTTTTTACCTTCGCAAGACAATTTGTTCAGAATATCTTGAGCAGCCATTGGTGGCATTTTAGATTCCTTGTTTCCACTTGCCATGGTGACAGAAGAACCCATCAAAAAAACCAAACCAACTGCAGCGATAAGAAATTTGTTCATTTTCCACTCCTATATTAATGTTATGAAGGAAGCCAATTTTAATATACCTGACTTACCAACCATGAATTTATCACAATCATAACTGTCAGGCCATTTCTTTTTAAAATCTTGTGTATTGAAGAAGCGAATTTTTATATTTTAACTGTAGCTGATCAAGCCGAAATTCAGCGACACAGAAAGAGATCTGTTTCTTTATTGAAACGCTAAATCAAAAGAGCCGCAGCGACACGACGCCCTTCCTCAACCAGGATATTATAAGTGCGGCAACAAGCTTTTGTATCCATTATCTCAATT
This sequence comes from Nitrosomonas oligotropha, assembly GCF_900106555.1. Taxonomy (GTDB): domain Bacteria; phylum Pseudomonadota; class Gammaproteobacteria; order Burkholderiales; family Nitrosomonadaceae; genus Nitrosomonas; species Nitrosomonas oligotropha_A. The sequence goes on along the minus strand of NZ_FNOE01000005.1, from coordinate 79,145 downwards.
CCGATTCCTAATTTTGTCAGTTGACTGAGCAATGTGTGACTGGGGAATTTATGCTGAGCGCCGGTACCGAGGAGAATGATTTCGGGTGAGTGCGGCAACAAGCTTTCAAAATGCTGAACTTGGAGCTCTTGCACGGATAGTACAGGCCAATCCTCAATCAAATGATCAGGTAGCACAATCAAGTTTTTTTCGTAGCGTGTTTGATTAATCAATACATATCCTTCACCATAACCCGTGAAAATATATTGCTGTGCGAAATTTGCGAGATGAAGCTTCACTGATTTGTTTCCTCGTGTTTGCGAATCTATCGTGAGCGATTATGCATGATTCCGATCAAAAAACAATCGGTGCCACAAAAGTTTTACCTGTTCGGTGGTGATTGGTCTTTTATACTTGTGCTGGTTCTACACGAATTGTTTATCACGGTCTGTTATTTTCTGTTCTACAAAATCAACTAAGGTACCGAGTGTCGCAAATGTTTTCGCACTGATCTCATCATCTGTTATTGCGATGGAAAAATTTTTTTCCAAAGCGAGAATGATCGTTACAACTGCAACGGAGTCGAGTTCAGGAATATTGCCGAGTAATATTGTGTCAGGTTCTATTGCATCGATCCGGTTACCCAGTCCCAAGATATCAGCCAGAATCTTTTTTATTTCAGTGGTATGGCTTGTGTTTGTCACAATGAGGCGCTTGATTATTATCAGTATTAAAGAAATCTAGCGCTTATTATAAAGCTGATTGAAGATTATGATTGCGGGATTACGCAGTGCTTGCAGAAAATTCCCAATGACTGCGGGTGTAAGGGATGAAAACGCTCAGTATGTTACGGCTGAATTTCCACAATTGAATTTGCACGTGCAAGTCCACTGAGGATCCGGCCTGATTTATTACGAACCTGAATGACTTGTCCTTCCGCTGCGTTGGCCAACGCCTGACCTTCCGATCGAATACTGAATCCACGCCCTTGGACTACTAAATTCACTGTCTGGCCGCGCATGATCACGTAGGGTGCTCGCAGCATTTGCGGACGTATCGGTTGACCGGCGGGCAAGTTGGTGGCAGCCACTTTACCGACAATTTGAGCCGCATCTGTGAGTATGCCATCCGGCATCTGCGTCAGATTGACATTCTGCGGTGCGATATCTTCATAACTCAATGTTTGTCCGGTTGATACGGGTCGTGCGATATGTAAAACATCTGCCATGACATTGATCTCAGTCTGAACATAAATAGTCCACGCTGCGAATTCACTGTCACAACGAACGCCAATAGAGGTTTTTCCCCATAAACGTCCGCCTGCCGGAATAAAAGGTTCTAACTGAGGGCACTTGGGCAAGGTTAAATGCTTGTCAATTTGACCAACATTGATCTGCACTAATCCCGGCAGTGACGCTGTATTGTTGTAAAGAAAATTCTCAATGGCGTTTTTGATCAAAGGAATTTCTTGATGCGCCACTGTAGCGTTGTGCTGTGAGGCCAGCGCAGAAGAAGCAAGCACTGGTAAACAGAGTATCGTCATTAAGCAACGTATCATAGATTGATCTCACTATTCATTTTTGCCGTATCCGGCAATTATTGCCGCTACCCGACGCTATATTAAATGAGCATGAAAAAATCCAAGTGCAAAGATAGCACCGCTTTCATGTCTTATTTGCGGATTGGTTGATTAACGTGTGCATATATTATTGCTGGCATGCTAAATGCTAATAGATGAATAGAAAATAATTTCAATCAGGTGGTAGAGACGATGATTAACAAACTTGATAAAGAATTAAATTATCACCACAACGCTCTCAGTTTGAGAGTCGGAAGGCAAGAGTTACTTTCCAGCAATGTGGCTAATGCCGATACGCCAAATTTTAAGGCGAAGGATATCGATTTTGCCAGCATGCTTCAGGAAAGACTGTCATCGACGCCTAGTCTGAAAAAGGTAACTATGAATACGACATCATCAATGCATATTAATTCTGCTGGATCTGGAATATTCGGCGATAGCGTTTTGTACCGGGTTCCTTTGCAACCCAGCGCGGATGGAAACACGGTGGATATGGATATGGAGCGGACTCGATTTGCTGATAATGCCATTAAATATGATGCCAGTATTACATTTATTAACAACGAATTTAGAAACTTAACATCGGCAATGATGGAGAGATAGAAAATGTCACTATTTAATGTATTTGGTATCGCAAGTTCAGCCATGTCCGCACAATCGCAGCGTTTAAATGTGGTTGCCAGTAATCTTTCCAATGCCGACAGTGTAACCAGTTCGACCGGTGAGCCCTATCGTGGCAGACAAGTGGTTTTTAGTACTTTGCAAGCGGATGCGAACGGTGCTAGTGGCGTTAAAGTTGCCGGTATCGTTCATGATCCATCGCCCATGCGGCAGTTGTTTGAACCGAAGCATCCGCTTGCGGATAAAAACGGTTACGTGACGATGCCGAATGTCAACGTTGTCGATGAAATGGTGAATATGATGTCGGCATCGCGTTCATATCAGAACAGCGTCGATATGATGAATACCACCAAATCCTTGTTACAAAAAACCCTGACTATTGGTCAATAAAGGAGCATGTAATGGATGCAGTTCAGCAAGCAAGTTCACAAACAGCCGCAACGGGTGCAGCTACGGGTATTACAAGTAAGAAAGATACTGAAAATCCCCAAGATCGGTTTTTGAAGCTTTTAGTCACGCAGATGAAAAATCAAGATCCGTTAAAACCTTTGGATAACGCCGAGGTTACCAGTCAATTGGCGCAAATCAGTACAGTATCGGGTATTGATAAGCTGAATTCGACGCTACAGCAATTGGTTACCAGCGCTGAAGATAATCGTTCTGTCGAAGCGCTGGGACTAATCGGACATCAAGCATTCGTACCTGGAACATCGATCAAGTTGAGTGGGGATGGTGCTATAGCCGGCATGGAATTGGCGCAGCCCGTCGATCAGCTAAAAGTCACCATACTGGATAGTGCCGGAATTGCCATTCGCACAATGGAGCTTGGCGCGCAACCGACAGGACTCAGCACGATCGCGTGGGATGGTAAGACTGATAGTGGAACTCAGGCAGTGGACGGAGACTATACCTTTGCGGTAAGCGCGAAACAAGGCGGTAATGACATTAAAGTCGATACCCTCTCATTTGGTAAGGTAAATAGTGTAATGCCTGGGGAGGGTGGTGCGCACCTGGATATGGGAGATAAATTGGGATTAGTTGGTTTGTCTGACATTAAACAGGTGTTTTGATAGGAGATTATTATGACTTTTCAGCATGGTTTAAGTGGATTAAATGCAGCATCAACCAACCTGGATGTAATTGGCAATAACATTTCCAATGCGAATACCGCCGGGTTTAAGCAATCTGTCGCACAATTTTCCGATATTTTTGCAAATTCCATGGAGGGGACAGATACCGCTCAAGTAGGGATAGGATCAAAAATATCTTCGATTGCGCAGCAATTTGGTCAAGGTACGATTACACCGACCAATAATCCTTTGGACATTGCGATCAACGGACAGGGTTTTTTCCGTATGAGCGATAACGGTACGGTAAATTACAGCCGGAATGGACAATTCCATGTGGATGATTCGGGCTTTATCGTTGATGCATCAGGCGCCAATCTGACAGGTTTTATGGCCGATGAGAATGGTGATATCAAGGCAAGCGGGGTGCCGGCAAATTTAAAATTCAGTACTTCCGATCTTGCACCGCGAGCAACCACAACATTTGATCTGGGGTTTAATTTGGATGCACGGAAACCCGCCATTACTACCGCTTTTAATGCGACCAATCCAAAAACTTATACCAGCACAACCTCGGGAACAGTAGTTGATAGTCTTGGAAATTCGCATGTCTTGTCTATGTTTTTCCAGAAAGCCACGACTGCAAATACATGGACCGCCTTCGCAACTGTCGATGGGAAGGTAGACGCTTCCGGTGTACCCATTGGCGTCACCATTGGTGGAAGTCCTTCGCAGTCGATGATATTTGACGGAAATGGTGTATTACAGAATATTACTACTCCCCTGACCTTAAACATTGATTTCAGTCTAATTAATCCAACACTTGGCGCAACAACGCCGCAAGCTGTCAGTTTCGATATGACGACTGCCACTCAGTATGGTTCTGATTTCGGTGTCAATGCGATTACACAGGATGGTTACACTTCTGGCCGTATGTCAGGTTTCACCGTGAGCGCTGAGGGAGTAATTCTTGGAAACTATAGCAGCGGTCAAGCAAAAACACTGGGACAAATTGTACTGGCTAATTTCGTGAATCCACAAGGCTTGGTTCCAATCGGAGATGGTCACTGGGCGGAGACTCCGGCATCTGGAGAACCTTTGGTAGGTCCGCCGAAAACTGGCAATCTAGGGGTGCTTCAGTCCAATGCCGTTGAAGATTCTAATGTGGATTTGACAGCGGAATTGGTGAAAATGATTCAAGCGCAACGCTTGTACCAAGCCAGTGCTAAACAAATTGAGACACAAGATCAGATTATTCAGACAATCACTCAAATTTAACCCGGCTTTCATACATAAAAAAACAGATTCTTATTGGGATTGAGTAGAAAATGGATCGACTGATTTATACATCAATGACCGGAGCCAACCATACGCTGAATCAGAAAGCGACCGTTGCTCAGAATCTTGCTAATGCATCAACGACCGGGTATCGCGCTGAAAGCAATGCATTTCGCGCAGTTCCGGTATACGGTGATGGTCTGCCTACACGCGCCTTTGTCGTGGATTCAACAACCGGTGCCGATTTTACTCCGGGTGCAATGCAAACTACCGGCCGTGATCTTGATGTTGCGGTCCGCGGTTCCGGATGGATTGCGATTCAATTGGATGATGGCAAGGAAGCTTATACGCGTAATGGTAGCTTGCAAGTCAGTCCCAATGGCATTCTGCAGACGAATGGCGGACATAAAGTGAAAGGCGATACGGGCATTATTTCCCTACCACCCGATACTCGCATCACGATCGGGATTGATGGAACCGTTTCATCCGTGCCGATCACGCCTCAACCCAATACCGTCGCGCAAGTAGGCCGGATCAAGCTGGTAAATCCTCCGGAAGATAAGCTTGTAAAAGGCACGGATGGCTTGTTCCGGCTCAAGGATGGCGGTGAAGCGCCTGTTGATGCCAGAGTTAAGCTGGTCGATGGCACATTGGAAGAGAGTAACGTGAATGTTGTGCATGAAATGGTCAACATGATCGACCTGGCCAGGCAATTTGATATGCAAATGAAAATGCTGGATAACGCGCAGAATAATGCTCAGAAAGCCAGCGAAATAATGCTAGTAAGAGTCTAATTCGATAATAAATTTTAATAGGTAAATCATATGATACGTTCGTTATGGATCGCTAAAACAGGGCTTGATGCGCAACAAACCAAAATGGATGTGATTTCTAATAATTTAGCGAACGTCAGCACCAATGGATTTAAACGGGCCCGCGCTGTTTTTGAGGACCTGCTGTACCAAACAATACGTCAGCCCGGTGCTCAATCATCGCAACAAACGCAATTACCCTCCGGGTTGCAGTTAGGAACGGGTGTTAAGCCGGTTTCTACCGAAAGTATATTTACCCAAGGTGGATTGCAACAAACAGAGAACCAACGTGATGTCGCCATACGGGGAGTGGGTTTTTTTCAGGTTTTGCTACCGGACGGTACAACGGCTTATACCCGCGATGGGGCATTTCAATCCGATCTGAATGGCCAGCTTGTGACTTCCAGTGGTTACGCCGTTCAACCTGCGATTACCGTTCCACCGAATGCGCTGGGTGTCACGATAGCACGTGATGGTACGGTAACCGCAACAGTTCCTGGGGCGGTTGCGCCTATTCAAGTTGGCAATATTCAATTGGCAAGCTTCGTTAATCAAGGCGGATTGTTAAAGATGGGTGAGAATTTGTATCAGGAAACCGCATCGAGCGGAGCTCCCAATCAGAATGCGCCAGGTACCAACGGATTGGGGTTGCTGGAACAGAATTTTGTGGAAACTTCGAATGTAAACGTAGTGGAAGAGCTGGTGAATATGATTCAGACTCAGCGCGCCTATGAAATGAATTCCAAATCAATTGAAACTTCGGACCAAATGTTGCAACGATTGGCACAACTTTGATTGATAGGGTTACCGGGGGTAGCGTGATGGTGAATGGCAATCGAGTGTTAAATAATTTCAGCCGGTATTTTTTCATGCTCGTGCTAGGCGCACTTGCAACCGGTTGTGCAATGACGCCTTCCACCACGACTTACCAGCCCAATACATTACGTGCTCCGCAACATGCAGCCGCAGTGGCTCAACCCAATGGCGGAATTTTGCAAATGGTTCACAGCACAACAGGCGGGGTGCGCTATACACCGTTATTTGAAGATCGGCGCGCGCGAAGTATTGGCGATACGATTATTGTCACTTTAAATGAAACAACCAATGCCAGTAAGAGCTCGGGAAGTAACGCGAGCCGCTCTGGCAGCATTGATTTTTCCGTGCCGAGCTTGCTGGGGATTCCGTTAAGTTTATTAAAGAAACACGCAACGGTTGAAGCTAAATCGAATAATAAATTTGATGGCAGCGGTGAAAGCTCAAGTAAAAATAATTTTAGAGGAACCATTACTGTAACGGTTATCGAAGCGCTACCGAATGGAAATCTGGTCGTGAGCGGTGAGAAACAGATCGGTATCAACCAAGGCCAGGAATTTATCCGATTGTCCGGGATTGTGAATCCGACCCACATCATGGGAAATACGATTTCTTCAACGCAAATTGCTGATGCGCGTGTTGAATATCGAAGCAATGGCTATATTGACGAAGCGCAAACGATGGGATGGTTGTCTCGATTCTTTCTTTCGATTACGCCTTTCTAAGCGGGATATTGCGCAAATTGATAAACACTTCAGAGATCGGTATCTAAGATTATGAAAAGCAGAAACGTCATTATTCTTTCTTTACTTGCGTTGAACTTGCTGCTGCCGGGTATCAGCTTTGCCGATCGCATTAAGGATTTAGCATCGATTCAAGGTGTTCGCAACAATCAATTGATCGGCTATGGATTGGTAGTGGGTTTGGATGGTAGTGGCGATATGACAACGCAAACGCCATTTACAGTTCAGAGTGTCATCAATATGCTGGGCCAATTAGGCGTTAATCTGCCGCCTGGCACTAACCTGCAATTACGCAACGTTGCCGCTGTCATGGTGACAGCGACCATGCCGGCGTTTGCCAAGCCCGGTCAACATATCGATATCACAGTTTCTTCCATGGGTAATGCCAAAAGTTTAAGGGGCGGAACACTGTTGCTGACTCCATTGAAAGGAGCCGATAATCAAGTATATGCCATGGCTCAAGGAAATATTCTGGTCGGCGGTATCGGAGCCGCAGCTGGCGGTAGCAGTGTGCAAGTGAATCATCTCAGTGTCGGACGTGTTACAAGTGGAGGTATCGTAGAACGCGAGATTCCAACGACGGTTGGGCAGGGTGATTTTATCAATCTTGAGTTAAATACAACCGATTTCACGACAGTAAACCGTATTGTTGATGCGATCAATGGACTTTATCCCACAGCTGCATCGGCGGTGGATGGCAGAGTAGTGCAGGTGAAAGCGCCGGTAGACAATAGCCAGCGAATTATGTTTATTTCTCAGATTGAAAGTCTGGATGTCAAACCGGCGAGAGCATCGGCAAAAGTAATTGTTAATTCACGTACCGGTTCAGTGGTCATGAATCAGGCGGTAACGCTTGAATCAAGTGCGGTTGCGCATGGCAATCTGTCCATAATCATTAATACCGAACCGGTGATCAGTCAGCCTGGTGCATTCGCACAGCGCGGTGAAACAGTGGTTACACAGCGATCACAGGTCGAAATCCGTACCGATGAAGGAAATTTAATGTTATTGCCGAATGGTGCGGATCTTGGTGAAGTTGTGAAAGCTTTAACGGCGATCGGCGCTACCACCCAGGATTTGCTATCTATTCTTCAGGCGCTGAAAGCTGCCGGTTCGTTGCGCGCGGATTTGGAAATTATTTAACTTACTGGATATTAAGAATGGTTATTTCACCGGATATTTCAAGCAAACTTGCCGTTGATGCCAAAAGTGTTGATGACTTGCATTTAATGGCCAAAAAAAATCCAGACGAAGCGTTACAAAAAGTTGCGCAACAGTTTGAAGCATTATTTATGAACATGTTGCTTAAAAGCATGCGCGAGGCGACACCTAAGGATGGGATATTTGATAGCCAGCAAACGCAGTTTTTTACCCAGATGCATGACCAACAGCTTGCGCAAAAGATATCCACCAAAGGAATTGGCATTGCTGACATGATGGTTCAGCAATTATCTCGAAATAATAAATCGATCGAACCACAGACTTCGATCAGCCAAACAAATAACATTTTGTCAACGATTAACTCCAATCAACAAGCGCCATTGATAGAAGGTATGCATCCAAATGATAAATCAGGGCAACTGTGGTCAGTCTATCGGTCCCCATCCAATGCGGTGATGTCAGCAGGAAAAATCGATTCTGCAATTGAAGGACTCACTGCGCCGATTCAGGGGGACATACAGAAGAAAAGCGCTCCTAGCCAGCTGGCAAATTTTATCGATAGGCTTTTACCGCATGCCAAAACAGCATCCGAATCAACCGGTATTCCACCTAATTTCATGCTGGCACAGGCTGCGTTGGAAAGTGGATGGGGTAAACATGAGATTCGTCATGCGGATAATAGTCCAACTCATAATCTTTTTGGCATCAAGGCTGGTGCTAATTGGAAAGGGGACGTTGTGGAAAAAACAACGACTGAATATATCAATGGTGTGCCACAGAAAGCGATTGAAAAATTTCGCGCTTATAGCTCGTACGCAGAGGGATTCAATGATTATGCCAAGTTGCTTATGGATAACCCACGCTATGCCAAAGTATTGAATTCGACGGATGCCGCGACATTTGCCAATGGCCTTCAGCGCGCTGGGTATGCTACTGATCCTATGTACGCTGAGAAATTAATGCGTATTCTGAATAGTGAGAAATTACAAAATCGCGAATTTATCTAATACGGAATTTTTCTTTAATTCTTTGACCAGTATGCCGATATTGTCGTTATATATTTTTTAAGATCAAGAACTGAAAGAACATTATGGGAAATGGAATTCTTGATATTGCAGTTACTGGTTTAGCAACTGCGCAAAACCAATTATTGACGACCAGTCATAATATTAGCAATGCTGGCACGCCTGGTTTTAATCGCCAGCAAGTCTTGCTCAGCACAAATACACCGCAATCCGGTGGTGCAGGGTTTATCGGGCGCGGCGTTCACTCTTCTACAGTGCAACGGATATACAGTCAATTTCTTACTACTCAGTCGCTACAGATACAAACACAGAGCCAGTCACTTGACAGTAACTATACTGAGATAAAGCAGCTGGACAACATGTTTGCCGAGGCTACATCGGGACTTTCACCCACATTGCAAAATTTTTTCAGTGCCATACACGATGTTGCCACAAATCCCGGCGTTATTCCCTCGCGTCAATCGATGCTGAGCAATGCCGATGCCTTAGTTGCACGTTTTCATAGTATGGATCAACGCATGTCGCAAATAAGGGAAGGGATAAATACACAAGTCAGCAGCACGGTTGTTCATATCAATTCACTGGCCAAGCAAATTGGAGAGATCAATAAGCAGATAATATGGGCGGAAGGTTCAGCCGGAGGGCAGCCTGCTAACGATATGCTGGATCAACGCGATGAGCTTATTAATCAATTGAACAAATTGGTTAATACCGATACAGTGCGTCAAAGCGATGGTACGATGAATGTATATATTGGGAATGGGCAGGCATTGGTGGTTGGTGCGCAAATCCTTTCCTTGGAAGCGATTAAAACACCGGATAGTCCGAATAATTTAACGATTGGGCTGGTTAATGGTAACAGCACTATTCAGCTTCCCGAGGATCAGATCACCGGTGGTACCTTAGGCGGTATTTTTTCTTTTCGCAGTAATACGCTTGATAATGCACAAAATTCGCTTGGGAGAGTCGCACTCACCTTGGCGCAGACTTTCAATGCACAACATCAACTCGGTATGGACTTGAATGGCGCCATGGGAACCAATTTCTTCGCGTTACCGGCACCTAACGTGATCTCTGCATCTACTAATAACTTAGCATCCAATATCTCGACCTCAATTACTGATTATAGTGCGTTGACAACCAGTGATTACGAGCTTTCTTACGATGGGACAAACTATACATTGACCAGATTATCCGATAACGTATCGGCTACACCATCGAGCAGTTTGCCGCTAACACTGGATGGTATATCGGTGACAAGTGCCACGATGCTGGCGAGTGAAAGATTCCGCATCCAGCCTACGATTAATGGCGCAAAGGATATTGCGGTCAATATTAATGACACAACTAAGATAGCTGCGGCAGGTCCTAACCGGACCAATGCCGCATCAACCAATAAAGGTACTGGCACCATCAGTGCCGGAACCGTAAATCCGTTACCGCTCGATTCCAATCTTCAGCAACCACTTACCATTACGTTTCATACGCCTTATAATGGGCAATTTGATGTCGCAGGAACTGGGACAGGGCTGCCTGCTACTAATCAGACGTATACAGCGGGTACGGATATCAGTTTCAATGGCTATACATTTCAAATTAGCGGTAGTCCTGCTGCTGGGGATGTTTTTACTGTCACCCCTAACAATAATGGTGTTGCCGATAATCGCAATATGTTGCTGCTGGGTGCATTGCAAGCAACGAATACGCTGGAGAACGGTACAGCCAATTACCAGACTGCTTACGGCCAGCTTGTCAGTCAGGTTGGTAACAAAACACGCGAGTTACAGGTAACGAGTAAAGCGCAAGCCAATTTGCTGGCACAAACTGAACAATCTATTCAATCGGTATCCGGCGTGAATCTGGATGAGGAAGCTGCGAATTTGCTGCGTTTCCAGCAAGCTTATCAAGCCTCCAGCAAAATCATTGAAATGAGCAGTACTTTATTTGACTCAATTCTTCGTTTCGGTTAAAAAATAGAATAGAGGTAACTTCACATGCGAGTTAGTACAGGCACAATTTACGAAACTGGAACTAATTTAATGCTCCAGCAGCAAGAGAAACTGATTAATACGCAACAACAATTGTCTACCGGGCGGCGAATTTTAACACCCTCGGATGATCCAATCTCAGCGGCGCAAGTATTAAATATTTCTCAATCAGCAGCGCTCAATGAACAATATTCGGTGAATCGATCCAGTGCAGGTTCCTCGCTTCAACTGGAAGAAAATGTACTGAGGCAAGTTAACGGAATCCTGCAGGATGTGCATAGCTCAACTGTGTATGCGGGGAATGCGACACTGACCGATGCTGACAGAAAGACGCTTGCTACTGAGTTACGCAGTAAACTGGAGTCACTCGTTGGTTTAGCCAATACAACCGATGAGAAAGGACAGTTTTTATTCTCAGGATTTCAAGCTAATACTAAACCTTTTGCGCAGACAGGATTAACTGTGCAGTACGTTGGAGATCAAGGGCAACGCTTAAACCAAGTGGGTCCTGCACGTCAACTGGCAGTCAGTGATTCCGGCACGGATGTTTTCGAGCGCATTAAGAACGGAAATGGTGTTTTTGCTACCGCCGCTAGTTCGTCAAACATCGGTAGTGGTGTGATTGATGGGGGATCGGTGATAACTCCTTCAAGCCTTACCGGTGGTAATTATGAGATTACATTCGCTGTGTCGGCAACTGGTGTTACAACTTACGATATCGTTAACACCTCAACAGGATCGACTGTTTCATCGGCTAATCCTTATGTGAGCAACAATACAGTCAGTTTTGATGGAATGCAATTGAGTATTAAAGGAAATCCGGCTAATGGAGATAAATTTACAGTATCTCCAAGTAGCAATCAAAGCATTTTCAAAACAGTGGGAGACTTGATTACTGCATTGGAAACGCCAGCAAGCGGACAAAGTGGCGGTACCCGGCTGGCGAACGATTTGAAATCAACATTACAAAATATTAATAATAGTTTGGAGCATGTGCTGTCGAAACAGGCTTCAATCGGAGCGCGGCTGCAAGAGATCGATACTTTGGAAAGTGTTGGCAGTGATCAAAATATTCAATTTGAGCAAATGCTTTCACAACTGCAAGATGTTGACTTTGCGCAAGCAACGTCGGATTTGCAGCGGCAGCAGCTTTATCTTCAAGCTGCGCAGCAGTCATACATTAAAATTTCCGGACTGTCTCTGTTCAATTATATTTAGAGTCACTCAGCTTCGCTTTTCGCTAGTGCCGCGCTGGTAGTTTATGCCTTGATGGCCGATATCGTGACGAACCTGCGCCCCATCAAAACGGATGTTTTCAACCAATTTGTATGCCGCCTGATGCGCCATCTTCACACTATCGCCCAATACCGTTACGCATAAAACACGTCCACCTGCTGTCACAATTTCATTTCCGTTCTTCCCGCCCATCGACGTTCCGGCATGAAAAATATGAAAGTTGCCGGCATTTTCCTGTTCTGTGATCAAGTCTTGTAAACCGTAAATCGCATCATTTTTTCTCGGGTTCTCCGGATAACCTTGCGCAGCCATCACAACACCGAGTGCGGTACGCCGGTCCCATTCAATATCCGCCTGATCGAGTGTGCCATTAACAGCGTGCTCGATAAGCGGTAAAAGATCGCTTTTCAAACGCAGCATAATCGGTTGCGTTTCCGGATCGCCTAAGCGGCAATTAAATTCCAATACTTTTGCCTGATCTCCGGCTGTGATCATCAAACCGGCATAAAGAAATCCGGTATAGCGGATACCATCTTGTTTCAGTCCATTGATCACAGGGTCAATGATATTGCGCATGATTTGCGCGTGCAGGCTGGGAGAAACAAAAGGAGCCGGGGAATATGCACCCATTCCGCCTGTATTGGGGCCTAGATCGCCATCATTAAGCCGCTTATGATCCTGGCTGGTTACTAACGGCAGAATATGATTACCATCCGTCATGACGATGAAACTGACTTCTATGCCTTGAAGAAATTCTTCGATAATAATTTCTTGTCCCGCGCTGCCAAGGTGCTTTTCCACTAACAGTGCACTCACAGCGGAATGTGCTTCTTCTCGGGATTGCGCGACGACGACACCTTTCCCGGCTGCCAGACCGTCGGCTTTGATGACAAGCGGGATTGGGTGCTGCTCGATGTAGGCGTGCGCCAATTCGGGATTTGTAAATCTTGCATAGGCAGCAGTCGGTATGTGATGCCGTTGCATGAATTCCTTGGCAAAGATTTTTGAAGTTTCAAGTTGCGCGGCTTGCCGGGTCGGTCCAAAGATTTTCAGGCCAGCTGCCCGGAATGCATCCACTATGCCGGCGGCTAAGGGAATCTCGGGGCCAACTATCGTGATTGCAATCGATTCTTTGGTTGCAAACTCGATTAATTCGGGTATGGCGGTAATTGAAATATTTTCTAGTCCGGGCTCTAATGCGGTGCCTGCATTGCCCGGCGCCACAAATACTTTATGCACACGCGGCGAAAGGCTTAATTTCCACGCCAAGGCATGTTCTCTGCCACCGCCGCCGATCACTAATAGTTTCATGATAGCGGGTAACTAGTGCCTGAAATGGCGGACACCAGTAAATACCATGGTGATCCCTTGTTCATCAGCCGCTGCAATCACTTCCTGATCACGGATACTGCCGCCCGGTTGAATAACGGCTGTAGCGCCCGCTTGAACGACTACATCCAGACCATCGCGGAACGGGAAGAATGCATCCGATGCGACAACGGATTCTGCAAGTGTCAAACCGGCTTGCTGTGCTTTGATGGATGCAATGCGTGCGCTATCGACACGACTCATTTGCCCGGCACCGATGCCCATCGTCTGGCCATTGCGGCAAAATACAATCGCGTTGGATTTAACAAATTTTGCGGCGCGCCAGGCAAACAGCAGATCATCTAGCTGCTGCGGTGTGGGTTTTAATTGCGTAACGATTTTTAAATCGGAAACAGTGATGTTTTGAATATCCGGCGTTTGTACCAGAAGACCGCCGCCAATCCGCTTCAGATCGTACGTATTGTTTCCTGCCTGTAACGGCAAAACCAGTACCCGGATATTGTTTTTCTGTGCCAGAAGTTGCTGCGCTTCCGGTGTGATTTCAGGTGCGATAATGACTTCAACGAATTGTTTTAGAATCGCTTCAGCGGTGTCTTTGCCAATGCTCCGGTTAAATGCGATGATGCCGCCGAAGGCAGAGACGGGGTCAGTCGCAAATGCCAGCTGATAAGCGCGTAGCGTGGTTTCCGCAATGGCTATGCCGCATGGATTGGCGTGTTTGACAATCACACAAGCGGGGTTGTCGAAAGTTTTGACACATTCCCATGCAGCGTCGGTATCGGCGATATTATTGTACGATAGCTCTTTGCCTTGTAGCTGTTGGTAATTCGCCAGACTGCCTGGTGTGGGGGTTTCGTCCTGGTAGAAAGCCGCTTTTTGATGCGGGTTTTCGCCATAGCGTAAAGGCTGTGCGATAGTGAAATTCAGATTCAGCGAATCGGGAAAATCTTTGTGCTGGTAATCGCTGTCCAGTGCGGTTAAATAATTACTGATGGCGCTGTCGTAAGAAGCGGTGTGCGTAAACGCTTTTTGCGCCAGTTGGAAACGTGTGGCCAAGCTGATGGAGCCACTATTTTCCGCCAGCTCCTGGCTGAGCGGTAAATAATCCTGGGGATCGGTGACAATAGCAACTTTCCGGTAATTTTTGGCGGCTGCACGCACCATGGTGGGACCACCGATGTCGATATTCTCAATGGCATCATCAAAACTGCAATCCGGGTTTGCGATCGTTTGTTTGAAGGGGTAGAGATTCACGATTACCAATTCGATATTGGGAATCGATGCTTGTTCGAGCGCCAGTTGATGATCGGGTAAATCGTTACGTGCCAGTATGCCGGCATGAATTTTAGGGTGCAGCGTTTTGACCCGGCCGTCCAGCATTTCTGGGAAGCCGGTATAGTCGCCCACCTCGATCACGTTGATGCCGGCTTGTTGCAATAATTTGGCGGTGCCGCCTGTGGACAGGATGGTGATGCCATGCTGAATCAATTTTTGGGCCAGTTCTATAATTCCGGTTTTATCCGAAACACTGATGAGTGCGTATTTAATGGTCATTTAATTTGATATTGCTTCATTTTTTGACGTAAGGTATTGCGGTTTATCCCCAGTAACTCAGCGGCCTGAGTCTGATTTCCTTTGGTGTATTGGATAGCGATTTCAATTAAAGGCTTTTCAACGCTGTGCATGACCATATTGTAAATAGGGCATGGTTTTTCCCCGTCCAGGTCATTGAGATATCCGCTGATAGCTTTGCGTATGCAAGATGCAATTTCATTTTCCTTGATTGCATTCATAAACTGACTACTCCCCCTCTTTGATATAACTCAATCGTTGACCTTTCTCAGCTAATGTAGAGAAAAACTTATTGGTTTCATAAATTTGCTGATCACTGGTTTGTAACTGATTCATTGACTGACGAAAGCTGGCAGATCCAACGAGTCCCTTGGTATACCAGGAGATATGCTTGCGTGCGATGCGGACACCGGAGTACTCACCATAAAATTCATATAAATCATGCAAATGATTAATGAGCACATGGTGAATTTCAGATACTTCGGGTGCTTGTAAATGTTGTCCGGTGGCGAGGTAGTGATTGATTTCACGGAATATCCATGGTCTGCCTTGCGCGGCGCGGCCTATCATAATCGCGTCCGCATTGGTGTAGGCAAGAATATGGCGGGCTTTTTCCGGCGTTGTGATATCGCCATTGGCGATGACAGGAATCTTAATTGCGGCTTTAACCGCTGCGATGGTATCGTATTCCGCGGTGCCAGTATATGCGCACGCGCGCGTGCGGCCGTGGATTGCGAGTGCTTGAATACCGGAATTCTCAGCGATATGCGCAATGGAAAGGGCGTTTTTGTGTTGCTTATCCCAGCCAGTTCGTATCTTGAGCGTTACCGGAATATCGACGGCTTTAACCACGGCGTCCAAAATTTTTCCCACTAATTGCTCGTCTTGCAAGAGCGCGGAACCAGCCATGACATTACAGATTTTTTTGGCTGGGCAACCCATATTAATATCGATGATCTGGGCGCCATTATCCATATTGTAACGTGCTGCCGCCGCTAGCATTTGCGGATCAGCCCCTGCAATTTGCACGGAAATCGGCGAAACCTCGCCTTCATGGTCGGCGCGCCGTTGCGTTTTCTTGGAGCCCCACAACAATGAGTTACTGGATACCATTTCTGACACCGCCATGCCTGCCCCCATCGTTTTGCACAATTGCCTGAAGGGGCGGTCGGTAACTCCCGCCATTGGCGCGACAATGAGTTTGTTTTTCAGAATGTGTGTGCCAATTTGCATGTAAGCGGTGTGTGTGGGTTAAATAAGCAGTGATTTGATTACTGGGAAGCTTTAATCCGAATGACTGACGTCTAAATCGCTGATGGGAATATTCGCATAATTCCTGCAGCGCACAATGGCGAATTATAGCTTTTGTTTTGTCAGGCAGATAGTGGATAGAGAAATGAAATTATCCGCGCGCGCCGAATATCATGCGGCGGGCGACAAATCGTTTCAGTGGCGGCATGCAATCCAGCGTGCTTAAACCGATTCCACACACATGTTTGAGTATTGTACTGTCATTGGAAAAAAGCTTAATGAGTGAGTCGGTAAAAATTCTGCCGCCGCTGCTGTCCATTTGTCTTTTTTGCTGGTAGCCGGACAGCATCGCTGTTGTGCCGATTTCCCGCGATGCGCTTTGGGTATTGATGGCCTCGCATGCTAACTCGTATGCGTCTCTAAGTCCTAGATTAAATCCTTGTCCTGCGACGGGATGTAATGTCTGCGCAGCATTGCCGATCAATGCCGTGCGTTGCGAGGTAGTGGAAATTGCGTGTTTCAGTGTGAGCGGGAATGCCGATCTTTTTCCGGCGTGCGTGAATTTTCCAAGCCGATCGCCAAAATGCCGGTGCAAGCGAAGCAGAAAATCACTATCGCCTAACGAGGTGATCTCTTGAACTGCTTCAGGGCTTACCGTCCAAACCAATGCGAAATCTTCATCATTGGGTAGCAATGCGACGGGGCCATCGGCAGTAAAGCGTTCATATGCAATACCTGTTTGTTTTTTTTGCGCTTTAATATTGGCGACAACGGCGTATTGATGGTAATCGTGCGTTTGGTAGGTGATATCAGGTAATTGCTGGGCCAGTTTGCCGCCATCGGCCAGGACGAGCAACTGAGCGGTTACTGTCTGCTCTTTTCCCTGGTAATTAAAATGCACCGTGCCTAAGTTTTCTGTGGTCTCTAACCGGGTGACTATCGCACCGGCAATGTAACCGGCGCTGCTAGTAGTCAAGCGTTGATGCATCGAGCAAAAAAGATCGTGGTAGTTGACCACGAATCCTAGTGCAGGGACACCGGCATCCTCTGGCGTTAAAACAGTCTGGCCGAAGCTGCCGCGATTGGAAATATGAATTGTCGTGATCGGTGTTTTTTTTGCCAGCTTGTTCCATACACCCAAACGATGCAGGATTAAGTGGCTGCCGTGCGATAATGCCAGCGGGCGGGGATCTTCATCTTTTTCCGGTACGCCGCGTGCTTCCAGCAGTAGACTTGAAATACCGGTATCCTGCAGCGCAAGCGCCAAAGCCATGCCCACCGGTCCGCCGCCAATGATAACGATGTCGTAATGATCGGTGATCATAGTGTTTCTTGAAATTTTTGCAGAATATTCATGTGTAGTTTATAGACCGGATGCCATATTTTATCCGGGAACTGCCGGCGGCAGCCCATGCATTCCGGTTGGAGTCATGATTGCTGCGTGTTGAATACGGCAGGAGAATAGCATATTGCCACGAGTCGTGGAATGTGCGATTGGGTGAGTCTGCCATGATGCGCAGGCAAGAAAGCGGCTTAAACTGTATAATTGCAGCGGTTATTGATTTGAAATGGATGCAGCCGGTTTCATGAAAGCGATACTGCGGTGATAATTTGAGAATTTTCTGTGTGAATAAGAGGATAGGAAGGAATTTTGCATGATGAGATTTTTTGAAAATAAATTGGCAGGATGGATAATATGTTTACTTGCTATTATTTCCACTGAAGTCTGGTCAGTGAATGTGGATAGCGAATTGATCAATGCCGCGGACAAGGGCAACTTTCCACTGGTAAAAAAGATATTGGATTCGCAGCGCATTGAGCAAGACGAACTCAACGCCGCTTTCCTAGCGGCGGTTAAAAAAGGTCATGCGACTGTAATTGAACGATTTATACAAGCGGGTGTGGATGTTAATTTAAGAGCGGATGATGACTATACCCCGTTGATGCGGTCAGCTCGCGATGGCCGTGATCAGGCGGTGGAAATTCTGCTGGCTGCAGGCGCCGATGTCAATGCGCCTGCTGCGGAAGATGGTACCGCATTAATGATGGCGGCCGAGAAAGACCGCAGAAAAGCCATCGATCTGTTGCTGGCGGCAAAAGCCGAAGTAAGTGCAAAACGCGCCGATAGTATGACAGCACTGACGCTGGCTGCGCAGCAAGGTCATCGGCAAGTCATTCAAACATTGATCAATGCCGGCGCCGACGTTAATTATCAATTGGAAAACGGCGCGACAGCACTGATGCTGGCGGTACAGCTTGGCCATTTAGGCGCGGTTCATACATTGCTGGCGGCAAACGCCAATCCTAATCTGAAAGCCAGCAATGGCGCGACCGCACTGACTTTGGCCAAACTTTATCATCATAAGGAAGTGATTGAATTATTGGTAAAGGCGGGGGCCAAGTAGTAACTACTATGCTATCTTGATGCCCGCCCGGATTTGAAAACACGCTGTTATCGTTATAACCCAATGAATAGAGGAAATTCTAGATGAATGTTTTGGCTGCTTTATTTCTTGCTGCGACTGTTGCATTGCTTACCGGTTGCGGGGGTGAATCGAAAAGTGATAAATCAGAAGCGGACTCAATATCCGCGCCGCTGAATGAGATCACCAAACTGGGTGAGATTCCGTCCATCATGAGCGAAGGACTGACAGAGGAAGAGAAAGCTGAGTTAAGAGATCAGATTATGCCCGGCGGTGTCGGTGACGTTAAAGCCGCCGAAGAGAAATTTAAAGCGTTAATGGCCGATGCCAGAGCAGGCGACCCGGCTGCGCAAAATAGCTTGGGTGTCATGTACTACACCGGGGAAGCCGTATCCAAGACCTTATCCGGTCAAGTGTTGAATACTGATCCGGAATTGGCTGCCGGCTGGTTCTTCCGTGCTGCCGAACAAGGCTATGCCGATGCGCAGTTTAATTTAGGACTGATGTACGCAAATGGTGAAGGTGTGCCGCAAGACCTGACGCAGGCGGCGGAACTGTTCAAGAGTGCGGCCGAACAAGGTCATGTCGATGCGCAGAATAACCTGGGGGCAATGTATTTCACCGGAGAAGGCGTAGACAGGGATGAGAAAAAAGCGGTCGAATGGTTTAAAAAGGCGGCCGCGCAAGGAAATGAAGATGCGCAAGCTAATCTCGATGCGATTAAAGCATCCGGAAAATAATAGCTCTGCTTTCCGGCCGTGCGCTGTATGGCACGGCCGTTTACTATTGCTTAACCGGGACTGCCTAAGCAATATTGACTTCGTTGGATAAATACACATCCTGAATGGCGTGCAGCAATTTGACGCCTTCGGCAAAAGGTTTCTGAAATGCCTTGCGCCCGGAGATTAACCCCATCCCGCCCGCCCGTTTGTTGATGACCGCAGTACGGATCGCCTGATGCAAATCATCACTGCCGGATTCACCACCCGAATTGATCATACCGATCCGTCCCATGTAGCAATTGGCAACTTGATACCGCACCAGGTCGATCGGGTGTTCCGTTGTCAGCTCACTGTATACCTTAGGGTGTGTTTTGCCGAATTTAATCACATTGTATCCGCCATTATTGGTCGCCATTTTTTGTTTAACGATGTCGGCGCCGATGGTTACCGCCAGATGATTGGCTTGACCGGTCAGATCAGCGCTGACGTGATAATCCTTTTCAGCGGTTTTGAACGCAGCGTTACGGGTATAAGCCCACAAAATGGTGACCATGCCCAGGTTATGCGCATGTTCAAACGCGGCAGAGACTTCCTGGATTTGACGGCGGGATTCGTCCGAACCAAAAAAAACAGTAGCGCCCACGGCGCACGCGCCCATATCAAATGCCTGATTGATGCTGGCAAAAAGTGTTTGATCGTATTTAGTGGGATAAGTCAGCAATTCATTGTGATTGATTTTAAGAATCATCGGAATTTTGTGCGCATAGCGCCGCGCTACAATACCCAGGACGCCCAGTGTGGATGCGACACCATTGCATCCGCCTTCAATCGCCAAATCGACAATGCTCTTGGGATCAAAAAACATGGGATTGGGGGCAAATGAAGCGCCGGCTGAGTGTTCAACACCCTGGTCTACGGGGAGTAATGACAAATAACCGGTACCCGTTAAACGCCCTTGATTATAAAGCGCTTGCAGATTGCGTAGTACGCAGGGTTTACGGTTGCTCAGTGCCATGACGCGATCGACAAAATCCGCACCGGGCAGCTGCAGGCTTTGCTTCGGTATGGTATGGCAGACATGATTGAGCAGCAGTTCGCTTTCACTACCCAGAACGGCGGAAATATGTGTCATTTTTGCTCCTGATTAAGGGACTATGGCTTGTTTAGAGTAGTCATCTTAATCGATGCGCCGGGTTGAGAAAATAAGCATTATGCTTATTTCCAAAGCACGTCAATTAAGTTACGCTGTCTTTATGTTTGAATGACGTTATTGTTAATCGCTAGGCGAATGAGTTGTGTGGTGTTTTGTAATTGCAATTTTCGCATCAGGTTGACATGATGAACGCCGACGGTTTTTGGGCTGATGGCGAGTTTTTCCGCAATTTGCGTGCTGGAATTTCCTTCCGCGATCAGTTTGAATATTTGAAATTCCCGTTTGGTGAGCATATCCAGGGGGTTTTCGCAGGTATCCTTGCGTGTTGCGTTGAGTGCCAGCGTTGCGGCTAACTCCGATTCGATATAAATTTTTCCCGCATTGACTTGCCGCACCGCCTGAATCATTTCTCCAATTCCGCTTTGTTTGCTGAGAAATCCGGTGGCTCCGGCTTTTAATGACCGTTGCGCCATCGTGACATTATTCAACATGCTGAACACCAGGACGTGTGCTGCGGGATCTCTGGCTTTGATGCGCCGGATGGTTTCCAGTCCGCCAATGCCTGGCATGTTCAAGTCCAGAATCGTCACATCCGGTTGATATTCCAGGTAGTATTGGTAGCCGGACTCACCGTCGTCGGCTTCCCCGACGACACATATATCGGGTGTGCTCTCCAGCAATCGGCGATAGCCGGTACGTACTACGGGATGATCATCAATCAACAGGATAGAGATTGGTTTCGTCATAATCTGAGTGTTCAATGGGCAGTTTAATATTGATTTCAGTGCCTTCATTGCATGCGCTGCGCACCGACAATGTGCCACCCATGGCAATGACGCGCTCACGCATACCGAGTAATCCTAATCCGCGAAATTGTTGATTGATATTATACCCCTTGCCGTTGTCCTCGATGGTGAGCAGCAAACAATCCTCCATGCATTCTAAATCGCTCTCACGGCTGAGGCTTATTTGTGCCCAGGTGGCCTCGGAGTGGTTGTAGATATTGTTCAAACCTTCTTGAATGATACGAAAGATGGCGATATTGATCGATTCATGCAATTTATCCAGTTCACCGTTTACTTTGAATTCAAGAATGATCTGCGGGTGGTGTGTGCTCCATTGCCGTTTCAGTTCCAATAAGGCATCGATCAATCCCAGCGTATCCAGTAACATGGGCCGCAATTTATGCAGCATTTCATGAATTACTTCGTTCATTTTCTGAGTACAGTCACCGATAGCGCGCGCACTGGCAGCGCTCATCGAATCGGCTGGAGTATTATTCAGAATGACTTCATTCTCGATGCGTATCACCGTAAGCCATTGTCCTAACTCATCGTGCAATTCACGCGCGAGTGAACGCCGTTCTTTTTCTTGTACTTGAAATAGTTCTTTCATCAACCGCCTATTTTCATTTAATAAGTTGCGGTTAAGATTGATGGTTTTCTTAAGCTGACTGATATCGGACATGATCATGAGGCAAGTGCTGCTATCGCACATGACTGTGCTTTGCAACCGGATATAGTTGATATGCTCATCCGCGTTCTTGATTTTTAGATCAACTGTGGTTTTTCCTGTGGTAATGAAAACTTTCTGCAAATAATCGGTAAAGACCTGTTTGTTGATATCAAAGAAACATTCCATGAAAGATTTGCCAATCAACGATTCCCGGTCATTGTTGAGTAATTTTGCACCTCTGAGATTGAGCGATAAAATATGCCCGGTTTTGTCTAAGGTTAGATAGCCGACCGGTGCATATTCGTAAAGATCTTCAAAGCGGCTGTGAGATTCACTTAGTTGCTGCTGTGTTTCTTTAAGCTCCCGGTACTGCATTTCCAGTTCAAAGTGAGAAGTCTGCAATTCGCTCAGTAGCTCGGTTTTGCTGAATTTTATGTCGTCATCTTTTCTTCTTTGCTCTTCACTTTGTGTCATACCATCTCCTATTACTCATCCCGCGCGTATGCTGGAGCTGTGCCCGGTGATTCAAGCATAACTGTATTTCATCTGCTAAGAATACATAATGTTATAGTACCAAATTATTACAAATCATAACGCTATAATTTTATGAGAAAAATCCTACAAACGAAGAGCTGGAGATTACAGTGAAGGTTGTGGATGCCGTACTGATGTTTTAAGCATTGATTTGCACGTGATGAAGGTTGAAACGGTTTGTCAGTACGATTAAACATTCTGGCTTTTGTTTTTGGCGTTGGTTTGCTGCAGCAGCAAGCTGAATTACCCGTACTCGATTGGGCTTGGGGTTTAATGCCGATCCTGGCCGTCAACGGATTACTTGCGCGTTATTCATCGGGCGCGTCGATCATGCTGCGCAGAATCTTACTGTGCCTGTTTTTCTTGGGGATCGGGTTTTTCTGGGCTGCGGCCTTGGCACAGTGGCGTTTGTCCGATTTCTTGCCGCAAAGCTGGGAGCGGCAGGATATACAAATAACCGGCGTAGTAGCGAGTGTGCAGCAAAGCAATGAGCGCGGTACCCGCTTCCGTTTTGATGTAGAGCAGGTGATTACGCCCGGTGCGGTTGTACCTCAACATCTACTAATTTCATGGTTCAAAGTGCGGCAAACAGGAGCGCATCCTTTGGAGCGGCCAATCCTGCATGCGGGGGAACGCTGGCGGATTACAGTGCGGCTCAAGCAGCCGCATGGCAGCATGAATCCACATGGCTTTGATTATGAAGCCTGGGCATTGGAGCGCAATATCCGTGCAACCGGATACGTGCGTCCATCAACTGATAATGAGCTTCTGCAGCCGATGTTTTCAAGGCCGAAATACTGGATTGAGCATATTCGCGAGGACATTCAACAGCGCTTTGCCGCTCATTTATCCGGCCATTCGTATGCGGGTGTATTGCAAGCCTTGGCCATGGGCGATCAACACGCTATCCCGCGCGATCAATGGCAAATTTTCACCCGGACCGGCACCAATCATTTGATGGCGATTTCCGGATTGCATATCACGATGATTTCCAGCATGGTCTTTGCACTGGTTTTCTGGTTATGGCGCCGGTTGGCTTATTTGACGCTACGTTTGCCAGCACGCCGGGCTGCTGTTGCGGCTGGACTGGTTGTGGCATTGGCTTATGCGGTTCTGTCCGGTTTTGCAATTCCCGCGCAGCGGACGCTCTATATGCTGGCCGTTGTGGCCATCGCAATATGGCGAGGGCGGCAATCTGCCGCAACAACAGTGCTGGCTTGGGCGCTGTTTTGGGTGGTTCTACTTGATCCCTGGGCCGTCATGGCGCCTGGATTCTGGCTGTCGTTCGGTGCCATCGGGCTTATTATGCTGATCACAGTAGGGCGGATTGGCAGAGTTCATTGGTTAATCGATTGGCTGCGGGTACAGTGGGCGATTACCCTGGGGCTGATCCCGCTGTTACTGGTTTTCTTCCAGCAAATACCGATGTTATCGCCGTTTGCCAATGCCATTGCCATTCCACTGATAAGTCTTGTGGTTGTGCCGCTAACGCTATTGGCAGTGATACCGCTGTTTGACTTTATTCTGCCGCTTGCACACGAAGTTTTAAGTTTCGTCATGGCGGTATTGCACGCGCTGAGTGATTTTCCACAGGCTGTATGGCAACAGCATACGCCACCGCTGTGGGCAATCTTGGCAGCAATTTGCGGAATTTTGTGGATGCTGTTGCCCGGAAGTTTGGCAAGCGGATTTTTTGCAGGTTTTCCAGCGCGCTGGCTTGGGGTGGTGGCGTTATTGCCGGTGTTTTGGGTATTGCCTGCGCAGCCCAAAAGCGGTGAATTATGGTTGACGATCCTAGATGCCGGTCAGGGATTAGCCGTTGTGGCGCGTACGGCGCATCATACGGTGTTGTTTGATACCGGACCTGGTTTTGGCGATACCGATAGCGGTAGCCGCATTGTCGTGCCGTTTTTGCGTGGTGAAGGCATACGGAAACTGGATGCCATGATCGTATCGCACGCGGATACAGACCATAGCGGTGGTGCATTGTCGATAATGGATGAAATGCCGGTTGAGTTGCTGTTGTCTTCTTTGAGCGATCAGCATCCCATACGGCGCACTGTAAAGCATCACGATCAATGCCAGGCCGGACAGTCATTGCATTGGGATGGTGTGCATTTTGAATTGTTGCATCCATTGCCGCAGGATTATGCAAATCCACAACGCAAAGTCAATTCAAATAGTTGCGTGCTAAAGATCACATCGAAGCATGGCAGCGTGTTATTACCGGCGGATATTGAAGGTAAAGATGAATTAGCGCTACTTAGCCGCGCCAGTGAGAAGCTTCCGGCAACCGTGCTGATCGCGCCACATCATGGCAGCCTGTCATCCTCAACAATGAGTTTTGTGCAGCAGGTGAGTCCGGCATTGACAGTTTTTACGGTCGGTTACCTTAATCGCTATGGCCATCCGCGCGAAGAAGTAATGGCACGTTATCTCAACTTGAACAGCCGCTTGCTGCGTAGTGACAGAGACGGTGCGATCTTGCTGCGTTTTACCGGTAATGGCTGGTCGGCTGAGAGTTGGAGACAACTAAAGCGACGCTACTGGCATCACAGCACAATCGAATAGGTTGGATTGAGATGATGGGACAACTGCACTGAGTATCAATAGGGATGGTATCGATAACCGGAGGTTGTAAGTAAATTTTTCCTAGTGATCGTCGTCATCGGGCAATTCGATATCGTTAAACACTACGGTGAACGAAGTACCCGCGCCGGGTTCACTGGTCACTTTGATTTTTAGCTTATTATTTTCTGCCGCGATTCTTACGATGGACAAGCCGATGCCGCTGGTTGCCTTATTATGCAGCGCCGCTCTGGGTGAATAAAAATATTCGTTGAATATGTTAGGTAAGTCTTTATTCTCTATACCTATGCCGTGATCAGTAATGGTGATGCTGGCACTCCGGTCCCGCTGATTAATGACGGATGTAATCTCTACCGCTGTATTATCATGCGAATAGGTAATCGCATTGGTAATAATATTTTCCAGAAGTATTTCCAGTTGATCGGGGATAACCTTGCAATAGAAATTTTCAATCGTTAGATTGAATGCGATATGCTTGGCATTGGCAACGAGCGTTAATTTCTCGATACATTTTTGCAGTGTGGTTTGAATGTCGACTGTCTCGAATACTGCGGTATTAAGACAGGTATCTTTCAAGCGTTCGAGCCTAAGCAAGTCCAGAATCAAACTCGACATGCCTTGCGCGCGGCTATCAATCTTGTCCAGCGCCTCATTTACGCCGTCTGAAGCATCTCCGCAATAACCCCCTTTAATCAAATTGATTTTGCTGCGGATGGCATCCAGCGGTGATTTAAGCTGGTGCGTCATGAGCACGGCGTATTGATCCTTTTCGACTTGCGCCTGATTAATTTGCCTGTAGGCATCCAGCAGGTGTCGCTCATGCGCGCGAACGATCAGGGAAAGCCTCGAAACCACATACCAAACGATAAAAAATAAGATATCGAGAAAAAACATCCATAACATTGCACCATCTAGTCGCGCATTCTCGGACAGAAGATGATTGTTGACTAATGTTGACAATGGCGTTTGCGTGATCAGAAAGTTATCAACAATGATAACTATCGTATCCATGAGACACACTAAAATGGTGACATACAGGCTTTCGCGGGTAGAAAAAAAGATGCAGGCCAGCGCAATATGCAGCACATAGAAAAATGAAATGGGCGTAGTCGTGCTGCCAATATAATGTACGACAACGGACAAACAGATCAAATCGACAATGATCTGCACCCATAAATTGATCGAGGGGGAGTTATATTTACCCGGTTTGCAACGGTCTAATGCAAAGATGTAAGCAATATTAGCGACAACCAGCACCATGATGATGGCGACCGGCCATTTTTCCTGTTCGCTGATGCCAAATTGCGTCAATACATTCGACGCCGATAGCATCAGGATTTCGAAGAAAACCAACGAGACAATCAATGCCCAGCGGAAAGTAATAAACCAGCGAATATTACTGATTAATACATCATCGCTGAGCTTGAGTTTATCGCCTTTTATTTCAAGCAGAATATTTTGACTATTGGATTTATCCCAAGAAAATTCAGTGGTTGCCATTTTCAAATAGTCCGGTTAGGCAGCTTCTCCTGTATGCTTTAATCGATCGTTGATCGTTGCCAATAAGCTTACCGGTTCAACAGGTTTTTCCATGATACACACCCATTCGTGCGAGCCATCTTCAAAATAAGGTCTGATCATATCGCCTAAGGAAGTGAGAAAAATGGTCTGTATTTGTGGAAATCGCTTGTGAATCTTTGCATAGGTAGTCAAACCGGAATCCATGGATTCCACCATTACATCAAGGATCGCCAGATCAGGGCGGTTGCTTTCATCTTCCAGTGAATCGATAAATTCTTGCATAGATAGATAACTGCTGACTTCATATCCATTCTTGCAAAGAATCCGCTCAACTGCTTCGCGGATATCCGAATCATCGTCAACATGTGCTATTCGTGGTGCCATCATAATTCTCCTAACTTCATCGTGTGAACCCGGCCGGGCTTCTTACAAGACAGAAACCGTTTGCTCACCGGGGATATTCTTGAGCCGATCATATCTTAGCAAATGTGAAAAATATGTGAAGTGCAAAACGGCATATATTAAGAATATGTGAGTTCTAGCAAAATATATGCAGTAACTCAATGAATCGTTGAGCCTGCCTCGCGGAATACTGCATCAACAGCGATCGCATCCAAGCGATATTCACGGTTACAGATGTCATCATTAACGACAACTTCGCCGAATTCTTTCAGGATTGAATCGACTTCCTCACGTCCGAGCGAGCGCAGCAGGGCGTAAATCTTGGCGGGATCTTCCCCGCAGCCGTATTGGATGGTTTGCGCATCGAAAATGCGGATAGTTTCTTGATAAAACAAGCGAGTCAATATTTCTTCCGTAGTCAAATCGAATAAGGCATGGTCATGCACTGTCGCTGCCAGTGCTTCGGCGCGTGTCCAGCCATCGGGATCCTGTTGGTCAGCATTGGGCAATTTTTGCAGCAACAAGCCAAAAATCGCGGTGTCGGTGGTAATCAGGAATAAACGTGAAGGCAATTGCTCGGATTGCCGGAAGTAATGTTCAAAGATTTCGGCGATGTTATCACCGTCGAGCGGTACGATGCTTTGATAGCATTCGCGCATGGACGGCATATCCAATGTAATCAGCAATTGACCGTGACCGAGCAGTTCGGATACAGGCTGTGCTGCGATGTTTTCTGCGTGTTTTGCCATGCCGCGAATATGTAATGTATCGGTGCAGTCGATAACCAGCATCGAAACCGGACCGTTGCCATTCAATTGTATGGTCAGCCGGCCGGTTTGTTTGAGGTTTTCACCCATCAGTAAGGTGACGGCGCTCATCTCGCCGAGCAGCCGGGTTACCGGTTGCGGATAGTTGCGCCCGGTTAACATCGCTATCCAAACGGAATCGAGGCGTACTATGGCACCGCGGATATCCAGGTTTTCCAGAAGAAAGCGTTGTACATAGTTGCTCATTCTAAGGCCTTCGGTTGTAAGAAACCGTCATTATAACCGGTTGTGTTGCAATGCTACCCATGCCTGACCTAACGCAATCGCGCTGTCGTCCGGTAACATTTGCCGCGCGTGAAATATTTTCAGAGACGATGCAGTCAAGCGGCGGATCAAGCCGTGCCGCAATATTGTGTTATGAAAACACCCGCCGCCCAGTGCCACATGTGCAATATTATGTTGCTCGGCCGCTGATTCAATCCATGCTGCCAATCCGGCAATCAGTGTGGCATGAAATAACGCGGCACCGTAGGCAACATCGTGTCCGGCATCACGGCAATCGATCAGTGCTGACAATAGGAGCGAGAAATCCAGTTGGTTATCAGCGTTGATGCGATAACCGTCCATCAGCGCACCGGTTTCTCCATGTTGTTCAGCGAATTGTTGTAATTGAATGGCGGCTTGTGCTTCGTGCGATTGCATTGCATTAATGCCCAGCAATCCGGCCGCTGCGTCAAATAAACGCCCCATGCTGGATGTTTGCGGGCAATTCAGGTCTCTTGCCAGCATCGCCGCAACCGTTGCAGCTGCCGGTTGATCCTGGAAACGAGGGATAATTTCAGCGCCGCGATTTAGACGGAATAATGCCGCCGCCGCCATGCGCCACGGTTCCTGTGCGGCGCGGTCTCCACCTGGTAAAGCTAAAGTCATTAGGTGACCCAGCCGGTCAAAACGGGCGCCATCAACCAATAGCAACTCGCCGCCCCAAGGCGTGTTGTCCGTTCCCAGGCCGACCCCATCCAGCGCCAGACCTAATACCGGTTGGGTCAATTGGTGTTCGGCGCAAATGGCGGCAATGTGGGCATGATGATGTTGCACGGCCAATACGGGAATATGCCGCTGTCCGGCGTATGTTTGCGCAAATTGCGTGCTGTAAAAATCCGGATGCAGGTCGTGCGTAACGATTTCCGGTTGAATTGCATAATCCAGACATAAGCGCTGCACGGTTCGATCCAATTGCTGACGAGCTTCCACCGTTGCCAAGTCGCCAATGAGCGGAGAGAGATGCGCGCTATTTCCTTGCGTCACACAAATGGTGTTTTTCAGCCAGGCGCCGCAGGCTAGAACGGAAGGGCCGCCAATAGCCAGCGCGATAGTGGTGTTGTGTGGATTAACCAAGCGTGGAATCAATGTGTTGCAGAGACGGGCCTGCTGCTGCGCTATGGCACCCCTCGCAAATCCAATCAATCCATGCCTGCATACCGCTGCCTTGCGTGGCAGAAATTTGCATCACGGGCAATCCGGGATGAACACGGTGCGCATAATCAATGACCAGATCGACGTCAAAAGTTAAGTGGGGCAGCAAATCGCATTTATTCAGAAGCATCAAATCGGCGGCATAAAACATGTCGGGATATTTCAGCGGTTTGTCTTCGCCTTCGGTGGCGGACAGAATCACCACTTTGTGCGCTTCACCCAGATCAAAACCGGATGGGCATACCAGATTGCCGACATTCTCGATGAATAACACGCTGTTATCCGGTATGGACATTTGCTGCAAAGCTTGGCCGATCATGTGCGCATCCAAATGACAGCCTTTGCCGGTGTTGATTTGCAATGCTGGAACACCGGTTGCACGGATACGCGCGGCATCGTGGTCGGTTTGCTGATCGCCTTCGATCACAGTAATCGGGAACCGGTCGCGCAGCATTTCAATCGTTTTGACGAGCAACGTGGTTTTGCCGGAACCCGGACTGGACACGAGATTCAGCGCAAAAATGCCGTGCTCTGCTAAATACTGGCGATTTCCGGCGGCAAACTGGTTATTTTTTGTCAGAATGTCGCGCTCGATTTTAACCATTCTGGATTGGCTCATCCCGGGTGCGTGCGTACCCGCGATGCCGCTGCCAAAATGCAGCGTATCAGCTGCGTGATCCACGGTTACAGGCACTGCTACTTTTTCATGCGCATGATCATGCGCGGATTGCAACGTACGATACTGAAGCCGGGTATTTGAATGATGCCGCGATTGCATTGATTGACCATTAATGCGCGTCTGCCCAATGCCGCAACCACAAGTTGTACACATAATCGATTCCTTTTATTCCACTTCCAGTTCCTTGATGCGCATGCC
Source organism: Nitrosomonas oligotropha (assembly GCF_900106555.1). Lineage (GTDB taxonomy): Bacteria > Pseudomonadota > Gammaproteobacteria > Burkholderiales > Nitrosomonadaceae > Nitrosomonas > Nitrosomonas oligotropha_A. Next base: position 48,772 of record NZ_FNOE01000005.1, on the reverse strand, counting down.
ATTCCCTTGCGTGACATGCAGCGCGTAGCTGCCGCACTGCGAACAGACCTGGTGGTAGGTGGCGATCATCATAACTTGATGGCATTGATCGCACATAGCCTGTCCGGCAATGTCGATAATTTCCAGCTTGGCTTGCCGGGCGATACTGTCTTCCGTTACCACAGTAAAAAAGAAGCGCAGCGATTCCTGTTCGACACAAGCCAGCTGACCGACTTCCAGCCATACCGTTTTGACTTGTGTGAATTTTTGTTCAATCGCGGCGTCTTCGATGAGTTGTAAGATACTTTCGGCAAGCGATAGCTCATGCATGTATTACCTCATCATCCAGCGGCTTACGGGATTAATAAAAAACCACCATAACCGGCAATGATGATACCGCTGAAGCGAATCCACCGGGTGCCGGTAAATTTTTTGCATAACAGGGCTAAGCCGATGCCGCATAGATGCAATAGCATAGTCGCCAGCATAAAACCCGCCGCGTAGGAGGCAGCGATATATTGGATGGCATTTCGCTGCCATGCGCTTGTGAGGCCCATAAGCCGATGGCAACCATCGCCAGTATGTGCAAATACCAGTGGGGATGTAATCAGCAATAGTGCGATCAACAATAAAAGCGGGAAAAATTTCACTGGCGGAACCGGTTTTTTCATTGTTGCTGTGGAATCCATTGCTGAATTTTTAAAATGGCGGCCGCCAGATTTTCATTGGCTTGCATGCTTAAATAATCGCCCAGTTCAAAACGATAACCGCGGATACGCAGCAGAATAGCAGGTGGCGCGGCGTGCGAATGGATTTGCTGGTAAACATACAGCACCGCCGCTGGTGTTAAAGCATGGCTGGTATAGCTGGCGTCTTTTTCCGCAGTCACGGTTGAAAACTCAAAAGGTTCCTGGCACGACATATCCGCATCCACAAATATAATCCGGTCAAAGTCCGTTAAATCGGCAGCATGCTCAATCAGCAATTGCATGTCAACGAGGCAAGCTACATCCGCCAATTGTAACTGAGCGATATGCTCGACCAGCAACGGACCTAATGCATCGTCCCCGCGTCCTGGATTTCCATAGCCAAGTAGCAATAGCTTGTTCATGCGCTGCTCGAGTTGATTAGCTGAGTGGTTTTATTGCTGTGAGATTGTTTCATTAAAACTTGCCCGTGATCTGTGATGGTTATTTTATTCACTGTTTTATGGAAAGTATGATTTTTCTTTGGATACTTGCGGATTAACTACCGACTCTACTCAAAATTAATGTGTCATCCAGGATGAATAAACCTTCATTACGCAGCTTGCTTACCGGTACACATTCTATTCTCAGTATTGCCGATTTCAGTCATAAATAAGTCACTTACCAAATTCAATTTCGCTGTAATGCTTTACCAACCGGGACATCCGCCTCTCAACTCCCGGTTAATCCCGACTACAAACTGACTAGGGCACTTTTGGTGCATTCATCTCATTAATTTTATGACACTTTTACCTATTTAATTCAGAGTGCTTGCTGCATCATACGCACCATGATTTATCAGTGAATCGTTTGGCGCGCAAGTTAATTTTAGAGGAGTGAAATGATGCAGAGTTATTTACGATTGATAGCGGTTTCTGTTGCAGTTTGTTTGGGTTCAGTTACCAGTATCGCTAATGCCGGTGTTTTTGACGGACATACAGTCAATTATCAGTACTATTTACCGAACTTGAGTACGCCGTATGCGTCGGCGGGTAATGGCGATTATCGGGTCGATACCGGTGTGGAAATATCGAATGTGGTCGATGGTTTCGGTACGCTAGATTTCAGTGGTGATGAATTTGTGATTTCTTTCGCGCATGGCGGCAATTTCTCGCCGACTGCATTTAATGGCTTTGCTATTAGCGATGTATCCGCGAGTATCAACCCGTTTACATCATTCAGCCTGGTTTCAAATACCGCGGTGAGCGGCACACCCATCTTGAGTTTTGATGCAAACCATTTGTATGTGAATTGGGCGGGGCTTAATTTCAATCGGGGTGAGCTTGTTTTTTCGGTAAGTTCCCTAACGACACACCCCAATTCACATCCGGTCACTTCTTTTTCCCGTACCATCAGCCCTGTTCCAGAACCTGATACTTATGCGTTATTACTGGTTGGGCTAGGTCTAGTAGGTTATAGCGCCCGCCGCAAGCAAATTTGATGTGTATCGGTTTCCTAGCCATAAAAAAAACCGCCACTTCGGGCGGTTTTTTTATTTGATGCTTTGATACTTGAGGGTTAGTGCCCAGGTTTGCTGGTACCACCAAAAGGCCGTGGATCTTGTCCTTCTTTGAGACATTCACCATTACCACCCACGCCAAACTTACAATCATCTGCGCTCGCATTAGGATCACCCATATTTGCGTTTGAACAAGCAGCTAAGAAAATTACTAAAGTTGCAGCAAAAATTGATTTTTTCATCATTCTAATCGTTCCTTTCTTTTTAAAATACCCAAATTTAATTAGGGATTCGAGTATATAACAGAACGCCAAATATTCAAACAAGTAGTTTACTGTCTTAGCCCAGACTCACAACTACGAAGGATTTCAATCAGATAGCCGCCGTATTTATCAAGCTTGCGTGCGCCGATACCGCTGACCTGACGTAATTCATCTTGCGTTTTTGGACACTGCCGCGCCAGTTCGCGCAAGGTGGCATCGTGAAAAATAACGTACGCTGGCACACCATGCTCTTTAGCCATTTTCGCTCGCCATGCGCGTAGCTGCTCCCAAAGATACCGTTCGGTTGCATCCAGCAACATCAAATCGCTGCTTGGTCGTTTTTCAAATGCGTGCCCCGCCTGAGTTTGCAGCCGCAACTGCACGGTTTGTTGTCCCTTTAGCACTGAGCGGCTTGCTTCAGTCAGGTGCAATGCGCCATGACTTTCACTGTCTGCTGATAGCAGACCCAGTGCGATGATCTGACGGAATACCGCACGCCAGGTTTTTTCCGGTAATTCTTTACCGATGCCGAACGTAGTCAACCGGTCGTGATGCCATTCTTTGACACGTTCGGTCAGATTGCCGCGCAAAATATCGATTAAATGACCCGTACCGAAATTTTGCCCGGCACGGTAAACGCACGACAATGCTTTCTGCACTTCTACAGTGGCATCCCAAACTTGCGGCGGGTTCAAACAAACATCGCAATTGCCGCACGCCGCCATATCATCGGTGGTTTCACCGAAATAACTCAGCATGCGCAAGCGGCGGCAGGTGGTTGTTTCGCACAGCGATAGCATGGCTTCCAGTTTGCGAGCGGCAACTTGTTTAAATTTGAGCTGCGCTTCCGATTCTTCGATCATGCGCCGTTGCTGAATGACATCGCCAAGACCATACACCATCCAGGCATTGGCCGCTTGCCCGTCGCGCCCGGCGCGGCCGGTTTCCTGGTAATAACCTTCAATGCTTTTGGGCAAATCCAAATGCGCGACAAAACGTACATCCGGCTTATCAATGCCCATGCCAAAAGCTATAGTGGCAACCATGACAATACCTTCTTCGCGCAAAAATCTTTCCTGATTCTGGCTGCGCTCTTGCATGTCCATACCGGCGTGGTATGGCAACGCGCGCAAACCCTGCGCAGTCAGCCACGCTGCTGTTTCCTCGACTTTTTTGCGTGACAGGCAATACACGATACCGGCATCGCCGGAATGTTCCGTTCGCAGAAAAGACAGTAGTTGTGCCCGGCTATTGGCTTTATCGATAATCTGATAGCGGATATTCGGGCGGTCAAAGCTGGAAACGAATAACCTGGCTTCATCCAATCCCAGCCGTTCAATAATCTCCTTGCGGGTATCCATGTCGGCTGTCGCGGTCAGCGCAATGCGCGGCACTTCCGGGAAACGCTCGTGCAAAACCGACAATTGTATGTATTCCGGACGGAAATCATGCCCCCACTGTGACACGCAATGCGCTTCGTCGATGGCAAACAGCGCGATCGGGGTGCGTGCGATCAGATTCAGAAAGCGCGCCGTCAACAACCGTTCCGGCGCGACATACAGCAAATCATAATCACCCGCCAGAAGCTTTTGCTCAACCTCCGCGGCCGCTTGCTGCGATAGGGAGGAATTCAAAACCGCCGCGCGCACTCCTAATTCATGCAGCGCCGCTACTTGATTTTGCATCAAAGCGATCAGCGGGGACACGACGATGGCAACGCCATCGCGCAATAACGCCGGAATTTGGTAACACAACGACTTACCGCCGCCCGTCGGCATCAGCACCAAACAATCACCGCCACGGGCAATGTGTTCGATCACTTCCGCTTGCTGCCCGCGAAATGCGGGATAGCCGAAAACTTCTTTAAGTATGTTGAGTGCGTTGGACATTCCGGGTGTGGCTACTGCATGGTCTTGATTTTCTTCGGTAAGAAACGCTATTTCTCTGATTTCACGGGAATAAGCAGCACAATTAAGCGATTGCTCCATCTTACTGTTGTGTGAATCGTAAAGACTTGACCGGCGATAGTACAGTAGAATGCACACCCTGACACTTGGAAGTTTCTGCTGGGTCAGTCCGTTTGATGGCAATCGTGTGCATCGTTTCAAATCATTCGCGTTATTGTGCTGGTATAATTCTATCTAATTGCATCTTTATTTATACAATTTGTCACGCTAGTCTGGAGAGAAAAAATGGTGGTAAATGATGTTTTGAAATTGATTCAAGACAATGAAGTTAAGTTTGTTGATTTACGCTTTACCGATACCAATGGTAAAGAACATCATGTTACCGTACCTGCGCATACCTTCGATGCGGATAAATTTGAAGATGGCCATCCTTTTGACGGTTCATCGATAGGCGGCTGGAAAGGCATTCAAGCATCCGATATGTTGTTGATCCCCGATCCGGATACCGCCAACATGGATCCTTTCATGGATGAACCGACATTGCTGATGACGTGCGATGTGGTCGAGCCGGCAGACGGCAAGGGCTATAGCCGCGATCCGCGTTCATTGGCCAAGCGGGGTGAAATTTACTTAAAATCAACCGGTATTGGCGATGTGGCTTACTTCGGTCCGGAACCGGAATTTTTTATTTTCGATTCGGTGCGCTGGCATACCGGTATGTCCGGATGCTCGGTCAAAATCGAATCCGAGGAAGCCGCCTGGAGTTCTGCGATCAAATACGAGAGCGGCAATATCGGTCATCGCCCGTCCATCAAAGGCGGTTACTTTCCCGTACCGCCGGTCGATTCGCTGCAGGATATCCGTTCCGCGATGTGCCTGACATTGGAAGACATGGGCATTGGTGTCGAAGTGCATCATCATGAAGTCGCCACGGCGGGTCAATGTGAAATCGGCACCCGCTTCAACAGCCTGGTTAAACGCGCGGACTGGAACCAAGTGCTCAAATATGTCATTCACAATGTCGCGCATTCGTACGGTAAAACAGCTACTTTCATGCCCAAGCCGATCGTGGGCGATGCCGGATCCGGCATGCATGTGCATCAATCCATCTGGAAAGACGGTAAGAACTTATTCTCCGGCAATGGTTACGCCGGCTTGTCCGAGATCGCGCTGTATTACATCGGCGGTATTCTGAAACATGCCAAAGCGCTGAATGCCATTTGCAATCCCAGCACCAACTCGTACAAACGGCTGGTTGCCGGATATGAAGCTCCAGTCAATCTGGCTTATTCCGCCAGCAACCGTTCGGCCTCTATTCGCATTCCGCACACCAGCAGCCCCAAGGGGCGGCGTATCGAAGTCCGTTTCCCCGATCCGACCGCCAATCCGTATCTGGCGTTTACCGCGTTGATGATGGCCGGACTCGACGGCATTCAGAACAAAATTCATCCAGGCGATCCGATGGACAAAAATCTGTACGATTTGCCGCCGGAAGAAGCTGCCAAAGTGCCGAATGTGTGCGCGTCATTGGATGAAGCACTGGATTGTCTGGATAAAGATCGCGATTTTCTGATTCGCGGCGGTGTCTTCTCCAATGACATCATCGATGCGTATATTCAACTGAAAATGGATGAAGTGATTTTGCTGCGCACAACGACGCATCCGGTTGAATTTGATATGTATTACAGCTTATAAATTTAATTCAAATTGATTTTAGCCATCGTGACGGAATCGGTAGGCATGAAAAAATAGAACCGTAAAGCGCAATAAGCAGGATTTATTAGCTCTTTTTTTGCTTTTCGTTAGAGAAATCATTGGTAGACTGATCGGGTAGCGGTAATTGTGATCAACATTCTTCTAGCAAAATATGAAAACCGGAACATTATTAATCCTATTCGCCCTTATTTTGTTGAGTTCTATATCGCAGGCCATTGCTGAAACGAACATCTACAAGCATGTTGATAAGGACGGCAATATCACTTTTACCAACCGCCGCATCCCTAACTCGGAGAAAATATCTATTGCATCGTATTCGAGAAATTCCGAACCCGGTCCGGCCAAGTCACGATCCAATGGAAATGCGCCCCGTGTAAAAGATACAACGCAAAAGGAACGCGATACGGTACGCCGTCGGATTCTGCAAAAGGAATTGTCGGCCGAAGAAAAGCATTTCGTCGATACGCAAACGCATCTCGATCAATTCGGCGATGCCGCTGAAGCAAGTAATTCTCATGAAAAAGTCGTGCAGCTAAGAAATAAATTATTCCAGCATCAAAGAAACATCACCGCTTTAAAGAAAGAACTCGCCAGACTGTAGCTGCTCTAAAAATCACAACCGGTCCATAGGGTGATGCATGAAAAAAAATAATTTCTTGTTGATTGTTCTGGCTTTTTTTTCCTATTCGATACAAGCCGGTGTTTATAAGCATGTCGACGAGCGTGGTAACGTGACTTATTCCAACGTACCGTCGAGCAACGCCAAAAAAATTGACTTACCGCCGATTGTGGTTGTGCCTTCGGTCGATTCCGGCGATGTCGAAGAAAGAATCGCAAAACGCCGCGAAGCGATGAAACTCGAGGAACAGCGCGAGAAAATACAAAGCAGAATAACGGAAGAAGAGAAACGCCTCGGCGAATTAAAAAGCGATTACAAAGACGGTGCTCCGGATCGCTTGGGCAGTGAGCGTAATTACCAGCGCTATCTCAATCGGGTCGAACGGATGCGTGAAGAAATCGACGCACGGGAAAAGAATCTGGAGACTTTAAAAAAAGGACTCCAGGAAGTATCCCGCAACAATCCGTAATTCCGGCTCAGGCGGTTAATTCGGCCACAACGGGCGCGTGATCCGAAGGACGTTCCAGCTTGCGTATCGCTTTATCAACCGTGCAGCTTGTACAGACACTTGCGAGCGCATTGCTGAGTAGAATATGGTCGATGCGTAGTCCCCGATTCAGGCGAAAAGCCATCATGCGGTAATCCCACCAGGTATACGATTTTTCCGCTTGTTCAAATAAGCGGAAGCTATCTGTCAATCCCAGCTGCAATAGATCACCGAAAGCCGCGCGTTCGGGTTGACTGCACAATACTTTACCTTGCCACAATTGCGGGTCGTAGACATCGCGATCTTCCGGCGCGATATTAAAATCGCCCAAGATGGCCAGTTTTTGATGATTCTTTAGTTCCTGTCGCAACCATCCGGTCAAGGCGGGTAACCAGCGCAGTTTGTATTGATATTTTTCCGATTCGACCGTGTCGCCGTTCGGCACATACACGGAAATGACGCGCACATCGCCATAGGTTGCCGCCACCACGCGTTTCTGCTCGTCTTCAAACCCGGGTATTGCGGTAATAATTTCGCTTCCTTTTTGCTTGCTGAGAATCGCGACACCGTTATAGGTCTTCTGCCCGATAAATACCGATTCATAGCCGATCGCGGCAATTTCTGCGGCCGGAAAATTTTCATCGGATAATTTGGTTTCCTGCAAACACAGCATATCCGGCTGGTTCGTTTGCAGCCAATCGATTACCTGCGGCAGCCTTACTTTGAGCGAATTTACATTCCAGGTTGCTAATTTCATGATTAATCCTTGGCGTTATGAATAACCAGCTGGTTAAACGGTATGACCCACTGCTGTTGATTGCAAACCTCAACCGCATAACGCTGTAGCGCCCGTTTAATGGCGAACAGATCTCCCGCAGCCGTGCCATCGAAAGTAGCGGCAATTTTGTAATCCAGCGACGACGTATTGGCATGAGCGAAATGCACCACTAAATTATTCAGTGAATGACCAAAGGATTCCAGCAGCAAGCCGCGGTGGATACCGGCACATAATATTTCCGGGATCACGGTGGCGCATTGGGATTGATGCTGGTAATCGATACCGAAATCGCTAGTTACAGTAAACCCCAGGGAAAAATTCTTAGGCTGCTCGGCCAAGAAATCGGCAATGCTATATGTGATCGGCATGACACCGTTTGGCTGCGATAGCACAATGCTTTCCAGAGTAATGCATTTCACCATGGCAAAGGTATTATCGGAAAGCATCACGAAATCGCCCCTTTGGCATGGAAACCAGGGCTCGTCAGCCGAGTACGGACGGGAAACGTAATTGGCCAGTTCCGCCAAAGTGAGCCGCAATTCCAATCCGGGCAACATGGGATTGGTCAACTTGCTGTAATAATTCAAACTTTCCACCAGCAGCGGGATGCCATTGTAGTTGATGCATTCGCCTTCCCTGACTGATCCGGTATTCAATAGTATCCGTAGCTCATTGATATAACTGGGAATAGAGCTCTTCAGCAGCCAAATAATACTCAGCAGCAGTAACACGGTAATACCGATTAACACCTGGTCGTTACGCACACTCAGCACATAAAACACCGCTGTGATCGACAACGCCGCCATCAGAAAATGATAAAACAATGTGCTAATACGCTGGTAATAGGTTCTTCTTTCCTCTTTCTTGCGATGATTCAGCCAGTGCAGCAGCTTCTGCAACGATAGCATCGAGAAATACACGGAAATAAAAGCAGTCAACGCCATCAACAAGGTGGCGCCGCGTCCCGCGGCAAATTGTTGTACATGTTCACCCAAGGATATTTCTTTAGCGGATTGTGATTTAATCATCTCCTCGAGTTGTAATTGTGCAACTTCCAGAAGATGCTGGTTTTCCAGCAATTGATCATTCCATTTTTTGCTGATGCGCTCAAACTCGGCTAAAGCCTCTTTTTCAAAACCGGCTTTATTGATTTCCCCAATATGTTTAAGTACTTCATTGATGACGCGGATTTGCGATTTATAGAAATCGATTTTCTTTTGCAAGCTATCCGTTTTACGCTTATTCTCGGTCAATTGACGCAATTCGCTCATGATCGGTTGGACGATTTCCAGTAAATCTTTCTGCCAATCGAATTCTCTTTTTTCTGACGCTTCCTCTTTGCTTAGCTCCAAGCCCGCCGTCAGAATCATTTCAAATGACGATTTCTGCTCCGCGATGGCATTGTTTAATCCAGTCAATTCCGCCTGAATTCTGTTTTTCTCCTGCTCTGTCTTGGCTTTCGTCAACGCCTTCGACATTGCTTCCGCCTGATCTTTTCGCAGTTTGATGCTGCTGATAATGTCATTCAGCTTCTCAACAGCCAGTTCTTTTTGCAGTTCCCTCTCGGTAGCAATCAACGGAATATCCAATGTGCTCGCGCTGACGCCGGAAAGCACCAGTGCCAGTAAAAAGAAAACAAACCAACGTAAAGCAAAATTAATTTTCATGTTTTATCGAATCAATAATTGGATTTTGATTATCAGCGCAACAGCCGTGGGAAGGCATCTCAGACAGCAAAGAAACGTTCGACTTCCGCCAGATCGCGTGTACGTTTCATCGGTGGCAGACTTTGCCATATTTGTTTGCCATAGGCTTTCGTAGTCAAGCGTGGATCACAAATCATCAGCACCCCACGGTCCGCTTCATCGCGGATCAACCGGCCGGCGCCTTGTTTCAGGTTAATGACTGCGCGCGGCAATTGGTATTCCATAAATGCATTGCGTCCTTCATTGTTCATTTTGTCAATCCGCGCAGCCAGCACCGGATCGTCCGGCGGCGCAAACGGCAATTTATCGATGATGACCAGCGACAACGCATCGCCGCGTACATCGATACCTTCCCAGAACGATTGACTGCCAATGAGCACGGCATTGTTCAATGCGCGAAAACGCTCCAGCATATTGGAGCGGGAACCTTGTCCTTGCAGCAGCAACGGGAAATCGAAATCCTCGGTGGCTTGCAACAACTCGTGCACACGCTGCATGGCACGTAAACTGGTACAAAGGAAAAAGGCCCGTCCACGGCTCGCGCGTAATACCGGCAGCGCCGCCTGAACCACTTGATCGGTGTAATTCCTCTGTTGCGGTTCCGGCAAGCCGGGCGGAACGTACAATAACGCCTGCTGCGCAAAATCGAACGGACTTTCCCAGCACGCCGTTTGCGCCGCGGTCAGTCCCATTTCGTTATTGTAATGGCTGAAATCCTTTTTCACCGATAAGGTTGCGGAAGTAAAAATCCAGGCACGCGGCGATGCAGCCATTTGTCTTTGGAAAATTTCCGCGATCGACAACGGCGTGGCGTTCAGCTGTAAAGCGTGGTGATAGACTTCGACCCAGCGCACATGCTCCTGCATTTCCGTTTCATCGCGCCAGCGCTGCAGCAGATACAAATGCGCCGCCGCGCGCTGGCGGCAATTCTCCAATCCTTCGGATCGTTCCGCTTGGCTTTCCAGTAACTTGACCAGCGTGGTCAGTTTTTCTAGCATATTCCCCAGCGCTTGACTAAAACCGCTATTTTGCATGGCAGCCGCCAGCGACAAGCGCGTATTCTCTTCCGTAATCGTCAAGCGCAAATCGCGCACAGCTTTTTCCATTGCCGCGATCGAATCGGGCAATCCGGTAAAATCCCCGGCGGCTTGAACCGCTTCTACTTTGGCATCGCGCGCCAAATCGAGCAATTGGCCGGTACTGATCGATTCGCCAAAAAACAAACTGGCGGTTTCAGGTAATTGATGCGCCTCGTCAAAAATAACTGTATTACAGGCAGGCAACAGCTCGGACAATCCTTCATCTCGCAGCATCACATCCGCGAAGAACAGGTGATGATTTACCACCACGATATCCGCAGTGAGTGCTTGCTTGCGCGCTTCCATGACAAAACATTTTTTGTAACTGGGACATTCCGAGCCCAGACAACTGTCGCGCGTGGACGTGACGTTTTGCCAGATCGCTGCATTTTCTGGCACTTCACTCAAACCGCTTTTATCGCCGCTCTGACTGCGGCTGGCATAACGCTCGATCAGTTGCAGATAGTGAATCTCATCGCGGTTGATAAAGCTGAGGTGAGTATCCTGCAAGCTTCTCTCCAAATGGTAGTGGCACACATAATTCGCCCGCCCTTTCAGTAAAGCTACCGTGACCGGTATTCCTAGCGCTGCACGCACGGTCGGAATATCGCGATTGAATAATTGGTCCTGCAATGTTTTAGTACCGGTCGAAATAATCACCTTGCCGCCCGCCAGCAATGCAGGCGCGAGATAAGCGAACGTCTTGCCCGTACCGGTTCCAGCTTCGGCCACCAGAATTTGATGCTTGGCGATTGTATCCGCGATCGCCTGCGCCATTTCCACTTGCTGCGCGCGCGTGCGGAAACCTGCAATGTGTTGGGAGAGTACGCCGCCGGGCGCGAAAATGGCATTGATATCAAGCATAAAATCAGAAGAATGGCTGTCCGGAATCAATCTGCAGTCTGCTTTGATGGAACCGCCACGCTCGGGAATGGATCAAGAAAAACTTAACGCATTATACTGCGATGCACACCGGTTAGCGATCGATGTTCGTTTTGCCGTGAAGTATGAAGGAGATAATGCAAATTGGATGAATCATTCAAGGTCTGCGCAGAGTGAAATTAACGCAGCCCCTTGTATTCCCGCCATCCTCCAAATTGAGTTATCTCTTGCATCCCTTCGCAAAGATACGATTCTCCAAGGATTCCTAATACTTCCCGGTTGTCAGCCAAGAGAATTTTTCCAACCGAGAGCCCGGCCGGTTCACGGCTTAACAATTCACCGATTTTGGATGAATCTATAGACCAAATCTCCAAGGAAATTTGCCCGCCGCTGGCGAAACGTTGCATGGCGGGATGCTGATCGTTAATCGACCAAAGCCGGTAGAAAGGCGCGGTTAGCGCTTCTTCCACAAATACACCGCCCAACTCCAGCAAATTGTGGTTTAACGCCAAACCTCTCATTAACGTACCGTTGACGGCAAGCTTAATTTGCATAATTATCTGATTATTAATATCTTAAGACGATGGATTTTGCTAATTTGTGTTGCGCGGAATTGCTGACATTGTGCTTGCATATTGGATATTCATAAATTAAAAAAGCACTTAGAATTGTATTCCTAAGTTCTTGTTTTTGGTAGGTCGTGGCAGATTCGAACTGCCGACCAACGGATTAAAAGTGTGGTGTGCTCTATATGCAAGTTTTGGACTCATGCTATTTCCTTAAATTGAGTATTTTGTGAGCAGTAGCTCAACTCGAATTATTTCCTCAAATTCTTGATTATTTCTTTTATTGCTATGAAAATCATCCCGGCCGAAATAACGCAGAGAATTAATGCCAATAAGGCCTTTGTCATTACGAAAAAGGTACAGACACTAAAAACCAGTTCACACGGCCATTCGAAAAAACTCATTTCATCCTATCCTTATACGATCTAATCTCAATAATCCTACCGTGCTTCACGGACTACGCCTGGCGCAGCATGCTTTATCAGCTCTATTGCTATGGTACATAATGTTTTCACGTCAATACGAATCTCTTCAATTATTTCATCTTTATCTAATAGATACTTGTCATGAATTTGAGAGTAGAGCGGTATTTCGCAATCCCATGTGATTTTTTCTGCTTCTCTATACCTTGCGACATCCCTAAATTCGTTACTTCTGGCGTTTTTAGTTGTTTCTATTAGAATCATTCGCTCACGTACTTGAATCCGTCAATAACTCCAGTGAAATCGTGTTCTTCTATAGCTTGCTTCTCCTTTATTTATAATCGTAAGTCTGAAATGAGACAATCCTATCGCCCCTCATTACGTGCAAGACCCGCATCACAGCTAACCGTAATAATGATGATAGGAGGAGGGGGAACCAATGAAGGTTAAATTACTCTAATCCTTTGAATCAACTCTCCCTTCTTTGATTCTATAACCGCATCAACCAGTGCATAACACATCAGTGCATAGTCGGATGGTTGTACTTATCCTTCCCCAGTAGGGTCAGATGCAGCGGCTACTCACAATGTTTACAGAGATTTAATTGAAAGTTCAAATGATTAATTTTTTTAGAAAATAAAAAAGGACTATAAGTCTATGACCTGTAGTCCTTTTATTTGTTTTGGTAGGTCGTGGCAGATTCGAACTGCCGACCAACGGATTAAAAGTCCGCTGCTCTACCGGCTGAGCTAACGACCCAAAGCGCGGCATTATACCTGAATCAATTGCCGATATAAATGGCTTTCTCAGATTGTGTGCTCATTTTTATAATAAGAAGTGAATATAATGTTTTGTTGACTGACATTATTGCGAGTATCGGATAAAATATTCTTATAGGTTGAGGTTGGCAAGAATAGGTAAAAAATTTACAGTAAATCGCACTAAAAACTCGACGTTGTAAATAATATTCCCTGAGCTATAAATCAAAATCCACATCCCGTTTGGGATTTATTCTGTCTAAGATTAATGGACGTTTTTGACGTGCTAATCACCATTCTGCGGCAGTAAATGACTATAAGAAAAAGTAGTTCATTTCATATTAAATGCATCTGAGGCCATTTAATATAACGCTATACCGGTTGTGTTTACCAATAAAGGAAACAATTAATAATGCTGACACATTTACAGCGCCTTGAAGCTGAGAGTATTCAGATCATGCGGGAGGTGGTTGCGGAATGCGAACACCCGGTGATGCTCTATTCCATTGGAAAAGATAGTGCAGTGATGCTGCATCTTGCGATGAAAGCATTTTATCCTTCAAAACCGCCGTTTCCGTTGCTGCATGTCGATACCACCTGGAAATTCAGGGAAATGATTGAATTTCGCGATGTTATGGCGAAAAAGCTTGGACTCGAGCTGATCGTTCATATCAATCCGCAGGGTGTGGAAAAGAAAATTAATCCATTCACGCACGGCTCGGCGATTCATACGGATATCTGGAAGACTGAAGGATTGAAGCAGGCGCTGGATAAATATGGTTTTGACGTGGCATTTGGCGGTGCCCGCCGCGATGAAGAAAAATCCCGTGCCAAGGAACGTATTTTTTCCATCCGCTCCGCGCAGCATCGCTGGGATCCCAAGTTGCAACGCCCCGAACTCTGGCGGCTATACAATGCGCGTAAGCATAAAGGTGAGAGTATCCGGGTGTTTCCGCTTTCTAACTGGACAGAACTCGATATCTGGCAGTATATCTATTTGAATAATATACCTATTGTGCCATTATATTTTGCCAAGGAACGGCCTGTCGTCGAGCGCGATGGTACTTTGATCATGGTGGATGACGAGCGTTTACCGATGCGGGAAGGCGAGCAGCCGATGATGAAAAGCGTGCGATTCCGTACATTGGGATGTTATCCGCTCACCGGTGCGATTGAAAGTGAAGCCAATACGTTGACGGCCATCATTCAGGAAATGCTGCTTACCAGAACATCCGAACGGCAAGGGCGGTTGATTGATCATGATTCAACCGGTTCAATGGAGAAAAAGAAGCAGGAGGGCTATTTCTAATGGCGCATGTATCTGATTTGATAGCCGAGGACATCGAGCTGTATTTGAAAACACACGAGAACAAAAGCCTGCTTCGCTTTATCACATGCGGCAGCGTGGATGACGGAAAAAGCACTTTGATCGGGCGTCTGCTGTATGAATCCAAGATGTTGTTTGAAGATCAACTGACTCAGTTGGAAGCCGATTCCAAGAAAGTGGGTACGCAAGCCGGAGATTTGGATTTTGCGCTTTTGGTGGATGGACTGACGGCTGAGCGCGAGCAAGGTATTACCATTGATGTCGCGTACCGTTTCTTTTCTACTGACAAGCGCAAGTTTATCGTAGCGGATACGCCGGGGCATGAACAATATACCCGTAACATGATCACCGGCGCATCGACCGCGGATGTGGCCATTATTTTGATCGACGCGCGCAAGGGTGTATTGACGCAAACGCGGCGGCATAGCTATTTGGTTTCGTTAATCGGCATCCGGCATGTGGTGCTGGCAATCAATAAACTCGACATGGTGGGATATTCCGAAGAGGTTTTTAACCGGATCGATCACGACTATCGTGTATTCGCCAAAAAGATCGGGTTGCAAAACATTGCCGCCATCCCGATGTCGGCTTTGAAAGGCGATAATATTACCGAGTTGAGCAGGAATACACCGTGGTATAGCGGCGATACATTGATGAGCTACCTGGAGAATGTTCAGGTAGAAGATGCCGCTGAACAATCCGGTGTTTTTCGTATGCCGGTACAGTGGGTAAATCGCCCCAATCTGGATTTCCGCGGTTACTCCGGCATGGTGGTGCGCGGTAGTGTCAAACCGGGCGACGCCATTTGCGTTCTGCCATCCGGAAGAGAAAGCCACGTCGCGCGCATCGTCACGCAAGAAGGCGATCTGGAAACAGCTATTTCCGGCCAGTCGATTACACTGACACTCACGGATGAGATTGATATCAGCCGGGGTGATGTTCTGGCGACTACCGATTCACCGCCCGGAGTGGCCAATCAATTTGAAGCCACGGTGGTTTGGATGACCGATGAAGCGATGCTGCCCGGCAGGCCTTACTTGATGAAAATTGGCACAAAAACAGTCACGGCCAATGTTTCAACGGTAAAACACAAGGTTAATGTCAATACACTCGAGCAAGTTGCCGCGACGAGATTAGAGCTCAATGAAATCGGAGTTTGCAATCTGAGTACGGACCAATTGATTGCATTTGATCCTTATAGCGAAGATCGCGATACCGGCGGTTTCATCATGATTGACCGGCTAACCAATAATACCGTTGGTGCCGGTATGTTGCATTCAGCCTTGCGCCAGTCGCGCGATAATAGCCAGTGGCAAAATATCGATGTCAATAAGCAGGCGCATGCCGCGATCAAAGGACAGAAGCCGTTTATCATCTGGTTTACCGGGTTGTCCGGCAGCGGCAAATCGACCATCGCTATTTTGCTCGAGAGAAAGCTTTATTCGTTGGGTAAACATACTTATTTGCTGGACGGAGACGCTATTCGTCATGGTTTGAATAAAGATCTCGGTTTTACCGATGCCGACCGGATTGAAAATGTCCGGCGCACTGCGGAAGTCGCCAAGTTGATGGTTGATGCCGGGCAAATTGTTCTGGTTTCAATGATTTCACCGTTCTCCGCCGAGCGCGAGATGGCGCGTGAATTGGTAGCGCAGGGTGAATTCTTTGAAGTATTTGTCGATGTACCGATCCAAGCGGCGGAAGAGCGAGATCCCAAAGGATTGTATAAAAAAGCGCGTAGCGGTGAACTGAAAGATTTTACCGGACTTGATTCACCTTACGAAGCGCCGGAAAACCCCGAAGTCCGCATTGATACGACGACTCAAACACCCGAGCAGGCGGTCGAGCATATTATCAATTATTTGCTGGGCATCGGTGTTCTCGGTTGATTTAATGTAGTCGACCGTATTGGCTAGAACAGTGCGTGCATCGGGATAGCCGGATCGGTGAGATTCCAGTCAAAAAACTGGCAAATCAATGCCCGGCAAGCTTGAATGCCGTACGTTACATGAGAGCCGAAGAATAACACCCCGTATTGGCGCTTACGATTCCCGGGTTTTTTGGCGTTATATACCGGTCATTTATAGTCGAGGTCACAATCATGATTCTTGTTACGGGCGGTGCCGGATATATTGGTTCGCATACTTGCGTGGAATTGTTGAATGCAGGGCTTGACATAACCGTTTTCGACAATTTTTGTAACAGCAATCCCGAAGCATTGGCCCGGGTGCAGAAAATTACCGGCAAGAAACCTGCATTAATAACCGGTGATTGCCGTGACCGCGCCGCTTTGGTCACTGCCTTGCAGAAAAGCAAAGCCAAAGCAGTAATCCACTTTGCCGGACTTAAAGCCGTCGGGGAATCGGTAGAACAGCCGCTTTCCTATTACGATAATAACGTAAGCGGTACATTACGGTTATTGGAGGCGATGCAGGAGTGCGGTGTCAAAACCCTGGTATTCAGTTCTTCCGCCACAGTTTATGGTGACCCGGTGCGGTTACCGCTGACCGAGGATCACTCGCTGTCCGCAACGAATCCCTATGGACGCAGTAAGTTGATGATCGAAGAGATTCTGCGCGATTTACAGCACAGCGACGCTTCATTCCGCATTGCCATCTTGCGTTATTTTAATCCGGTGGGCGCCCATGCGAGCGGGTTAATCGGCGAAGACCCGCAGGGAATCCCCAATAATTTGATGCCTTTCGTGGCGCAGGTCGCGATAGGGCGAAGGGAAACTCTGAACGTGTGGGGAGATGATTATCCCACACCGGATGGCACCGGCGTGCGCGATTACATTCACGTGGTCGACTTGGCGCTGGGACATCTGAAGGCGCTGGAAGCGCTCGAAGCTGCACGCTCCGGACAAAGTGATCAATATTCCGGCTGTTTGACCGTAAATCTAGGCACTGGACGAGGTTATAGCGTACTGGATGTAGTGCGGGCCTACGAGCAGGCAAGCGGGCAGCCTATTCCCTATAAGATCGCTCCCCGGCGCTCCGGTGATATTGCGTCTTGTTATGCGGATCCAAAACGTGCGCTCGAGTTATTGGGCTGGCAAGCAAAACTTGGATTGGAAGATATGTGCGTGAGCAGCTGGCACTGGCAGAGTATCAATCCCAAGGGTTATCAAAGCTAATTGGAATTTTTGTTCCGGTTCACCGGAATCGCGTTAAGGCGATAGTGGCGACTTAATATTAAGGAGAACTATAAATGAAAGCGATCAGAAAAGCGGTCTTTCCTGTGGCTGGATTAGGCACGCGTTTTTTGCCGGCAACCAAGGCGAATCCCAAGGAAATGCTGCCCATCGTTGATAAGCCGTTGATCCAATTTGCTGCTGAAGAAGCGGTTGCCGCGGGTATTGATGTGTTGATTTTTATCATCGGGCGTAACAAAAGCTCGATACCCGACCACTTCGATAAAGCGTTTGAATTGGAAGCGAAACTGGAAGCAGGAAGAAAACAGGAGATGCTGAACATTGTCCGCAATATTCTACCGCCGCATGTGGATTGCGTTTATATCCGTCAAGCTGAAGCACTCGGGCTGGGGCACGCTGTTTTGTGCGCGCAATCGGTTGTCGGCGATGAACCTTTCGCGGTATTACTGGCTGATGATTTAATCGATGGCGGTGACCGCAGTTGCCTCAGTCAGATGGTGGATATTTACGCTCAGCATCATTGCTCGATTCTGGGAATCGAGCAAGTACCACCGAATACGGTTAACCGCTATGGCATCATCAGCAGTGCGCCGATTGCCAGTAACCTGTCCAAGGTCAATGCCATTGTTGAGAAACCGCCGATAGACAAGGCACCATCCAATCTCGCAGTGGTTGGCCGCTATATTCTAACGCCACGTATTTTCAAACTGCTGGAAAAAACGGAGCGGGGAGCCGGTAACGAAATTCAGTTGACGGATGCCATCGCGAAGCTATTGCAAGATGAAACGGTGCTGGGTTATGAATTTGACGGCAAGCGCTTTGATTGCGGCAGCAAATCCGGGTATCTACAGGCAACTGTGGAGTTTGCTTTACAGCACCCCGAGCTGAAACAGGAATTCGAGGCCTACTTGAGCGATTTGGTTAGAAAATTTCCTCAAACGAATTAATACGCTGATCGCATCGCCGTGCATTAAATTCAGGTTGCTACATACAGGCTTGCGGAATCAGCGGCGATAATCAAAAAAAACCGGCCGGATACACTCACAAGTGGAGGTATCCGGCCGGTTTTTTTATTGCTGAACTGATCGACTGTTACCGAACTTAATCAGCTTTCTTTGTACGCAACGGGATTTTCTTAAACAGTGGTATACATAGAAGCCCGATCAGCGCGCCAATCAGCATCATGCCATAGTTCTGGAAATTATTATTCGTGAACGACGTAATTTGCCGCACCATTGCGCTTTGTTCAGCTTTATCCGAGACTTTAGGTAGATTTTCCGCCTCGTAAGTATCGTTGATGTTATAAGGCGTTACACCGGGAATACTCGGTATGTTCTCGGCTCCTTTTCCAACCACCAACTGCGCTTTCATACCTTTTTCCATGTGATGGGAAATGTCGCAATGGACGAGAAACGTATCGTCCGATCCCGGTACGATGATAGTGCCGGTGACCGTTTTGGGTCCGGTTACTTCCAGATGGAACATGCCATATTTATACAAATATTTGGGCAATCCGTGCATCATGAATTGGTGCCGGATATTATCTTCGTTGACAAAATGCCAAGTGACCTTAGAGCAGGGTTTGACATGCCATTGCTGTTGATCGAATGCAAAAGCGGTACCGGGAAATTTGGCGGAATATTTTCTGCCGGCGCGCACGGTAATTTCCACTTCCTCGGAAATGCTTTTACAGCTGCTGGGCAGTTTGTCGAGGTTTTGCCCCATGATCATGGTACCTTCGTGATCCATAATATGATCATGATCCATGTGGTGATGGTGGTGTCCATCGCCGTGCTCAGCGGATTGCGCACTGGTGTCGTGTGCGCTGTGATCAATATGCTGTTCTGCGCTAATGTCATGCGCATCACTATGATCATGTGCACTTTGGTCATTTGAACTGTGATCATGGCCGCTATGATCCTCGGTCTGCTGCTTCTCAGCCGCTGCTGGAGCTTGATTCACGCCGTGACCGCTATGATCGGAGTGATCATGTGAACCGCCGTTTGTTTTTTGCTGAGCAATGGCATTCGAGCTGACCGCGAGAATTCCAGCCAGTAAGAAAGTAATGGTTGTCGACTTTATCATTTTGGGTTACTCCCTTTGGCCCCTTTTAGGCGAGAAACTGCCGCAATAGCGCTTTGTTTGATTTGCTCCCGTTTGGCGAAAATCAGATAGATTACCAGTCCTATCAGCAGACCGATCACACCATTCAATAATGAGGTCTGCTCTTGTGCGCCGAGACCGGTTTGCCCGCCGGGTGAACCGAGGCTGGACCATTCATCCAGATCCTGCCAGACCGGAAGTCTTCTTTCGTAATATTCCTTGGTAAAGAATTTGTTGAGATCAATGCCGAAGTGATTAACCTTGGGCAAACCGCTGTCATGCAGGTAGGATTTGTACACAATGGAACTCATACTGCCGCCTTCGGCCATGCCGTTGGTGGTAATCCCTTTTTCCCGGTGATCATGAATCAACCAATCGCCTTCGCCATAACTGTGTTTTCCATCGTTGACGGTTTCCAGCTTCAGGTCGAGGCGTTGCGCCGGCGCCATGTCGAATACGTCGCGCATGATTTGAGCAACCGGATTATGTTCCACACCGTCGTAATGTGTGATCGTGGCATGATGGCCGTGCGTATGAACCGCAATCGATTCACCGCCGCTATTGAGCAGGCGCAATTTAATTTTCTGATCGGGTTCAACAATAATAAGCGATTCTCTCAGAGTGTAAGGGTATGACAGGCCATTCAGCGTGTAATAATCTTCGGTCGAATCGGTGATGTCGTAGCGTTGATTCATGTCGCGTGCGATGAGCCGCGGATCGTTGTACTTCTGGATAATATCGCTCAGTTCTTTATCCATCGCGTGATAGTGCAGATCGTATTCCTGATCAAAATTCTCGCGCACTGCGACAGATGGGTGACGGACATGACCTGCACCGATATTCAGGGTTTGCAACCAGTTGTTCGGCCGGTTTTCTTCCACGACAATCATCCCCGCCAGTCCCATGGCCAGATGGGTATGCGTTTGTACGTGACAGTGGTAAAACATAGTACCTGGCTGTCTTGCCTGGAATTCATACACACGACGTCCGCCCGGCATCAATTCCACTTCGCTGGTTTGCGGCACACCGTCCTGACCGGCATGGTCACCGTGCGAGAAAGGATGGTCTACGCCATGTAAGTGAATGCTGTGCGGAAAATAATGCGTGTTTTCCAGTACGATTTGAACGATATCACCCACTTCAACCCGAATCACGGGTGATGGTAGGCGCAGTAGGGGATTAGCACGGACGCTTTCAAAATTCTCGGTCGACATGCCGCTGGTTTTTGGCGCAAATACCCAAGCGCCCGGTTGTACGCCCGGAGCAATGTCGAATGTTGGCACTAAACCGGGGAAATCCGGGGATTTGCCATTCAGCTCCATGATTTCCAGTTTGATGATAATCCGGTCGGGATCACCGTCTCCGTCCAGATCATCGGTTTTGATGATGGCATCCGGCGAAAGACCGGTTTTCATCAAGGTATCCATGGAGACGTGATTGGTTCCTTTGACTGCCGCTGCAATCCAGGCGGGATTATCCGGACTGCAACCGGGCGATGCTGCAATTTTTACGCCATCAATTTCCTGGGCTTCCCGCCATGCTGGTGAAATCTTAGGATCGCACATCGGTTCAGCGGTTAACGCGGCCGGATCAACTTTCACTGTTTCTGGTAGCTTCAGCGATGCCTGGACCGCTGCTGACGACAGCAAGGAGAAAATCAATAGGGCAATAACAATACGAATAGGCATATTAACGCACCTTTAAAATTTATCGAGTATTAAAAATAAATATGGCTGATCAGATCAAGCAGTTTTAATACGACCGGTATCAGTTCAATAGCCAGATCTAACGGCTATGACAGAACTGTAGGCACAAACACTTAACTGTGTATTTGCTGGCAGGTAAAATTATGAGGAATATCTTATCTTCATATATGCAATACTTCTACATTATCCGTCAAGCTACCATGAGCAGCTATTATACAGAACCCATTTCTGCTTTTGTGGTTTTTCCATAGTGAATAGAATTTTGAATTTTGAATTTTTTAAGTAATGACTCGAGTGATAATTCCCGGTTTTTTAGCTTTTTTCGTCTACTACTATCCAAAATTTCTGCGAACCGCCGGAATCGATAAGCAGAGCTGTGTCAATTTCTGCTGTTATGGTTTGATGGTTTTTTTGCTGATGGCATGTAACGGTAACAAACCCGCGCAACCGGCACCCGGTAAAAATCAAGCCATACCGGCCACGATTGTGGCTGTGCAGCCGGTGATAATGCCGGTCAGCCTGGAAACGATCGCGCAAACCGAGGGCGCCAAGGAAATTGAAATCCGTACGCGTGTAGGCGGTATTTTGCTCAAACGCTTGTATACCGAAGGAATGGCTGTGGAAGCCGGTCAGCCGTTATTTTTGATCGATCCGGAGCCATTTCAGAATGCTTTGGCGGAAGCAAAGGCGGCGTTGCAAGAACAGAATGTGCGGGTACTGCGCGCGAAAAGCGATGAAGACCGGCAACGGCAGTTGCTAGCGGAAAATTTTGTCAGTCAACGCGCCTATGACTTGGCTACGGCCGATCTGGCGATTGCCGCGGCTGCTCTACAGGCGGCCAAAGTCCGTGTGCAGCAAGCGGAACTCAATCTTTCCTATACTACCGTCAGAGCGCCGGAAAAGGGTGTAACAGGCCGCTCGCAATTGTCCGAAGGCACGCTGGTATCAGCCAATAGTAGCTTGCTGACGACCTTGACGCAATTATCGCCGATCTGGGTGAGATTCAGTTTCGCGGATAATGAAGTCGCTCGATTGGGCGGGCACTTAAGCGAAAAAAATGTGCATCGTGTAAAAATGATTCTGCCGGATGGATCGGAGTATGAGCAGGAAGGGAAAATCAATTTTGCCGCGAGTAAAATCGATCCTCAGCTCGGTACGCAGCAATTGCGCGCAACTTTTGCCAATGAAGATCAGCGCGTATTTCCCGGACAATTTGTCCGGATACGGGTCACCGCCGGGGAATCGAGGGCAGTTTTCATGGTGCCGCAGGTAGCCGTGCTGACTTCGGATAGAGGGCGTTTTGTCTATGTGCTAAACGACAGCGATGAAGCCACGCAACGCCCCGTTATCGTGGATAACTGGATGGGGAAAGACTGGATTATTCTGGAAGGATTGCAAACGGGTGATCGCGTGGTGGTTGACAATCTCATCAAGCTGATGCCGGGCAAAAAGATCGAGCCGCAAGTGCGAGACCAGCTCCCTTCTTTACAACCGGGCCTAGACTCCATCAATAACTAACAATTGCATTCATGGTCCAATTTTTTATTACTCGACCGATTTTTGCATCGGTATTATCGATCATTATCGTTTTAGCCGGATTGGCAGCAGCTACGCAATTACCGATTGAACAATATCCGAAAATCACGCCGCCGACGGTTATCGTAACCGCCACCTTTCCAGGCGCAAATGCCGACACAATGATCAAAACGGTGGCTGCGCCGATTGAGGAAAAACTCAGCGCC
This sequence comes from Nitrosomonas oligotropha, assembly GCF_900106555.1. GTDB lineage: Bacteria > Pseudomonadota > Gammaproteobacteria > Burkholderiales > Nitrosomonadaceae > Nitrosomonas > Nitrosomonas oligotropha_A. The sequence continues at coordinate 25,373 of NZ_FNOE01000005.1, read as the reverse complement.
ATCGAAGGTTTGCTGTATTTTAGCTCCAGCGCGGATTCCAGCGGACGGCTGACCATCACCATTACATTTGAAATCGGCACTGACATAGACCGTGCCACGTTCAATGTCAGTAATGAAATCAACACGGCATTGGCGCGTTTGCCCGATGAAGTCAGACGCTCGGGTATTACCGTGCAGAAGCGTTCAAACGATTTGTTGCTGGTTTTTGCCGTAACTTCAAAGGATCCCAAACATACCACGCTGTTCTTGAGCAACTTCATCACTAACAACATTCTCGATGATTTGCGGCGTGCAACCGGTGTTGGCGAAGCGCGGATTTTCGGTGCGCAAGATTACTCCATGCGCATTTGGTTGAGGCCCGACCGTATGGCGCAGCTGGGTATCACCACCAGCGATATCGCGAATGCCGTCCGCACGCAGAATGCGCAGCAGGCCGTCGGAAAAATCGGCCAGGAGCCTGCGATTGCCGATCAGCAATTGGTATACACCGTAACCGCAAAAGGACGGTTATTGGAACCGGAAGAGTTTGAAAATATCATTTTGCGTTCGGACGGGCCGCGTGGTGTGCTGTATCTCAAGGATGTGGCGCGCATTGAACTGGGTGCGCAGGATTATTCCGCACAGACATTGTTGAATGGCGAACCGGGTTTGGGAATCGGCATTTTCCTGCGTACCGGCGCCAATGCGCTGGAAACCGCTGCGGCTGTGAAAACCCGCATGAACGAGCTGAAGCATTATTTTCCCGAGGGTTTGGAATACTTTATTTCGTATGACACCAGCGTATTTGTTAAAGCATCTATTTGGGAGGTGGTGAAAACGCTGGGTGAAGCGATGTTGCTGGTGGTTCTGGTGGTTTATGTGTTTTTGCAGAGCTGGCGGGCGACGTTGATTCCCATTATTGCTATCCCGATTTCCTTGATCGGTACGTTTGCCGGATTGTGGTTACTCGGGTATTCGATCAATACACTGACACTGTTTGCGATGGTGCTGTCGATTGGTATTGTGGTCGATGATGCGATCGTTGTGCTGGAAAATATTGAGCGGTTGATGTCGCAGGAAAATCTGTCGCCGATCGATGCCGCCATCAAGGCAATGCAGCAAGTATCGAGCGCGGTGGTAGCAATGACGATGGTTTTGGCGGCGGTTTTTATTCCGGTGGCTTTTCTGGGCGGTATTGCCGGCGAGCTGTACCAGCAGTTTGCCGTGACGGTGGCGGTTGCCGCGGTGATTTCCGGTATTGTGGCATTGACTTTGACGCCGACACTGTGCGCGGTATTACTGCGCTCCTCGCATCGGCGCTCGGTTTTTTTTGATTGGTTTAATAATCATTTTGAGCGTGTGCGCCGGTTGTATGTCGATATGGTCGGTTTGAGCCTGCGCCATACCGGCCGGAGCATATTGCTGTTTGTGGTGATGATTGGCGGCCTGGCTTATCTGGTCAAAAATATTCCGGATAGTTTCGTGCCGCCGGAAGATCAAGGTTATGTGATTGCGGCGGTCATCCTGCCCGATGGTGCGACACTGGCGCGAACCACCAAGACGGCCAACGCCATCAGTACCGAGATGAGCAAGGAATCCGCCGTGGCTTTTCAGTTTGCCGTGAATGGGCTGGATTTCATTGGTGGTGGTAATAAAACCAACGTATCGACCATGTTTGTGCGGTTGAAGGATTGGTCGGAACGCACGACGACAGCAGCCGATATTGTCGGTAAGCTCTTCCTGGTCGGTGCGCAGCAGCCGGATGGTCTGGCGATCGCGTTTAATCCACCGGCAATACGCGGCTTGGGAAATACCGGCGGGTTTGAATTATATGTGCAGAGCCGCACCAATTCGGACACCGCGCAATTGACCGCGGTGGTGAACGAGTTGATGCAAGCGTTGAAGCAAGATCCCAAGCTGGCCAGCGTCAATACCTTTTTACGCTCGACGGTGCCGCAATATTTTATCGAAGTCGATGAAGCCAAAGCGATCACGCAAGGTGTTCCCATTTCGGAAATCTATGCCACGTTGCAAAGCACCATGGGTTCCTTTTACGTGAACGATTTTAACCGCTCCGGACGTACCTATCGCGTGCAATTGCAGGCGGAAGCGGCTTATCGCATGACTGCGGAGGATTTGGGGAAAGTGTACGTGCGTGCGCAGTCCGGCGCGATGATTCCCTTATCGGCGCTGAGTAAAGTAAAACATATCGCCGGTGCGGAGCAATTGGAGCGGTTTAATGGATTATTGTCGGCCAAAATAGTCGGCAGTGCGGCGCACGATGTCAGTTCAGGCGAAGCGATTGCACTGGTTGAACGGATTGCCGCCGAGACGCTCCCGGAAGGTTATCAAATTGCCTGGACTGGCACTGCATTTCAGGAAAAGAAAATGGGTTCGGCGGCGATTTTCGCTTTCAGTTTGGCGGTGGTGATGGTTTTTCTGATTCTTGCGGCGCAATTCGAAACCTGGGCCTTGCCGCTGGCGGTCATTATGGCGATTCCATTTGCGATGGTAGGCGCGCTGGTGGCGATTTTGCTGCGTGATATGCCCAATGATATTTATTTCCAGATCGGTATGGTGACGTTAATTGGGTTGACCGCAAAAAACGCCATTCTATTGGTTGAATTCGCCAGCCAGAAAATGAAAGAAGGGGTGAGTATTCAGGCGGCGGCCATTCAGTCGGCGCAGCTGCGTTTCCGGCCTATTGTCATGACTTCGATGGCGTTCATATTGGGTGTGGTACCTTTGGTGATCGCCACCGGCGCCGGTTCGGCGGCGCGCCAGTCCATGGGAACTGGTGTTTTTGGCGGAATGATCATGGCCACTTGTGTGGCGACGATATTCGTACCGTTATTTTTTTCCTGGTTTGTGCGCAATCAAAAAAGCATGCAAGCTGAAACCCGGCAGAAAGTGGCGCGGCAGTCCGCAACATTGTCTTATAAACCCGTCAATAAACCCCGCGAGTAGTTTATTGGCAGCGCTGAAACCGTAGGTGCCCCTGCGAAGGGAATGCGAATTCGGCTACAATCGCACCTATGAATTTAAGCAAAACAAAAATACTGCAACCCATTCAGAAAAAACTGGGGAGTACCAATATCATTCTGGTCGGTATGATGGGAGCCGGAAAAACGACTATTGGCAAAGCCTTGGCTAGTTCGCTGGATAAAGAGTTCGTCGATTCCGATCATGAGATTCAGGAACGCACCGGAGTAAAAATTCCGGTTATTTTTGAGATTGAAGGCGAAGCCGGTTTTCGCAAACGCGAATCGGAGGCGCTACTTGAGTTGAGCCAAAAACGGAACATCATTTTAGCGACCGGCGGCGGCGCCATTCTCAATCCTGAAAACCGGCAATTGCTGAAGCGCAGTGGTATCGTGATCTATTTACGCGCATCGGTTAACGATCTGTACCGGCGCACCCGCCACGATAAAAACCGGCCATTACTGCAAACACAGAATCTGTACGCCCGATTGAATGAACTCTATGTGCAACGGGATGCGCTGTATCGCGAAACCGCGCATGTCATCATCGACAGCGGAAAGCAAGGTGTGCGCTTTTTAGTGCAAAAACTGATTAACAAATTAATATCGATTGATTTCAACACTATCATGCAAGGTGATCAGAGCAATATTATGCAAACCATTATGGTTGATTTTACTCCGTCAGCGGAAAAGCGCAGTTACCCGATCCATATCGGACACGGTATTCTGCAGCACATTGATTTGATTGTGTCGTGCTTGCCGCAAAAGCGCGTTGCGATTGTCAGCAATTCCACCGTCGCGCCGCTCTATCTGGAGAAACTGCAAACGGCGCTGGAAAAGCAGGGGGTTCGTACGATGCCGATTATTCTGCCGGATGGTGAGACCCATAAAAACTGGGAAACGCTTAATATCATCTTCGATGCGCTGTTAAAAAATCACTGCGAACGGAATACCACGATATTGGCGCTTGGTGGCGGTGTGGTCGGTGATCTGACCGGATTCGCGGCGGCGACTTATTTGCGCGGCGTGCCTTTTATCCAGATTCCGACAACACTGCTGGCGCAGGTGGATTCATCGGTAGGCGGTAAAACCGGCATCAATCATCCGTTGGGTAAAAATATGATTGGTGCTTTTTATCAGCCGCTGATGGTATTGGCGGATAGCGCAACGTTAAATACCTTGCCCGATCGAGAGTTACGTGCGGGTTTGGCGGAAGTTATCAAGTACGGTTTGATTCGCGATCCGGCTTTTTTTGATTGGCTGGAGCAAAATATGCACCGCTTATTGGCGCGCGATCCTGTGACATTGAACGAAGCGATTCAGCGCAGTTGCGAAAATAAAGCGGAAATTGTCGCCGCGGACGAAAAAGAAAAAGGCATCCGGGCTTTGCTGAATCTGGGACATACTTTTGGCCATGCGATTGAAAATGGCATGGGCTATGGCGTTTGGCTGCATGGCGAGGCCGTGGCGGCCGGAACGGTAATGGCAGCGGAATTATCCCGGCGCATGAAACTGATCAGCGAGGCGGATGTTCAGCGCATCCGCAAGATTTTTATCCAGGCGGGATTGCCGGTTGTTGCACCGGAAATGCCAGCGGAGAAATATTTAGAGCTGATGCTGCTGGATAAGAAGGTGGAATCCGGAAAAACGCGCTTTATCGTGCTCAATCGTATCGGTGAAGCAGTGATGCGCGCGGACATCACACCCGCCGTTTTGAACGAAACCATCCTGGCTTGCATGACGGAATGAGTAAACGGGTTGCTTATGCCGTGTCTTGCGATAATTCGCGCGGGCGGGCGATTCAGGAAGAACTGGCGAGCGGGCGCAGTGAATTTCAGCGCGACCGTGATCGCATCATACACTCCGCTGCATTCCGCCGCCTGGAATATAAAACTCAGGTGTTTGTTAATCATGAAGGCGACTTGTTCCGCACGCGCCTGACGCATAGTTTGGAAGTGGCGCAAATCGGGCGCTCGATTGCAAGAAACTTGGGATTAAACGAGGATCTGGTCGAAGCCATTACGCTGGCGCATGATCTGGGACATACGCCGTTTGGGCACGCCGGTCAGGATGCACTGAACGACTGCATGCGCGATTACGGTGGTTTTGAACATAACCTGCAATCCTTGCGCGTGGTTGATGTGCTGGAAGAGCGGTATGGAGCTTTTGACGGCCTGAATCTCTGTTATGAAACGCGCGAAGGAATCATCAAACATGTGGCGAGGAAAAATATTCCCAAGCTGGGTTCCCTGGGTGAGCGTTTTTTGCAGCATAAAAGGCCTTCTCTGGAAGCGCAGCTGGCTAATTTCGCCGATGAAATCGCTTACAATAATCATGACATCGATGATGGGCTGCGCTCAGGTTTAATCACATTGGGACAATTGCAAGAAGTATCTATTTTTTCGCGTCATTTGCAGCACGTGCAAGATAAATACCCCGTGTTGCCGGAACGCAGAATGGTGTATGAAACAATCCGCAGCATGATCAATACACTGGTTACCGATCTGACCCGGCAAAGCACCTGTAACATCCTGGATGCCGGTATCGAGCATCTGGTCGATGTGCATGCAGCGCCGCCGCTGATCGGTTTTAGCCAGCAGATAAAGCAAGAGCAGCAGGAATTGAAGAAATTTTTGTTTGATAATTTGTACCGGCATTTTCGTGTCGTGCGGATGAGTAACAAAGCGCGCCACACGATTGAACGGTTGTTCGCGGCATTCAGCACGGAAGTACAATTGCTGCCGGTTAAGTATCAGAAAAAATTTGCACAGGAAGGACACCAGGCAATCGCAGATTATATTGCCGGGATGACAGATCGCTATGCGATCAAAGAATATCAGCGCTTATTTGCCATCGCGGAGAGTTAATTTTTCAGCATTTGTAAAGTGCCGGCTGCTGCATGTGCCGGATTAGCAATATACGTGATCGCTATTCGCTGGTAATATTAACGATTGAAAAAAGGCCTGATTCTAGATAGAAACAGCCTTTCAAAAGAAAGATAAAACATAGGCTTTTTAATGACAACACTGAAGAATGATACGTTCCTACGCGCATTACTGAAACAACCCATTGAATACACACCTGTCTGGCTGATGCGGCAAGCAGGCCGCTATCTGGCGGAATATAATGCTACCCGGGCACGCGCCGGGGATTTCTTATCCTTGTGTAAAAATCCTGGATTTGCAACCGAAGTCACCCTGCAACCTCTGGCTCGTTTTCCGCTGGATGCCGCCATATTGTTTTCGGATATTTTGACCATACCTGATGCCATGGGGCTGGGATTATATTTTGCCCAAGGTGAAGGACCGATGTTTAAACATCCTCTGCGCGAGGAAAAAGAAATTCGCGCATTGAAAGTTCCGGATCCCAATACGGATTTACGCTATGTCATGGATGCGGTTTCGGAAATCCGTAACGCATTGGATAACCGTGTGCCTTTGATTGGTTTTTCCGGTAGTCCCTTTACATTGGCGTGTTATATGGTGGAAGGGCGCGGGGGTACCGAATTCCGTGAAATTAAAACCATGCTGTATCAACGCCCCGAATTGCTACACCATATACTGGATGTGAATGCAAAGGCGGTGATCGCTTATCTTAACGCGCAAATTGAATCCGGTGCGCAGACGGTTATGATTTTTGATACATGGGGCGGTGCGCTTTCGCATTCAGCTTATAAAGAGTTCTCGCTGCGCTATATCCAGCAAATTATTGCCGGATTGAAACGGGAACACGATGGCGTACGCATTCCCAACATTGTGTTTACCAAGGGTGGGGGACTGTGGCTGGAAGCGATTGCGGACATCGGCTGCGATGCGGTCGGATTGGATTGGACAATCGATATCGGCGATGCGCGGCGGCGTGTGGGCAATAAAGTTGCTTTGCAGGGAAATTTGGATCCATCGGTGCTTTTTGCACCTCCGGAAGTCATCACCGCGGAAGTAGCGAAGATATTGGCCAGTTATGGCAACGGAAGTGGCCATGTGTTTAATCTGGGGCATGGCATTTCTCAGTTTACGCCGCCGGAAAATGCAGCAGCCCTGGTGGATGCTGTTCATACCTTAAGCCGTGAATTCCATGCGGTAAGGGGTTAACAAGAATTAAATCATCACTGCAGGTGGTTGTATGCATATATTGATTATTGAAGACGATTTGGCGATTGCCGCCAATCTGTATGACTTTCTGGAGTCCCGGGGGCATACGGCGGATGCGGCTGTCAATGGTGTAGCAGGACTTCATCTTGCAGTGACACAGCGATTTGATGCCATTCTGCTGGATCTAGGATTGCCCGGCATGAACGGTATGACGCTGTGCCGGAAATTGCGCCAGGAATCGCAGATCGATACGCCGATTCTGATGCTTACTGCGCGAGACACGCTGGAAGATAAGCTAGCGGGCTTCGAACAAGGGGCGGACGATTATCTGATCAAACCCTTTGCGTTAAAAGAAGTTGAAGCACGTTTGCTGGCAATGCATAAACGCTATGTCGGTAAAGTTGCCAACCGCACATTGGAATTTGACAAACTTTCCTTTGATCCTAAAACACTTTCCATTCGTTTTGAAAACAAGAACGTCAAGCTTCCGCCCAAGTGTATTCGTTTATTGGCATTGATGATGAGCGAACCGGGTAAAGTATTCAGCCGGGAAGAACTCGAGCTGGAAGCGTGGGAGGATGTTCAGGAAACCAGCGGTACGTTGCGCAGCCATATGCATATTTTACGGCGTGCACTCACCAAAGCTGGCGGATATGATCCTATTGAAACAGTTCATGGACTTGGCTACTGCTTAACTTCTCGTGCACAGATTTCCGATAGAACGTAGCCTTCGCTACCGTGTCGCTGTGGCGTTGGCGACATTCAGTATTTTTACTGTAGGCACTTTGTGCATCATTCTTTATTTTGCTTCCGACAACATTGAGGAAGCGCATATTGAGCAAGTGATTAAGATGGAAATGGATCATCTTGTTCAACGCTATCAAAAACACTCGGATTTTATTTCCCAGGTTGGTTCACATCTGAAGAGTTACGTCGTCCATAATATGGAGGAGGAGCTGCGGCTTCCCGCGTATTTGCGGGGGCTCAACCCGGATTATCATAAAATCTATTACGGAGTGGATGATTTTCATGTCTTAGTCCATGCCATCGGTGAAGTAAAATTTGTGGTGGCCTATCGCATTACGTTACATAAGCAGCGGTTGCAGGAACTCAGGCTATTGATTGTCATGTCATGGCTCGTCGTGGTTGCAATCGCCTTTTTTGTAGGTTATTTATTGGCCAGAGTGCTGGTTCAGCAAGTGACGGACTTGGCGGAACGAGTTAATCGATTAGCTCCGGGTGATGTTCAACATGGGCTTTTGGCCCAGCAGGACATGGACGAGGAAGTTGCCCAGCTTGCGCGGGCGCTGGATGATTATCAGAACCGGATTAAACGGATGCTGCAACGTGAACAAGAGTTTACGGCGAATATCAGTCATGAATTAAGAACCCCCATCACCACCATTCTGACCAGCTGTGAATTACTGATTGCGGGCGCAGATATTCCAATTAAAGCCTACCATCGCGTGAAGATGATCGAAGCAGCCGCCGCCCGTATGGGGGAACAACTGCAAGCTTTGTTGTTTCTTGCACGCGAACAAGCGTTGGGTGTCATTGAAACTGTGGCTGTGGCTGAATGTGTTTATGACGCCGCAGATCCATTGTGTGTCGAGATTGCCAGGAAAAATCTTACTTTTGAAGTTCTAATTGCGCCGGATGTCGTGTTGACGGTCAACCGTCAGGCATTACATACGACATTAATGAATTTGATTCGTAATGCTGTGCAATATACTCAAAAAGGATACATCCGGATCGAATTTAATAATCGGCGGTTATCCGTTTCAGATTCCGGTATAGGAATAGAACCGGCCTATTTGCCGCTACTCTACGAACGGTTCTTCCGCGGTTCGACGCAAGGAGAAGGGCTGGGGATAGGGCTTGCGATTGTTAAGCGAATTTGCAATCACTACGGTTGGAATATCGAAGTCGATAGCACGCCAGGAAAAGGCACCACTTTTCATATCATTTTTCCTTAATTATTTAGTAAGTAGCATTTCTTTTTCTTCACGATTTCTTCACATTTCCTATGTTAACGTTTCCGTGTGAAAGGCTGTTCACTCACGGGTTTCCAGATCTAAGATGTGTGCTTCTTGTCGCCACAGATTCCCGAGATTTTTACTTTTTGTAAAATCTCGGTTTTAACGGAATGGATTTACCCAAGAAACCTTACAGTTTCCTGGCATCTTTTTGTTTCGTTTCTAGTCTGCGGCGTCTTCTTGGATGCTGTTTGTTAAAGATTTTTATAAACTATATAACTAATAAATAGGGAGTGTTGAATGACTACTATACAACCGGTAGTTTTCTTTTTTGTTGCGGGGGTCTTGGCAGGTGTTATTAAATCTGACTTGAAAATTCCCGAAGCGCTGTATAAGAGCTTAAGTCTCTTTCTGTTGATCGCTATCGGCTTTAAAGGCGGTGTATCGATGGCCAAGTACGAGATTATGGAAGTACTGCCTATCGCTGTTTCTATGGTTATTTTAGCAGCATTGATTCCACTAACCGCATATCCGATTTTAAGATTCATTGGTAAATTCACCCAGGCGGATGCAGGTGCAATCGCTGCGCACTATGGCTCCGTCAGTGCGGTGACTTTTGCCGTAGGTGTGGCTTTCCTGGCTGCGAAAGATGAACCTTCCGAAGGTTATATGGTTCTCATCATGGCACTGATGGAAATTCCTGCTTTGGTAACCGGTACAATCTTGGCGCGCGCGGGTGCTGGCGGTGAAAAAACCCAGTGGGGCAAGTTGATGCACGAAATTTTGACCGGTACCAGTCTTTATCTGCTGATTGTTGGCGTGTTAATCGGTTATTACGCAGGCGTGGTTAAGCTGGTGTCACCATTGGATAAAATGTTCATGGACTTATTCATGGGTGTTTTGGCATTCTTCCTGCTGGAAATGGGTCTGCTCGCAGCAGCACGGTTGAAAGCGGTGATGGATAAAGGTGTCTTCATTATTGCGTTTGGTATTCTGTTCCCGTTAACCGCTGGTATGTTTGGTGCATATCTGGGTTGGATTTTCGGTTTATCGGAAGGCGGTACGATGTTGCTGGCCGTACTGTATGCTAGCTGCTCTTATATCGCTGCACCCGCTGCTATGCGTATTGCTGTGCCCGATGCGGATCCTGCGTTGTCAATTGGCGCATCTCTGGGTGTGACCTTCCCCTTTAACATCTTTATCGGTGTACCGATTTACTGGGAAATGGCGCATTGGTTCCATGGCATTGCAGTCTAAAAACTATTGCCGTTTATTTAATAATTATCTGACTTTTCGGGAAAAAATATGAATAATTCAATCGCAATGAAACGATTCGAGATTGTTGTTGGTATTGAACAACTTGAACAATTAACGGAATTGTTAGAAAAATGCTCAGTGCGTGGTTACACTGTTCTTAAACAGGCTGGTGGGCTCGGATCACGCGGTGTGCGCGATCCTGGTGATGTTTTGATGGAACAGGAGAACGTGATGGTTGTTCTCGCCTGTAAAGACGAACAAGCACAAAAGATTGCCAGTGAACTGAGACCTGTGCTGAAAGGCTTGGCTGGCATGTGTCTGATTTCGGATTGCCTGTGGCTTGAAGGACCGGCTGTTTCTTATTAGTTGTTGATGTTTTTTGTATAGACTCACTGTTTAGTTTCTGTAATACACGCAAAAAAATCTTGCGTGTATTACAGTTCCCTTAGTTTTTTGCAAAATAATGATAGGGTTGGTCGCAGCAACCATTACCAAGCCAGTTCCTCTGCACAGTTCTCTTCATGCAAAAAAATACACCGCTGCTATTGCGCATCATCCGCCTGATTCATTTACTGCTGCATGTTATCTCAGGTTTATTGCAATCAATTGTTTATCCCTATTTTCCTTTGTCGATTCAGCGCACCATGATGCAACGCTGGGCGACCGGTTTATTGTCCACTCTTGCGATCCGGTTGCATTGCCACGGTAAATTACCCACGACGGATATGCCGAGGGTATTGTTTGCAGCGAATCACGTATCCTGGCTGGATGTTTGTGTTTTGATGGCGGCATGCCCGACTCGTTTTGTTGCCAAAGCCGAAATTAGCCGCTGGCCTGTCTTAGGTTTGCTAAGCCGGAATGCTGGTACATTGTTTATAGAACGTGCAAAACGCAGCGATACGCTGCGTATCAATCAACAAATTAGTGATGTGCTGGATAAGGGAGAGCGAGTAACGATATTTCCTGAAGGCACCACAACCGATGGGACGCAGATCAACCATTTTCATGCCTCATTGCTGCAAGCGGCGGTTACTGCGGATGCCATGCTGTATCCGGTTGCAATCGGCTATCGCAATAACCTCGGTGGCATTTGCAAGGAAGCCGCTTATATCGATCCCTCATTGGTCTTGTCGTTGCAAAAAATTCTGAGTCTTACAAGTATTGATGTAGAACTGACATTTGATTCGCCGATTCCCTGCGGCATGAAAAACCGGCGGGAACTGGCGCGTTTGTCTGAGCAAGCAGTTGCGAATGCTTTATCGCTGCCTATTGCGCACAAGGAATCTGAAAAACTTTCCGATCTTCCAGCCGGATAGCGGACAATTGACCTCCCCATACGCAACCGCTATCCAACGCGATTAAATGATCCGTAATGTGCAATCCTAATCCGGACCAATGTCCGCAAACGATAGTGGTGTTCTGACTGATCCGGTGCGGTACGCTGAACCATGGCATATAGCCGTCCGGGATGGATTGCGGATTACCTTTAAAAGCGAAATTCATCCGCCCGTCCAGCGTGCATACCCGCATGCGTGTCATTGCATTGATGATGACCCGAAGCCGGATATAACCGGTCCAATCGTCTTGCCAGTAATTGGGCTCGTTGCCGTACATCCGGGCGAATAACTCATGGTGATCGTCGTGACGCAACGCAGTTTCAACTTCATGGGCAAGTTGTCCGGCTTGTGCAATAGACCACGATGGCAATAATCCGGCATGCACCATGGCGTACTGGCCTTCAACGTGAAATAATTTTTGCTGTCGTAGCCAATGCAACAGCTCATTACGGTCAGGTGCATCGAGAATCGCTTGAATCGTGTCGCTGGGATGATTTGCGGCCATTCCCGCTGCAACCATGAGCAAATGCAAGTCATGATTGCCGAGAACCATGCGTATCGCATCGCCGGCCTGTTTGATACAACGCAACAAGGGCAGTGAATCGGGGCCGCGATTAACGATATCGCCTACCAGCCAAAGTTTATCCTGGGCGGGATCAAAGCGAATAACTTCGAGCAATTGTTGAAATTCAGTGAAGCAGCCTTGCAAATCACCGATCGCATACGTTGCCATGAAAATAGCGGTAAAGAATGTTAACGCAGACCCAGTACATCCTGCATATCAAACAAACCATTGGGCTTGTCGGCAAGAAAGCGCACGGCGCGCAATGCGCCCATGGCAAAAGTCATCCGGCTGCTGGCTTTATGGGAAATTTCCACGCGTTCACCGATACCGGCAAACATAGCGGTATGATCACCGACAATATCGCCAGCACGAATAGTCGCAAATCCAATGGTCTCCGGCTTTCTTTCGCCGGTTACGCCTTCTCGGCCATATACCGCTACTTCACTTAAATCTCTTTTCAGTGCATCAGCGATGACTTCACCCATACGCAAAGCAGTGCCGGATGGCGCGTCCACTTTATGGCGGTGATGCGCTTCGATGATTTCAATATCGTAGCCTTCATTGAGCACTTTCGCGGCGATTTCCAATAATTTGAAAGTGACGTTCACACCGACACTCATATTGGGCGCAAATACGATGGCGATATCTTGAGCGGCTTGTTGCAGTAAAGCTTTTTCTTCCGGCGAGAAGCCGGTGGTTCCGATTACCATTTTTACACCCGCTTCGCGGCACACGGAGAGATGGGCAAGGGTACCTTGGGGGCGCGTGAAATCGATTAAATGATGACAACTCCTCAGGGCTTGCGCATAATCACTGACAATAGGGACGCCGCAATGCGCGCCGATTAACTCGCCGGCATCCTTATTCAAATAAGGACTATCAATTCTTTCCAATGCCGCTCCAAGCTGCATATCGGGTGCTTGCGTCACGGCTTCCAGCAAAGTACGGCCCATACGGCCGGAGCTTCCGGCAATAGCGATTTTTTGCGTAATCATTTTCTGCAATAGTTTGATAATTAAGGTTTTATAGAGACTGTGCTGGGTACGTTACAGAGATCGTCATCATCGTCAGGAACCATTTCTTTTTGTCCGGTTTTTTGCTCTGTTTTTGCTTGAACCGGTTTGGGCTTTATGGGATCCGGAGAACTCGCTAAGTAATTTTCAATACTAGACAAGGAATCATCCGCAAAGAAAAGAGTTACTCGTTTTTGTTCAACGAGATCCCCATGCTTACGAAAAAGATAAACATAATCCCAGCGATTGTCGCGGAAAGCATCCATGATGAGCGGCGAGCCTAAAACAAAAAGTACCTGGGATTTGGTCATGCCGGGTTTTAGTTTCTCCAGCATTTCTTCTGTAACAACATTACCTTGCTGTACATCGATTTTATAGAGAACATGAGGAAGCAATGAACATCCTGTCAGCAGCAAGAAAGCGATCAATACGGAAAATTTTGCAACCATTTTGTTGATATTATATGTTTCCAAAGTGAACACAGCATATGATACAGTAAATAATTTTCTAGACAGAGATAACCATGGGTAACTTCGACGATCTGAAAAGTATTGATCTCAAAAATATTGGTCTTAAAACAACACTGCCCAGACTTAAAATATTAAATTTATTTGAGCAAAGCAGTGTGCGTCATCTGTCGGCAGAAGATGTTTATAAAGAGCTGATCAGCGAAGGCGAGGATATTGGGCTGGCTACTGTCTATCGCGTTTTGACACAATTTGAGCAAGCCGGATTATTGGAGCGGCATCACTTTGAAAGCGGCAAAGCCGTGTTTGAGCTGAAAGGAGATGGCCATCATGATCACTTGGTATGTTTGCAATGTGGCCGCGTTGAAGAGTTCTACGATGCGGAAATTGAGAAACGGCAGATAGCCATTGCGAAGGAACGCGGTTTTACGCTGCAAGAACATTCATTGTCACTTTACGCGGATTGTACGAAGCAAAACTGTCCGCACCGAAAATAATATGATACCAGCGGCCATTCCTCATCACATTCGTGATCTATTTCATTTCGCAAAAAAGCGGAGTTGGTGGAAAATGCGATGGGGTGCGGCACTCATAGTTTTGACGTGCGCACAGCCGGTCTATGCTGATGACAGCGGTTTTGGCGAATGTATTGCCCGAATGAAATCGCAAGCGCGCCTGGAAGGTATTTCCGATAAGACAGTCAATCAAGTGCTGAGTAGGGTCAAACGGCTGCCACGTATCATTGAGCTGGATCGGCGCCAACCTGAGTTCACGCAAACATTTGCAAATTATTTCACGACACGGATCAACGAAGATCGCATACAGCGTGGCCGGGATTTGTATGCCAAACATCACACTTTACTGAATCAGATTCAACGGGACAGCGGTATTCCGGCACAATTTCTGATTTCCTTCTGGGGACTGGAGACCAGTTACGGTGGTCATTTTGGCGACTGGTCGGTGTTGGATTCTTTAGCTACGCTGGCCTGTGACACGCGCCGGAGCACTTTTTTTACTCAAGAGCTGTTTAACGCCATGCGGATTGTGGAGGCGGGCGATATCACCGCGGAACGCATGATCGGTTCCTGGGCGGGTGCCATGGGGCATATGCAATTCATGCCATCGACTTTTTTGCGCTATGCCAAGGATGTCGACGGAGACGGGCGGCGCGATCTATGGGGCAGTATTCCGGATGCGATGGGTTCGGCGGCCAATTTTTTGCAGCAGTTAGGGTGGATTCCTGGTTTAAATTGGGGGCAAGAAGTGCTTTTGCCCCGATCCTTTGATTACTCGCTCGCTGGGCGTGATCAGATGCTGAGTTTTGAAGAGTGGACAAAATTAGGGGTTACGACGACTTCGGGAGCACCATTGACGCCGGCGGCACAAAAAGCAGCGTTAATCATTCCTTCGGGTTATCAAGGCCCTGCATTCTTGGTCACCAAGAATTTTTATATCATCATGCGTTGGAACCGTTCCGAGTTCTATGCGCTATCGGTTGGACACTTGGCGGATCGCATCGCAGGTGCGGCTCCTTTATTCCGTGCGCCACCGGTGGACTCGGCAAAAATATCCCGGGAACAAGTGCGTCAACTTCAAATGGATTTAACCACGCTCGGAATTGATGCCGGAGAAGCGGATGGCATATTAGGTTCAGCCACCCGTAAGGCAATCAGTCTTTTTCAGCAAAAGACACAACGTATCGCGGATGGTCATTTAGATGCGGGAATATTGATTGCCGTTCGCGAAGCGGCTAGCATCGGATCGCGCTAAAGCGCTTACAAAGCGGGTTGCGATTTCTTATAGAGTATTGCTGCAGTTTAAGCCAGTAAATGCTTGATCGCTTCTTGCTCGGTAACGAGTTCCTGATAGCTTTTTTGCATTTTTTCCCGGTCCGATGGACTTATTTCCAGCCCTTCGACAATTTTATATTGACCGTTCTGACAGGTAACGGGAAAACTGTAGATAACGCCTCGTGGTATATCGTAGCTGCCGTTCGAGGGCACACCCATCGACACCCAGTCTCCTTCCCGGGTGCCAAAAATCCAATCCTGCATATGATTGATGATCGCATTGGCTGCGCTGGCCGCGCTAGACTTGCCGCGGCGTGCTTCGATAATGGCTGTGCCACGTTTCTGTACGACCGGGATGAAATAATTTTCTATCCACGCAGGGTCGGTAATTAAAGAGGAAACACTGTTGTTCCCAACGGTGGCATGACTTAAATCAGGAAATTGCGTATTGGAATGATTTCCCCATACGATCATTCGCTTGATATCCGATACCGGCACGTGAAGTTTTAACGCAACTTGTGACAATGCGCGATTGTGATCCAGTCTCAACATCGCGGAGAAATTGCTTGGATCGAGATCAGGGGCATTTTTTATCGTGATGTAGGCATTTGTGTTGGCGGGATTGCCAACGACCAATACTTTGACATTGCGTTTTGCAGCGGTATTAAGTGCTCTGCCATTCTGGATAAAAATGGGACTGTTGGCTGCCAGCAGATCCTTGCGTTCCATATTTTCGCCGCGCGGACGCGCGCCAACGAGCAAAACAATATCCGCGTTATTGAATGCGACTTCGGGATTATCCGTGGTGATAATTCCGCTTAGCAACGGAAAAGCACAGTCATATAATTCCATGACGATACCATCAAACAATGGTTGTGCTTCGGTAATGTCATGTAATTGCAGAATAACCGGCTGATCTTTACCAAGCATCTCGCCTGCTGCAATGCGATATAACAGGTTATAACAAATCTGTCCGGTTGCGCCGGTAACAGCAATTCGAATAGGCGATTTCATTTTTTTCCAATCCTCTAAAAGCCACCAATAAGACTGGAAAATTGGCGGTATATGGGGAAAAGTGAACGGAATTATACTTGCAATCAGAGTCTCGTGGAAGAGCAAGTTTGTTTATGAAAATAAGATTGCGATAGCGTGTTGATTGCATAACAGAATAGTAAGAGGCAACCAACCCGGCCAAAGTTGCATTGCAGGATTCGACGCGAAGCTTATGTGGAATGACCGGTTCTATTCGCATCCGTTACTTGCATCACGGCAAGCATTGCGTATGATGCGAAAGTTCATAAATATATTAGGAGATTTTATGGCAGATACCAGCTTTCCTTCCGCAATAGCGACCCCCGCGACTACAATCGATGAAGTGATCGTGCAGCTCACTGCCATCGTTGAGTGGTCAAAACAAAATGATTCCCGCATGGGCTACTTTGCCGCTCTATACCGTAAGGTCACGATTCAAGTGAAGCATGGTATTGCAGAAAACTACTTTGACGACGGTCCGCGCATGGAACGTCTCGACGTGATCTTCGCCAACCGCTACATTCATGCATGCTATCTATACCAGACCGGACAAACACCGACAAAATCCTGGGTGCGCGCATTTGATGCGACGCAACATTGGTGGCCGATTGTGTTACAGCACTTGCTGCTCGGCATGAATGCGCATATCAATCTGGATCTGGGAATCGCTGCGGCGGAAACCGTACCGCCGGGAGAATTGCAAAACCTCAAAGGGGATTTTGAGAAAATCAACCAAGTATTGGCGGGTTTGGTTGGCGGTGTGCAAAGTGAGCTGGCGGAAATATGGCCTATTCTGGGGTTGCTCAATCGCTTTCTCGGTAGTGTCGAAACCGCCATCATCAACTTCAGCATGGAAAAAGCGCGCGATGCGGCCTGGTCATTCGCGGAAAAACTATCGCCTTTGTCCGAAGTGCAGCGTAAGCAGGCTATCGTTGAAAAAGATGGCATGATGGCATTGTTCTCAAACGTGATTTCCCATCCGGGTTTTTACGGATCACTGATTATCGGCATCATTCGCCTGGGCGAACGGGGAACAACGCGTCAGCGTATTGAAATTCTGGAATGATGTATTGTGGCTGTATGTCCAAGACTATTTGCAGCTAATGAAGGATAATAATTCAAAGCGAAAGAGCAGCCATCTGCTCAAATCTTATTGCCTCATACAGGAGCTATCCCATGAAAATAATCTTTACTGCTATTGGTAGCATTTTAATACTGTCTTCCTGCGCATGGGTGCAAGTCACACCGCAAGGCGAAGGTGTGCGCTTGGTGCAATCGGCTAAAGCGATCGAGCCGTGCAAACGGCTGGGCAAAGTGAATGCAAAAGTTGTCAGTCGTGTCATATTCAGCCGCGATGCAGACAAGGTGGCCGAAGAATTGGCCGATCTCGCACGCAACGAAGCGGCTTTGATGGGAGGCGATACGATCATCCCCATTTCGGAAATTGGCGACGGCAGACGCAGTTTTGCTGTTTATCAGTGCTTCCAACCCAAACGCACGAATATGAATTAACTTTCTTCTCTAACCATAAAACAAGCTATTGCAACCTGGATTCGTGGCTGCCCGCTGATCCGGGCTTGTAAGGGATGGAATTTCAATAAAAAAGTCAAATGGACAATTAAATCCATTTGACCGGGAAATATCTTCAACTTTATCGGCGTAAGTTGAAGCGCTGAGCAGAAGAGAAAGGAGGGAGATTCGTTTCTGCATTCTAGCCATTGCAGTATCCAATAATTGCCTCCCGATGTATGTGATTTTTACCACAGCGCTGTGCAGGGATTCATCAGTAGATGAACGTCCAAAAAATGAGACTGAAATTATGTTTGCCGACCGAGCCGCAGCGGGACTATGTGTGTCGTGTGGTACCACAACGACGTTCAATTTGACGCACTGCTATGTGCGCGGTCTTACCAATTGAGTGCGCCGGGATTGCCGGGAAAATGAACTTTCGTTCATGCTGCATTTCTTTTCCTTCGATCAACTGACCATCTTTCCATACACACTCATTAAATAACAATACGGAGAGACTAATCATGAAATCAATGAAATACAAAGGTGTTGTATTCATGCTTTTGCTGATGGTTGCATCGTTACCGCTGCCGGGTTTCGCCGGACCTTTACTTATGGCTGCTGAAGGCTATGTCTATGGTCAACTAAGCAATGTGCGCCAAGAACGTAGTATTAATAAGGTTTACGTAGGAGAAATTTCGCTGGGGCATGAGAGTTTCTCGAATATTGGTTCAGCGCATTTGTGGCAATTCTGTTTTGAAAAAAACCGGTATGAGGAAATTGAAAGTTTTATCGGTAAGAATGTGGTCGTTGAGTTTAAATTTCCAAAAAGCAATGATTTGTTATCTTGTGCACAACCTAATGAATTACTGGAAATTTACCCAGTCGATCAGGATTTTTCATGGGAGCAGAAACATTTTATCGGCAATATCCATACTTCCGATCCTGAGGTATCAAGTGGAGTCAAGGTCGGTAGAATTACCAATTTAACCAGAAACAAGAACGTGAGCAGAATTTATTATATGACGCTGCAGATTGGCCGCGGCGGTAGTAACTTTCATCATTTAATGATTGATGATCACGACCTGTATGATTTTGCGATCAATGCGTTAAAAAATGCTGCATTGGTGAAAGTACATTACAGCGATCGCAGATCATACGGAAATGCCTACGGATTAGGTCTCAGATCGGTTGTTGCGGAAATCGAAGTCATTGATCGGTGAGTTCGATAGGACAATGGAATGGATTGCGGGTTTTTATGCTGCACAAGTTGGTCATTCTCTCTCACCCGCTTTATAATCCGTGCATCACAACTAATCTAATCTTTCTGGATGAGCGGTGTAAATGCACATAACTAAGCACTGCATCCAATAGCGTATGAATCCAAATCTGAATCAACTGCAACCTTATCCCTTCCAGAAACTGCGGCAACTATTTGACGGCGTGACACGTAATGCGGCACTAAAACCCATTGAGCTGCAAATCGGCGAACCGAAACATGCCACGCCTGGGTTTATCCGTCAGGCGCTGACGGATAATCTGGATGGTTTGTCGACTTATCCGACGACATTGGGGATACCGGCGCTGCGCAATAGTATCGCGGGATGGGCCAAGCGGCGTTATAACCTTGCAGGGATCGATCCGGAGACTGAGGTTATTCCGGTCAACGGCAGTCGCGAGGCGCTATTTTCTTTTGCGCAAACCGTGATCGATAGCTGCAACGCCAAACAACCGGCGGTGGTTTGCCCTAATCCGTTTTATCAGATTTACGAGGGCGCTGCGTTTCTGGCGGGCGCTGAACCGCATTTTATTAACACCTTGCCGGAAAACCATTTCAAGCTGGATTACGGTCAGTTACCGGAGACGGTATGGTCGCGCACGCAATTGATTTATGTCTGTTCACCCAACAATCCGACCGGTAGCGTGATGACGCTGGACGATTGGCGTGCGTTGTTCGCGTTGTCGGACCGGTACGGTTTTGTGGTGGCTTCGGACGAATGCTATTCGGAGATTTATATCGATGAAAAGAATCCGCCCCTCGGTGCACTGGATGCGGCCCAACAATTGGGGAGAACCGGTTTTCCCCGTCTGGTGGTGTTTAATAGTCTATCAAAACGCTCGAATGTGCCGGGGTTGCGTTCCGGTTTCGTGGCCGGGAATGCGCAATTATTGGAGAAATTTCTGTTGTACCGCACGTATCATGGTTCCGCGATGAATCCGGCGGCGCAAGCGGCCAGTGCCGCAGCTTGGGGTGATGAGGCGCATGTCATAGAAAACCGCCGTTTGTATGCGCAGAAATTTTCCAGCGCTGTCGCAATATTGTCGGATGCAACCACTGTACAGATGCCGGATGCAAGCTTTTATTTGTGGATTAAAACCCCCATCAGCGATACCGAATTCACCAAACGGTTGTATCAAGATTATAATGTGACGGTGCTGCCGGGCAGTTTTCTGGCGCGTGACGCGCATGGTGCAAATCCGGGAAAAGATTTTGTGCGCATTGCACTGGTTACATCCCTGGAAGAGTGCATTGAAGCCATGAACAGAATTAAGCGTTTGCTGCAAATACTATGATTCGACAAAGTTGAGAATTAAATTACAGGAAAAATTAAATGACAAATGAATTGCAAGCCACCATCGAAGAAGCTTTTGATCGCCGTGCGGAGATTACCCCGCGTAATGTCGATGCCAAATTGAAAGAGTCGGTTACTCAAGTTCTTGCGATGCTGGATGGCGGTAAATTACGCGTGGCTGAGAAAATCAATGGCGAATGGGTAACGCACCAGTGGTTGAAGAAAGCAGTGTTGTTGTCGTTTCGCATCGAGGACAATAACTTTATCAAAGGCGGTTTTTCCAATTATTTTGACAAAGTACCATCGAAATTCGCGGATTACAGCTCGCGGGATTTCCGTGATGGCGGTTTCCGTGTCGTGCCGCCCGCCGCCGTGCGTAAAGGCTCATTCATCGCCAACAACGTTGTATTGATGCCGTCGTATGTCAATATCGGCGCGTATGTCGATGAAGGCACGATGGTCGATACCTGGGCTACGGTCGGTTCGTGTGCGCAAATCGGTAAGAATGTGCATTTGTCTGGCGGTGTCGGTATCGGCGGTGTATTGGAGCCGGTGCAGGCGAATCCGACGATCATCGAGGACAATTGTTTTATCGGCGCTCGTTCGGAAGTTGTGGAAGGCGTTATTGTCGGTGAAAATTCGGTGATTTCGATGGGTGTTTACATTGGCCAAAGCACAAAAATTTATAACCGCGAAACCGGTGAAGTCAGCTATGGCCGTATTCCGCCAGGATCGGTTGTCGTCTCGGGCAATTTACCTGCTGAGAATGGAAAATACAGCTTGTATTGCGCAGTGATCGTCAAACAGGTGGATGCCAAGACCCGGTCAAAAACGGGTATCAACGAGTTGTTGCGCGGTATCTGATTTAATTAGATATTTCAATAGGGCGTAATAAAAAATCCCCGTTCAGGGGATTTTTTATTGATGGGTGCTTACTTCCTGATAGTCACTTGGTTGTCGACTTTTTTCACACCGTCCACGATCCAGGCGTGCATGTTGATGCGCGTCATCTGATCTTCGTTACTGACAGCGCCTTTCAAGGCGACATTGCCGTCTTGTACTTTGATATCGATATTGGCGCCTTGCAATACAGGATCCGATTGTATCGCCTGTGTAATACGCGCGAAAATGGTCGAGTCGTCATAAACCGGACCGGATGGTGGTGTGATCCAAGATTCGTGTGTTTTCTCGGCATAGTTTTCACAGCCGGTCAATATAATCATACTCATCAAGAGTATGATTAAAGTGAATAAATGAATACGCGTTTGCATAATGTTTCTATCCTATCGATGATTTCCTGAAATTAAATTCGAGTATTGTTAAATACGACGAAAGCGTTATGTCATGCTATTTTTAGTGAATTATGATATTAATCCCTTGCCGTAGTATGGAATCATAACGCTACAAGCCGCAGCTAGACAAGCCAGTTTATGCAAAATGTATCGAGAACAAGCGTTTTCCCATACTACATCAATTTTTTTCAATCGTTGCTTGCAAAAAATGTTGTACGTGCGTGGACAAATTATTTGCCAGACAATCGAATTCTTGCACTGTACCGGTTTTCATGCCGCGCAGCCAGGTGAGTTGACGTTTGGCCAACTGGCGGGTGGCGGCTATGCCCATGTCATGCAATTCAGTGCTGGTGATTTCGTTATCCAAGTAAAGACAGGTTTGACGATAACCGACGCAACGCATCGCGGGTGATTCAGTACCGAGTGAAGAAAACTTACCGCGAATTGCTTGAACTTCGTCGATGAGTCCATGCTTCAGCATCGCTTCAAAACGATGCGCGATGCGTAGGTGTAATTGACTACGTTCACTGGGTATGAGTGCGATGTTGATGGTCTGAAAAGGAAAATTACTTTTCCGGGGTGCTTTTAGAATTTCGGACATCGGTTGTTGAGTCAGGAGACATACTTCCAGCGCGCGCTGAATCCGCTGACTGTCGGTGGGCTTGATTCGTGCAGCCGTTTCCTGATCCAATTCTGCGAGCTTTTGATGCATGGCTGGCCAGCCCAGTTCCTGCGCCATGTTTTCCAGCTTTTGGCGAAGATCTGGATTCGCGGAAGGCAACGGAGAAAGACCTTCTTGCAGAGCGCGGAAATACAACATGGTGCCGCCCACTAATAATGGAATCTTATTACGTTGGGTAATGTCATGCATCATACCAAGCGCATCCCGTTGGAATTGCGCGGCGGAATAATGCTGATCCGGATCGATCAAGTTGATTAAATGATGTGGTATCTTGTTCAGCACCGCTGGATCGGGTTTTGCAGTTCCTATATCCATGAAACGATAGACTTGAGCGGAATCCACGCTGACAATTTCAACCGGAAAATTTTCCGCGATATCCAAAGCAATCCGGCTCTTACCACTGGCAGTTGGACCCATTAATAGAATTGCGGGCGGCAACCCGATTGAATTTTGCATTGCTGTGATGTGGTTGTTGGATGAAAGAAATCAGGTATCGTCTAAACAGACAATAGCTTTGGGAATGCCATGGATTATTGCCGTTTTATCGCTAAATAGCCATTGGACATTCAGTGAAACTCGGCTAAACTTTGGTAAATTTAATTTTTCTAGGAACAAACCATTGAAAATCTTTGCTGCCGTATTATTTCTCCTCATATTATATAGCTTAGGATCTGCACTATATTACATGTATAACGATAAAGGTAACTCCACACGCATGGTGAGATCTTTGAGCATCCGCATTGGTTTGTCGCTTTTTTTATTTATTGTCATGATGGTATGGTACAGATTGAATATGGATACTGATTGTTTAGATATGGCAGCTGATTGCTTAGATATGGTTACTGATTAAGATGATTGCAGTATTCAAGGAATATTGATGCGCTTGTTGTATCAGTGGCCTTGAGAAAAATTTCCAAAGATGTCGCCATCATCGGTGCAGGCGCGGCCGGCATGATGTGTGCGATTGAAGCTGGTAAACGAGGCCGTAGCGTCATACTGCTCGATCATGCGCGAAAGCTGGCCGAAAAAGTCCGTATTTCCGGCGGTGGCCGGTGCAACTTCACCAATCGACATGCCACTGCGGAAAACTATCTTTCCGCAAATCCGCATTTTTGCCGTTCCGCATTAGCGCGTTTTACACCACAAGATTTTATTGCGTTGGTTGAAAAACATGGCATTCGCTATCATGAAAAAAAATCAGGGCAATTGTTTTGCGATAATAGCTCGCAGCAGATTATCGATATGTTGCAGCATGAATGTGCGAAGGCGGGTGTGGAGTGGCAAATGCCTTCCCAAGTACAACGAGTTGAACACGTTTCCGTCAATAACGACGAACAATACGCCAAGAAAAAATTCCTAATCACAACCGAACGCAATATCGTTGCTGTGGATTCATTGGTCATTGCGACGGGTGGCTTGTCCATTCCGCAGATCGGCGCCAGTGCATTTGGTTATCAAATAGCCGATCAATTTGGCATTCGTGTGACATCGTTACGTCCTGGTTTAGTGGGTTTGACTTTTACCGCTGGAGATTTTGCAGGCTTTAAAGATATTTCGGGAATATCAGTCGATGCCGCAGTCAGTTGCGCCGGTGTTTCGTTCCGTGAAAATGTTTTATTTACTCACCGGGGCTTAAGCGGTCCGGCTATTCTGCAAATTTCTTCCTATTGGCAACCAGGTAAACCGCTACATATCGATTTATTGCCACAACAGAACGCACAACAGATTTTCCTAGAATATAGGCAAAGTGCATTGATGCTATCAAATTTGCTAGCGTGCTATTTACCCAAGCGGTTTGTGCAGATCTGGTGTGCGGTGAACTTTGCTGAGCTATTGATCACGACAAAACCAATGAATCAATTTCATGACAATGAATTACGTCAAGTGGCGGATAAAATTCATGATTGGCAAGTTGTGCCTAGTGGAACAACCGGCTATAAGAAGGCGGAAGTAACATTGGGCGGTGTTGATACGCATGAATTATCTTCCAAAACAATGGAATCCAGGCACATATCGGGGTTATATTTCATCGGAGAGGTGGTTGATGTTACCGGTCAACTGGGCGGATATAATTTTCAATGGGCTTGGTCATCGGGGTATGCAGCTGGTCAGGCGGTTTGATTGATAATTGCAAATATCTATTCCGATAACTGGTGCATAACTTATCGATTGGGATATATAGAGTCAGTTTCGCAGTTGAGATAATTTGAACAAATCGACTCCATGCTTATAGTAAATCCATTTTTTACAATGGATTAGATTTATAACATAGCTTTTTTACTTGAAAATATGAAAACAAATAGTGATGAAAAAAACGAAAATATTTCTGACAATGATAAGCCTGTCGTTTCAAGCGGGCAAAATATAGCAATTATTATCGGTACTATACTTTTTCCTGTCATCGGGGTTGCCATGGGTTATACCTTTTATAAGAAGGATAATCCGGCTGCAAAGAAAGCAGGAAGAAATTGGCTAATACTCGGAATTATAATGTTCATAGTTAATATATCGGTTGTAAGTACTATGAAATGAAAAGAAAAAAGAAGAGAATTCTTGATATCTTTTTGAAGCTGCCCGGAATATATTAAAGGATCGTTTTTGTGACAAACGGAAGGTCAAATTCTGCAATCGATAATTAATTTTTCTAAAATCATTAGTGAGTGGGTCATTATCAATTAATCCTTGTAGATAAAGGGGAAATGAGAGAGGGTGGAGATTAAATCCCTTGAGGAAGGGAGGAGATTTTATGACAAATGACTTGACTTTGAGGGGTAAGGTCGACTAGCCTGAGAGGCGTGGTTAAATTAAGGGTAAAAATAGGTTAATTTA
>NZ_FNOE01000073.1 GCF_900106555.1 Nitrosomonas oligotropha | reverse complement strand
GATGCGCCGTGCCAGCTCAAGCTGGAGAGTTCCGAAGGATTGCTGCGCGGCGCTTTTCGCGAATCGATTTATGTAGGAGCGCGCAAAGAAGCCATGCCTCCTACCCGGATCGGAATCGATGAGTTGACCGTTTCGGGATGGCGTGAGCGCGGTTTTCATTCGGTGCTACAAGCCCACGATGATCAATCCGAGCCTCTGATCGCTGGAATGATATCGCTGACGAAGCAGTATCCATTCCCACCGAATAGCAAAATACCGGATTCAATCAAGCTGGGTATTAACCGGAAAAATCAGTGTGTCTCCAGTGAGAAATTTTCCGATTATGCTCGTGATTATCCGCGCAGCGGCATGCCGTTTGCCGTTACCGGACTCAGCGATCAGGAATATGCGCTGCTGGCCGGCTGGGTCAAACAAGGCGCGGTAGTCACCGATGAACCGGTGATACTGACTAAGGGTGAGAAAGCGTCCATTCAGCAATGGGAGACGTTTTTTAATCGCGCTGATGCTCGTGGCAAACTGGTGATGCGTTGGTTGTACGAACACCTGTTTATGGCGACGCTGCATTTTCCCGATCTGGATGGGGAGTTGCGGTTTTTTGAGTTAATCCGCTCATCGACACCACCCGGCAGGAATATCATCCCGATCTCCACCGTATTTCCCAATGACGATCCCGAGCAATCATTTTTCTATCGCATACGTCCGATTTCCGGCAGCATTCTGCACAAACGGCGGATTCCGTATCCACTGAATCAGGCTAAACAGCGCCGCATCAACGAATTATTTTTCGCTCAGGAATGGCCGATGGGTGATTTGCCGGGGTATAGCTATGCGGAACGGGTGAATCCGTTCGCCACGTTTGCAGCTATTCCGGCTTATGCGCGTTACCGGTTCATGTTGGACAACGCCGAATACTATGTGCGCAATGTTATCCACGGGCCGGTATGCCGTGGTCAGATCGCCACCGATGTGCTACGCGACCGTTTCTGGGTTTTATTCCAGAATCCTGGATCCGACTCTTTCATCACGAATAACGCCTATCAGCATCAAGCCATTCCGTTGCTGGAAATGCCCGGGCAAAACGACGATCTGCTGGCGATGGGCGAGGAATGGCTCCGGTATCTCGGTCATCATAACGATTATCTGGCGCAACGCCGCAGTCAGTATGTCATGCAATTCCCCGGCGGCGCATCGCTGGATCATGTCTGGGACGGCGGCGGCCGGAATAGCGATGCCTTGCTGACCATCGCCCGCCACTACGATAGCGCCTCGGTCGCCAGGGGATTGATCGGCGAAATTCCGCAGACGCTGTGGCTGATGGACTATCCGTTGCTGGAGCGCACTTACTACATACTGGTAGTGAATTACAACGTGTTCGGCAATGTCGCGCATCAACTGCTGACCCGGCTGTATTTCGATCTGATCCGCAATAGCTCGGAACACAACTTTTTGCGCTTAATGCCGGAGGGCCAACGCTCGGTCATACTACACGATTGGTATCAGCACTCGGGCAAACTGAAATACGGCATTTTTTACGAGAAAATCGACGATGTATCGCCCTCGGCGGAGAGCTTTACAAGCGAAAATCCGAAACAAGAGCTTGCTTTGCGGATCCTCCAGCGTTTTGAATCCGTCAATGCAATGGCGAACGATCCGGTCAATCGTTGCCAGATGGAGAAGTGTGCACGCCCGGATCAGCCGCTGTGGGTACAAAAAGCGGATCAGGCATTATCCGCCATCGCCGCCCGCCCGGCAGCCGAACTAGCGGGCATCAACCGTTTGCCGGAAGTGACCTTCGTGCGAGTCAGGTACGGCCAGGATAACCGCACGGTGTATACCTTGCTGCGGGATCGTGCGCATAGTAACGTTGCATTTATATTGGGCGAGGAATTGCGTTTTCAACCGGAAAAAGATCGCCTGACCGTATATCCCGGCATTATCGGCAGTTATCCGAATTTCATTTTCGATGTGCCGGATTCGGATATCGAACAATTTGCATCGCTGCTGGGTATCGCTGAAAAGGAAGAACACTTCGAACATATTGTGAACAGATGGGGCGTGCGGCGCACGCACCCGCAGTTCTGGGAAAT
>NZ_FNOE01000001.1 GCF_900106555.1 Nitrosomonas oligotropha | reverse complement strand
TTCCTGACGATCCAATAATGTTAAGCGAGTGCGTTTGTGTATCTTCATCTACAGTATTCTCCTGAATACTGTAAACAACGCTAGGGATTCTTACAGCTAATAGCATATCAATAAACAGCTCAGGCCAAGAAGTATTGGTTTATAAGAACCACAACTCCAATAGTAATGATAGTTTTTCCAGTATCAAGAAACTAAATATAACGTTCGATCAGAATAACGCGGTTTCACAATTCTCAGTAAAATAAGAACAGTTTTTCTACTAGGAACCTTTATGAATCTGTTAATAAAATATCTTGTCTGGATAGCCCTATCGCTCGCCGGAGCTTCCGCTCTCGCTGTCATCGCCCTGAATCGCGGTGAATCGATCGGCGCCATCTGGATCGTTATCGCGGCGGTGTGCGTTTACCTTATCGCTTTCCGTTTTTACAGTTTGTTCATCGCGAACCGGGTGCTAAAACTGGATGAGAGGCGGATGACACCGGCGTATAAGCATAACGACGGCCTTGATCATGTGCCAACCAATAAATATGTGCTGTTCGGACATCATTTTGCGGCGATTGCCGGGGCAGGCCCGCTGGTGGGGCCGATTCTGGCGGCGCAGATGGGTTATTTGCCGGGTATGCTGTGGCTTTTGGCCGGTGTGGTATTCGCCGGTGCGGTGCAGGATTTTATCGTGCTGTTCATTTCCACGCGGCGCAATGGCCGCTCGCTCGGAGATCTGATCAAATCCGAGCTGGGTCAATTGCCCGGCATGATTGCCATGTTCGGCACTTTTTTCATTATGCTCATTTTGCTGGCAGTGCTGTCCTTGATCGTGGTCAAGGCACTAGCCGAATCGCCGTGGGGCACATTTACGGTAGCGGCAACTATACCGATTGCGTTGTTCATGGGGATTTACGCACGTTATTTCCGTCCTTGTGCTATCGGTGAGGTGTCGATCATTGGTTTTGTGCTGCTCATGTTGTCTATCGTTGCCGGGCAATATGTACAGGAAGATCCTGAGTGGGGTGCGATGTTCACGTTGAGCGGTGAGCAACTGACTTGGTTGTTGATCGGCTATGGCTTTATTGCTGCGGTTCTGCCGGTTTGGTTATTACTGGCACCACGCGATTATTTATCGACTTTCTTGAAAATCGGCACCATCGTGGGCTTGGCGATCGGTGTGATTGTGATCTCTCCAGAACTGAAAATGCCGGCGTTGACACAGTTTATCGATGGCTCCGGCCCGGTTTGGTCGGGCGATTTGTTTCCTTTCTTGTTTGTCACCGTGGCCTGTGGCGCAATTTCCGGTTTTCACTCGTTGATTGCTTCAGGCACCACACCCAAGATGATTTCGTCGGAAGCCGATGCGCGTTTCATCGGTTACGGCGCGATGCTGATGGAGTCGTTCGTTGCCATTATGGCGCTGGTTGCCGCGGCAACCTTGGAGCCCGGCATTTATTTTGCCATGAACAGTCCGGCGGCCATCATCGGCACCACTGCGGAATCGGCGACGCAAACGATCACTCAATGGGGATTTTATGTAACGCCGGAAATGATTCACCAAACTGCGCAAAATGTCGGCGAACATAGCATCATTTCACGTACCGGCGGCGCGCCGACGCTGGCGGTCGGCATGGCGCAGATTTTGTCGGAAGTCATCGGTGGCACAGCGATGATGGCCTTCTGGTATCACTTTGCGATTTTGTTTGAAGCATTGTTCATTCTGACCGCTGTTGACGCCGGAACACGCGCCGGACGTTTCATGTTGCAGGATTTGCTGGGATCGTTTGTTCCTGCCATGAAACGCACCGACTCAGTCGTTGCCAGTCTGGTTGCCACCGGTCTTTGCGTCGCTGGTTGGGGATACTTTCTGTACCAGGGAGTTATCGATCCGCTGGGGGGTATTAATACGCTGTGGCCATTGTTCGGTATTGCAAACCAAATGCTGGCGGGGATCGCATTGATTCTGGCGACCTGCGTGCTGTTCAAGATGAAGCAGGATCGCTTTGCTTGGGTGACCTCCATTCCGTTAGTGTGGGTCAGCGTCTGCACGCTGACAGCGGCGTGGCAAAAGATTTTCCACGATAATCCGCGCATCGGGTTTCTCGCACATGCGGAGAAATACCAGGAAGCGGTGGCGCAAGGCATCGTATTAGCACCGGCCAAGTCCATCGAGCAGATGCAGCAAGTGATTTTCAATGATTACGTAAATACCTCGCTGGCCGGTCTATTCATGGCGGTGTTGATCAGCATGTTGGTATTTGGCATCCGGACCGTGCTGCAAGCCCGCATCGCTCACCATCCGACGGCTCAAGAAGCGCCGTTTGAGTTATTGCCCGTTTACGCAGCGAATGAAAACAAATAATGGAGATTTAACATGTATAGCAAAATTACCCTCACTTTGCGCCATTTCGCACAAAGCCTGCGATTAATGGTCGGTATGCCGGAATACAGCACGTATGTCGATCATATGAAAAGCACTCACCCTGATCGGGCCATCATGACTTATGAAGAGTTCTTCCGCGAACGTCAGGAAGCACGCTACGGGGGGAAAGGCAGATTAAACCGGTGTTGTTGAAACCGCTCTAGCGGGCCGTTGAAAAATGTTTTTGAGGCAGCCGAACAAGGCAAGAACAGGCGAAAAAGTGCAGTTTATGCGTGATAAACGAGCATTTTGAGCCTGTTGTTAACGCCGTAGCGGCAACGCAGATTATTCTTCAACGGTCTGCTAAAAATAGGCTTCGGACAAAACCCAGGCTTTCCATCCGGCTAAACACAGTAGCGTAAAGAAAGCGGCCACCATATCATCGAACATGACGCCAAACCCGCCTTGCAGATGTTGATCGTAATAGCGAATCGGCTGGGGTTTGGCGATGTCAAACAGGCGAAACAACGCGAATGCCGCCAATTGCCAAGCCCAATGATCGGGGGTGAAATACAGCACCAGCAGAAAGGCTACGGTTTCATCCCAGACCATGCCGCCATGATCCGGATCACCCAGCGCTTTGCCGCAAAGACCGCATGCCCAGATGCCTACAATAAACATGATGTCGATCAGCAAGAGAAAATAAACCGGACTCAGATAATGATTGAATAACCAGAATAGTGGAAAGGCGACGAGTGTTCCCACCGTACCGGGAGCAAACGGACTGAGCCCCGCACCGCCGGAGAATGCAATGAAAGGGGCGGCATGGCTGTAGACAAAATCCGCATTCGGCTGGAATTGCGGCGCTGGAGAATTGAGTGAATCGTGAGTTTCAGGCGTTGAAGTGGTCATATCCTTTGCTATCCAATGTCATTGCACTGCCTTGTGCGTCTTTTACCGTCAATCCCGCGCCGGAATAAATTTCGCCGATACGGGTGAGCGGGAGGGTTAATTCAACGGACAGCTTTTCAATTTCCCGGCGGTTTGTTTTAGCTGCCGTGAAGCATAACTCGTAATCATCCCCGCCCGCCAGCAGACAATCGATGGCAATTGATTGCTGCCGGTATTTTTTTAATACCGCTGAACAAGGTATATCAATTATATTAATACAAGCGGCTTTTTCTGAGGCAGCCAGAATATGCCCCAAATCCGCTGCCAAACCATCAGAGATGTCGATGGCGCTATGCGCCAGGCCGATCAGGCGCTGCCCTAGCTCGACCCTGGCTACCGGCGTCAATAACGACGGCAGACATTGGGCGATTTCTTCAGGCTCCAAGGTGATCTGTTGTAATTCATGGCACAGCGCCAAAGCGGCATCGCCCAGCTTGCCGGAAACCCAAATGTCATCGCCCGGTTGCGCGCCGCTGCGACGTAATGCTTTCCCGGCCGCAACCTCACCGATGATCTGTATGCCGATATTTAATGGCCCGGCGGTGGTATCACCACCGATCAATTCCACATGATAGCGGTCAGCGAGCGTGAAAAAGCCTTTACTGAATTCTGCTAACCATGCTGTATTCTGGTTGACTAATTCTTCCGGTAGTGTCAGCGCTAGTAATGCCCAGCGCGGTTTGGCGCCCATGGCGGCCATGTCAGACAGATTAACCGCCAGGGATTTGTAGCCGAGCCGGTAAGGATCGGCATCAGCGAAGAAATGCTTGCCGCTGACCAGCGTGTCGGTCGATATCGCCAATTCGGCTCCGGCCGGTACACTGATGAGTGCCGCATCGTCACCGGTTCCCATTATTGCATTCGTTACAGGCCGCTTGAAATAGCGGCGGATGATATCGAATTCCGAGGCCACGCGGGTGTGATACTAGAGACGGTTTTTTACCGGTCTGGGTGCCGAGATTTCAACGGCGCGCAGCTGAATGGCCAGTTTATCCAGCACGCCATTGACATACTTATAGCCGTCGCTGCCGCCGTATGTTCTGGCCAGTTCAATGGCTTCGTTGATGATGGCGCGGTAGGGGATTTCCGGGTGATGAATCAACTCAAAAGTGCTGAGCAACAAAATCGCCGACTCGACCGGACTGAGTTCATTCAAAGTACGATCCAAATGCGGCTGGATGATTTTTTCCAATTCCTCGGCATGCTGTACCACGCCATGCAGCACATGCACAAAATGCTTGTCGTCAACATGTTTGAATTCGTCGGATTCGCGTAACTGCTGCTCGATAAAGCTGGCCGTACCTCCAGCCACTTGCCATTGATAGATACCCTGCACAACAAATTCACGCGCTATCCGGCGACGACTTTTGTATTTTTCCGTTTTGCTGCCAATGGATGGATCAGTTTCTGTCACGGCGCTGTTCATAAATCGATTTCATCAATTTTAATATGCAAATTGGCCATCTCCAGCGCAACCTGCGCGGACTCCGTGCCCTTGGTGCTCATCCGGGCAATCGCCTGGTCCTCGTCATCGGTGGTCAATACACCATTAGCCACAGGAATTTCTGCTTCCAACTGCACCATGAGGATGCCGCGCGCCGACTCGTTGGCGACTACTTCAAAATGATACGTGTCGCCGCGAATCACGGCACCTAAAGCAATCAGCGCGTCGAATTGATCGGACATGGCCATTCTTTTCAGCGTCAATGGAATTTCCAATGCACCTGGAACCGTCGCGATCAGGACATTGGAGTCCAGCACGCCATTTCTTTTGAGTTCCGCTGTACAAGCACCGAGCAAACCTTCGCCGATATCGATGTTAAAGCGGCTCATGACAATGCCGATGCGCAAATCTGATCCATCCAGATTAGGCTCAAATTCAAGTATTTCATCATAGTACGGCATATCCGGCTCCTGTAATGTTAATTAATCGCAATGATAGCGTGATCGCCGGGAATGGAGAATCATGGTTTTTATTTTTCCACGTAACGCGTTACTTCCAGACCAAATCCGGTCATGCTGGGCATTTTTCTGGGTGTCGCCATTAACCGCATTTTTCCTACGTTGAGGTCTTTCAATATTTGCGCACCAATACCATGGTCGCGCAAATCCGGTTTGAGCGAGCTGGAAACATGTGTGTCCTGCGATTGTACACGTTCAATCAGTTTTGCCGGGCTTTCTTTCCGGTGCAGCAGCACGATAACGCCTTGTCCTGCTTCGGCGATCAATTTCATCGCGTCATGGATATTCCAGGAATGCGTGTTGTCATGAATGTCGAGCAAATCAACCACCGATAACGGTTCATGCACCCGTACCAATGTCTCAGTTGCCGGATTGATTTCACCTTTGACCAAGGCCAGATGGGCGGTGTTGGCAATTTCATCACGGTAAGCCGCCAGCAGGAATTCGCCGTGCAGCGTTTGAATAGTGCGTTGCGCGACACGCGTAACCAAGCTTTCGTTTTGGCTGCGGTATTGAATCAAATCCGCAATGGCGCCGATTTTGAGTTGATGCTTCTGAGCGAAGACCATCAGATCAGGCAATCGCGCCATACTGCCGTCTTCTTTCAGAATCTCACAAATCACCGATGCCGCTGTCAAACCGGCCATCCTGGCCAAATCGCAACCGGCTTCGGTATGTCCGGCACGCACCAATACGCCGCCTTTTTGCGCCATCAGCGGAAAGATATGTCCCGGTTGCACGATGTCTTGCGACTTGGCATCGGGCTTGACGGCAACCTGGACAGTTCGTGCGCGATCCGCTGCGGAAATGCCGGTCGTAACACCGCTGGCGGCTTCGATGGAGAGTGTGAAGTTGGTTCCCAGCGGCGCGCGATTGGCCGATACCATCAAGGGCAAATCCAGCTGATGACAGCGTTCCTCGGTCAAGGTCAGGCAAATCAAGCCGCGCCCATGCGTCGCCATGAAATTGATCGCTTCCGGCGACACAAAATCGGCGGCGAGCACCAGATCGCCTTCATTCTCGCGATCTTCTTCATCAACCAGAATGACCATTTTGCCCATCTTAAGATCGGCAATGATGTCTTGTATGGCACTGATACTCATAACTGTCTACTCCGGCTAGCCTTCAATATTTAATAATCTTGCCACATAGCGAGCCAGCATATCAGTTTCCAGATTTACCAGCATCCCAGCGACAAGTTCTTTCAGATTCGTCATCACCAGCGTATGCGGGATGAGATTGACTGAAAACACATTGCCTTCAATCCGGTTAACCGTCAGACTGACACCATTGACGGTAATCGAGCCCTTATGCGTTAAAAACCGCATTATGGATTCCGGCGCCTGAATGACCAATACAAAGCTTTCACCAGTAGGTTCAAACCTCACCACAGTGCCAACAGCATCCACATGCCCGCTGACCAAATGACCGCCCAAACGGTCGGACAAACGCATGGCTTTTTCCAGGTTGACGTGCGCGGCAGGTTGATCCAATCCAATGGTGCAATTCAATGTTTCTTCGGAAACATCGGCTGCAAACGAATCGTTTGTCAGCGTGGTTACCGTCAGACAAACGCCATTCACTGCAATACTATCGCCCGGCATGACATCGTCCAGATCCAATCCTTGCGTGGAAATGGTCAGTGATAAACCGCCATGACCTTTATCGGTGCAAGGCTGGATACTGGCGATGGTACCCACAGCTTCTATGATTCCGGTAAACAATTCAAATTTCCAGGTTACATCATCCAATAAAGCGCATAGTTTAACATTACCCATTGATAAGAACCTGCCCGGATGGCAGCTTGGCGCGGATTACCTGAATTAGCGCCCGAAACGGGACGCGGTCAGCGTCACATCGGCACGTTCCCAGGCTTTTTTGAAGCGCGCTTCGATCAGGGCTGCTTGATCGTCCTTTTTTTGCGCGCGCATGGCCTGCATCAGGCCATACAGTGCCCAGCCATTATTGCGATTACGGCGCAGGTCTTCCCAATACACCGTTTCCGCCTGGGCTGGTTGTCCCGATTCCAGTAGAATCACGCCCAATGCCAACCTAGGGGACAGATGAAATTCGGCCGGTTCGGTATAGATCAGCGCATCTTCCAACCGCACCGCCTTTTCCAGATACGCAATAGCCTGCTCATACTGCCCTTGCGCGGCCGCGATTTCACCTGCAAGCACTTCCGGAGCGATGCGAAGCACGGTGCTCGAGGTATTTTTCGACAATAATGGGTGGTCTAATTGGGAATCCGCCATGATTTTGCGCAGCGCCGCGAGTTCCTGCTCGGCTTGTGGTAACTGCTTCGTGGCCACTAGTGCAAGGCCGCGCACATAATGCCAGCTGCCAGTTAGAAAAGCATTGATCGATGGCGGCGGAGTTAGGTCAAGAATTTCCTGCCAACGCCCGAACCTCGCCAGCGCCCAATACGGTGTCACGCGGAAAACTGCCGTCAGCGGAAGCGCTTTCAGCACGTCGTCATCGATTTTCCGGGCGGTCTCTTTGGCCGATTCGATTGCAAGCTGGCTTTGTCCATCCGATGTCGCCGCGAACCAGAGAAAGTGAATATTGTGCGGGTAGTAAACCATCGGATACAAGCCGTGGGCATGATCTTGCGCGATGTAAGACTCGTCCGCGGCAATAGCCATTTGATTGCTCTTGATCGAATCGGCGTAGCGGCCGACGCGTTGGTAGATATGCGATGCCATGTGAATCATATGTCCTGCTTCCGGCATTAATTCAAGCAGCGTATCAGCCGATTTCTCGGCGCGTTCCGGCGTCGATGTTGGCTCTATTAGGTGTATATGCATATGCAAGGCGCCGGGGTGTTCCGGATAACGCCGCAGCACATCTTCTGTTAGCGCGACGATTTCGGCAGTGCCTTCATAAGGAACACCGTCGAGCATCCAATAACCCCACGGCCGCAGATCCATCATCGATTCGACATACAGCATGGCAATGTCCGGATCATCCAGAAAACGCCGGTGCACGTCGCGCATCGCTGCCGCATAAGCTTGATCATTGGTGGTTCTGTGCTCGGCTTTGCCGGAGTAGCGTTTTTCAAGGGCGTTGATAAGCGCCTGCTCCTTCTCGGTAGCCCGTGCCATCAGAGATTTTGCCTGTTGCATGATTTCCAGCGCCTGGGGTTCTTCATTCGGCTCCATCATGGCGTTAATGTTCGGGCCTAGCACCAGCGCCTGTCCCCAGTACGCCATCGCAAGGCCGGGATCCAGCCGAGCTGCTTCGCGGAATGCCTGACGAGCCTCGGCATGGTTGAAGCCATAGGCGAGATTGAGCCCTTGATTAATGTATTGCTGCGCTAATGGATTGCTGGTACTGACCGGAAAAGCGTGCTTGCCGAGGTTTTGCAGCCGGGGCGCAGAGAGTTCTTTCGCGGGGGATTGGTTGCTGGGTTTTTCAGCGGTGGCCCATGAAGCGGCAGGAGTCGCAATGGCCAGAGCTGCGATCAAAAAGAGGGAAACAATAACTCGAGGGTGCATGACTGCCTCCGTAAAAAAGTTGATGCTCAGGTTAACAGAAAATTTTCGAGGCTATTCAGCCGTGGTGGGATCGATCACGGATCGAACTTGCGCAACGTGGGTTACAGGGAAATCGCCCTGTTCCGCGTGTGTTCGAATAGCGGCCTCGTCCGGTGCAATATAGAGGCAATACACTTTGTCATCGGTCACATAACTTTCCAGCCATTGGATGCTTGATCCCATGCTGTTCACAATAGCGCAGGATTTTTGCGAAATGGCTTGAAGGTCTTGGGGCGTGAGCGAACCTGCTCCAGGAATTTCACGTTCGATAATGTATTTAGGCATATTTTCTCCTTTAATTTTAATTAAAAACGACCGGTCGTATTTCTTAATACCAAAAAAATAACTACCGTATAAAAAAATCATTCAGTAAATCGTGACAACATTGCTTGATTGGCGCGGACGACTTTTCTATTTGCATCCGCAACAGCGCACCTTGCCACGTATTAATCAATAAATCAGCCATTTCCTCTGGCGTTTTGTCCGTTCTGACCGATCCTTGCTGCTGCGCCTGAGCCAGGCCAGATTGTAATAAATCGCGATATCGTGCGATGGCGGATTGCAGGGATTGCTGACATACGTCGCTGGTGCTGCCGATTTCTCCCATGAGGCTGCCTAGCAAACAGCCGCCTTTAAATTTGTTTTCTTCAAGTTCCACAATCAGCTCGTCAAAATAGCGCCGGATAGCCCCCAATGCATCAGAACCCGATTGCTGAAGATGCAGGGACAACCGTGAAATGAACGGCTCGATATAATGCTGGATGACTGCCGCACCAAATTCTTCTTTGCTGCTAAAGTAGTTATAAAAAGAACCTTTGGGAACATTAACCGCATCAAGAATTTCCTGTAAACCGGTGCCGTGATAGCCTTGGTTCATGAAAAGGACAACACCCTGGTTCAAGAGGCTTTCTCGATTGAATTCTTTTTTATTGGGTTTTGGCATACCGAAATAATACGACTGGTTGTCTCAAAGATCAAATAAAAAAACCATTACTATCGATTAGCAAGTGATTACGGATGGATGGCGCGCCCAACACGATTCGAACGTGCGACCCCCGCCTTCGGAGGGCGGTACTCTATCCAGCTGAGCTATGGGCGCTTTGATGAATAAATCTTCAAGTTATAATTGCGGCGCAAGGATAACCGCTTTTGTTATTTCCGTCCAACCCGGTTTAATGACCTTTGCAGGGATTGCGCTACAGGAATAACCCGTTTTGTCTTTTTAACTACTCAGCATGCTTTATCTCGGCCGCAGTCGCGGCAGGAAAGATTTTAACAGTTTTTACCACCCGGTTTTTAGTTTGAATCACTTCCATCGGATAACCGGCAATGCTAAGACCGGTTCCAGCCTCCGGAATATCCTCGAAATACTCCAAGATCAAACCATTCAAAGTTTTCGGTCCGTCCAACGGGAATTGAAAGCCCAGTTTGCGGTTTAATTCGCGCAATAAGGTGCTGCCTTCAACAATAAAACTGCCATCTTCCTGCTTCGAGAAAGTACTGGCCAGATTAGGTGCTTGTGTGGTGAATTCACCGATGATTTCCTCCACAATGTCTTCCAGTGTAACCAGTCCCAGCCATTCGCCATATTCATCAACGACCAACCCGACTCTTTTCTGGTTTTCCTGGAATAATTGCAGTTGCGAAAATAAGGATGTTCCGGAAGGAATGAAATAAGGCTCACGCATGACTTTTTCAAGCGTAGCCGCGGTTATTTTTCCTCCCTGCATTTGATTCAATACCTTGCGCACATGAACGATGCCGACAATATTATCCAGGCGCTCGCGGTATAGCGGCAGGCGGGTATGGTGGCAAGTCAGCAATTGCGTATGAATAATTTCGTCATCCGCATTCAGGTCTATCGCTTCGATCTGGCTGCGCGGCACGATGACATCGTCAACGGTGATCGTCTCCAGGTCAAACAAGTTCAATAGCATGCTTTGATGCTTGTGCTGTATAAAATGCCCGCCTTCCAGCACCAGTGTTTTCAGCTCTTCCGTGCTGATCTTCTGTTCCAGGCTACCTTTTTGCGGTTTTAACCGGAACAGGATCAATAATCCGCTGACGAATAAATTAACGAACCATACAATGGGATAGAAAATAATCAGCAATGGTGTCAATACATAGCTGGCGGCTAAGGCAATCCGTTCAGGATAAGCGGCGGCGATGACTTTCGGGGTGATCTCGCTGAATACCAGAATAGCAAAGGTCACAGCGATTGTTCCCATAAACAAAGCAAAGTCATCGTGAGCAAATAGAGTCGCAACAATAATGGCGACCAAAGTTGCGGAAGCGGTGTTCAGTAAATTGTTGCCGAGGAGAATGACACCCAATAAACGGTCTGTATGATCGAGCAGCTTTATGGTCAGCCGGGCGCCGCGATGGCCTTGCTTGGCAAGATGCCGTAAGCGATAGCGGTTAATCGCCATCATACTGGTTTCAGAGAGGGAAAAAAAGCCTGACAAGATCAATAAAAACACCAATGCAATCAGCATGATGTGCAACGGCATATCTTCCAAAAGTCACCTGTAACAAGTAATGAGAATTATAAAAACATTATATATTCTGAATCTATGCAAACTTTTGTCAACCAAAAGAACCATGAGACGAATAATCAATAATTATTTTATGCCGGTTACTTCATTCAAAATATTAAATTTTACTCTCATCCAATTGATTCATAATTAACTTAATCAGTTATACTCTAATTTCCTTGTGAGTAGCCTAGGTGACGTTTGTAAAAATTGTTTTGTTTTTTGTAAACCTATCAATTTGAGCAACGTTAATAGCATCTCTTCTTACCGATTCAAATGCCATGTCTGACTCCTTAAATTTAGGCTGCAATAGTACTAAAGATATCAAATTTCTTGAAATCAAACACCTAAATGGTCCCAATATGTGGACTTATTATCCCGCTTTGGAAGCAACCGTGGATATTGGTGAACTGGAAGATTTTCCTTCCGATAAGATTCCAGGTTTTTATGAGCGCTTATCCGAATGGTTACCGACTCTGATAGAGCACCGTTGCAGCTATGAAGAGCGCGGCGGTTTTTTACGCCGCGTCAAGGACGGTACGTGGCCATGCCACATTCTTGAGCATGTCACACTGGAGCTTCAGAACCTGGCCGGTATGCGCGGCGGCTTTGGCCGTGCGCGTGAAACTTCGGTACGTGGTGTTTATAAAGTTGCATTAAGCGCCTGGCAAGCGGAAATCACCACAGCCGCTTTACATTCCGCACGTGAATTGGTTTTGGCCGCCATGAATTTTCAGCAATCCGACAACCCATCGTATGATGTCAAGGGAGCAATCCAGCGTCTTCGTGATTTGGTCGACTCACTTTGGCTTGGACCTTCCACAGCATGCATTGTAGATGCCGCAATGGCACGTAATATTCCGGCCACTCGTCTTATTGCAAAAGGAAATCTTGTGCAACTGGGCCACGGCGCACGCTGCCGTCACATTTGGACAGCTGAGACAGACCGGACATCCGCCATCGCTGAGGGTATTTCCCGTGATAAGGATCTGACAAAATCATTGCTGCAATCTTGCGGTGTTCCTGTTCCGGAAGGTCGTATTGTCGAGAGCGCCGAGGCTGCATGGGAAGCGGCGAACGATATTGGCATGCCGGTTGTTATAAAACCCTGCGATGGAAATCATGGACGTGGCGTTTTTATTGAGTTAAGCCAGCCTGAAGAAATCGAGTCGGCTTACCGCATGGCGTTACGAGAAGGAACGGAGGTACTGGTTGAACGCTATATTTCCGGAACCGAGCATCGTTTGTTGATTGTCGGTGGACGCCTCATAGCGGCAACGCGCGGTGATTCAGTATCAGTCGTGGGGGATGGTATCTCAACCATTGACGAGTTAATAGAGTCTCAAATTAATTCTGATCCACGGCGAGGATCTACAGAAGATCATCCACTCAATTTGATCCGGTTGGATAGCGCGGCACAGATGGAAATCGCTCACCAAGGATATCATCGTGATTCCGTCGTGCCAGCTGGCATTAAGGTTTTGATTCAAAGGAATGGTAATCATGCGTTTGATGTAACCGATCAGGTTCATCCCTCTACGGCGTCTATTGCATCACTTGCAGCGCGCGTCATCGGTTTGGATATTGCCGGCATTGATCTGGTCACCAGCGATATTTCACGTCCATTGAATGAGCAAGGTGGTGCCATTGTTGAAGTCAATGCAGGCCCAAGCTTGCTGATGCATATTAAACCGGCGGTTGGTAAACCCCGGCCAGTCGGAAAAGCGATTGTAGATCACTTATTTCCAGGCCAGGAAAATGGCCGTATTCCCATTGTCGGAATTTCCGGAAGTTATGGCAAAACATCGGTTGCTTACCTTATTGCCAGATTGCTTGTTCTGTCCGGCAAGCAAACCGGTTTGGCTTGCAGCGATGGACTATATCTGGACTATCGGCAAATTGATAAAAACAACAGCGCCAATTGGGCGGCAGCTAATCGCACATTACTTAATCCGACAGTTGAAGCTGCTGTTTTTGAGAATGGTTTTGATGTGCTATTGAATGAAGGGCTGGCCTACGATAGCTGCCAGGTGGGTGTAATCACCAATATTGATCCCGAGCACCATTTTGGCCGTCACGGGATTGAAACGCATAAACAGATTTATACGGTGCTCCGTTCGCAAGTCGATATGGTGACACCGACCGCTGCGGCCATTGACGATGTGGAAAAAGATATAAAACTGCCGGTCGGCGCAGCAGTCCTCAACGCGAACGATGAAATGCTGGTTGAAATGTCCGAGCTGTGTCACGGTGAAGTTATTTATTTCAGCATCGAACCGGAGCTACCGGTGATTAAGCAACATTGCGCAAGCGGAACCGGGCCTACTCAGGGCAAACGCGCTGTGATAGTACGCAATGGCAGAGTCGTACTTGTATCGGGTTCAAATGAATTGATACTGATCAATCTGCGTGAGATCGCTTCAGAAAGTGGGACGAAAAGCACGCAGGCAATCGAGAATATATTGGCAGCCGTGGGTGCCGCTTGGGCATTAGGCATTGAACCGAATCTTATACGTGTTGGAATTGAGACATTTGGTTTCAGTCAAGAGAAGTACAAACCTGAAAATCAGAATCTTCTAGAATTACAAACGCAAGGAATTAAGTTATGAAAGTTTTACGCATACGCGCTTTGCGCGGACCCAATTTATGGAGTCAGCATACTTCGATTGAAGCTACCGTTTTTTGTAGCGGCTCTGAAAATAGTATCGATACCATTCCCGGCTTTGAAGCACGGCTACGTGAGCGTTTTCCTGAGATTTCTTTACTCCAGCCCGCCGGTCATCATGAAGCGGTCACCATGGCCCATGTGCTTGAATTCGCAACGCTAGGCTTGCAAGTTCAGGCAGGTTGCCCGGTTACATTCAGTCGCACGGTACAAACACCGGAAGCCAATACCTATCGCGTTATCGTAGGATACAGCGAAGAAAAAGTTGGTTTGCTGGCTTTTGAGCTGGCACAAGCTTTATGTACCTCGGCTATTGATGATAGCGCTTTTGATTTATCGGATGCGTTGCATCGCTTACGCGAACTCAATGAAGATATCCGTCTGGGCCCAAGCACGGGAGCCATTGTACAAGCAGCGGTTGCGCGCGGCATTCCGTTTCGCCGCTTGACTGAAGGCAGTCTGGTGCAATTTGGTTGGGGCAGTAAGCAGCGCCGTATTCAAGCATCCGAGAGCGATCGTACCAGTGCAGTCGCAGAATCGATTGTGCAAGATAAAGAATTAACGAAAACTTTACTGCATGCCGCCGGCATACCGGTACCTCTCGGCCGAGAGGTGCATGATGTTGAAGATGCTTGGTTAGCCGCCTGCGAAATTGGTGTGCCTGTCGTGATAAAACCTCTGGATAGTAACCAAGGCAAAGGTGTCACTGTTAATCTTGTCACCGCTGAGCAAGTCAAAGCGGCGTATATGATTGCAGCCGAAATCAGTGATAATGTTCTGGTAGAACGCTATATCCCCGGACATGATTACCGCATGCTGGTTGTCGGCAATAAATTGGTTGCTGCCGCGCGGCGCGAACCGCCGCAAGTCATTGGCGACGGCGTGCAAAGCATTTATGAATTGGTGGAGCAAATCAATCGTGATCCCATGCGCGGCGAAGGTCATGTCACCTCATTAACCAAGATACATCTGGATGAGATATCCATTGCACATTTAGCTGCACAAGGATTGACAGCCGAATCGATTCCGGTGAAAGGAATGCGCGTTGTGTTACGCAAGAATGCCAATTTATCAACTGGGGGCACGGCGACTGATGTGACCGACGATGTACATCCCGAATTAGCGGCACGCGTAATTGCTGCCGCAAAAGTGGTAGGGTTGGATATTTGCGGTGTTGATGTGGTTTGCGACAATGTCATGAGCTCTTTAGAAGACCAGGGAGGCGGCGTTATTGAGGTAAATGCAGCGCCCGGTTTGCGGATGCACTTGCAGCCATCGTATGGGAAAGGCCGCGCAGTGGGCGAAGCCATTATTGATTACATGTTTCCCCAAGGAGAGAATGCACGCATTCCCGTGATCGCCGTCACCGGCACCAACGGTAAAACAACGACAACTCGTCTGATCGCCAATGTTCTGCAGAGAGATCAGAAACGCGTTGGCGTTACTTGCACTGATGGTGTTTATGTCGACGAGCAGTGCATGGATACCGGAGATTGCAGCGGGCCGAAGAGTGCAAGAAACATTCTTTTTCATCCCGATGTCGATGCTGCGATATTAGAAACCGCGCGAGGCGGTTTGTTACGCGAAGGCCTGGGATTCGATCGTTGTGACGTTGCCGTTGTAACCAATATTGGCATGGGTGATCATCTTGGTATGGCTTATATCAATACAGCTGAAGAGTTGGCTGTGGTTAAGCGGATTGTTGTGCAGAATGTAGCGCCCAAAACCGGTTATGCGGTGCTTAATGCGGCTGATCCGCTGGTTGCCAGCATGGCTGAACATTGCCCCGGCTCGGTTATTTTCTTTGCTCAAGACCGCCATCACCCGGTGTTGGCTATGCATCGCGCGCAGCACAAACGTGTTATCTATATGGAAAGCAGCTGCATTGTCGCTGCGAGTGAAACTGTTGAATACCGCATCCCGTTAAACGAA
Source organism: Nitrosomonas oligotropha (assembly GCF_900106555.1). GTDB lineage: Bacteria > Pseudomonadota > Gammaproteobacteria > Burkholderiales > Nitrosomonadaceae > Nitrosomonas > Nitrosomonas oligotropha_A. The sequence goes on along the minus strand of NZ_FNOE01000001.1, from coordinate 286,392 downwards.
ATCCCTTTGACGAAGAACGGTAGCATCAATTTCCAAATTGAGAATGTGATGGCTGCTATTGGCGCTGGCTGGGCGCTCGGCCTGGAATGGGCAGTTATTCACGACGGTGTCGCTAGTTTTGTCAGCAATACGCAAACTGCACCGGGCCGTTTTAATCTCTTTAATTACCGCAACGCAACCTTGATTGCCGACTACGGACATAATCCCGATGCGATCCAAGCCCTAGTCAGCGCAATTGATAATATTCCGTCAAAGAAACGTTCAGTCGTCATCAGTGCGGCAGGCGACCGGCGTGATGAGGATATTCGTCAACAGACACGAATCCTCGGTGATGCATTTGATGAGGTGGTGCTATATCAGGATCAATGTCAACGCGGTCGTGCGGATGGAGAAGTATTGTCTTTATTGCGCGAAGGTTTGGGTAATGCCAAACGCACGCAAAAAGTCAGCGAAATCGTTGGAGAAGCGATTGCCATTGATGCGGCTTTGTCCAATTTGCAGGATGGTGAGTTATGTCTTATTCTGGTCGATCAAGTTGAGCAATCACTGGGACAGATTAATAACCGTATTGCATTGGGATAATCGGGCTCAACTTTTTATTAGATATGAGCGTTATGAAATTTCATGTAATGTTGAATCTTGAATAAATAACGCTCATACGCTATCGCAATCCTTACCACAAGCTCTAAAATCAAGAGCAATAACGAATATTCCCTGAAAGTATTCGCAATGAATACGAAGTTCTGCATTGATAGCTAGCCGGTGAGCTTGTCACCCGTTATCGAGTTGCAAATAGTGGCAAAGTACGCGGCACGGTTACGACGATTCTTGCCATATCACAGCAAAATACAGCACTTGCCCCATCGTGCGGTCGAATGACGGTACTTAACGAGACAAGCAAAGTAACAAAGCATTACGAACCGGTATCCGGCTTTATTAAGCTATCCCACAAAATCCAGCAACCTTCTCCTTCTGAGAATCTACTGTATATCTAAAGCTATCCTATAACTTGACTATCGCAACCGACTTGCCAGATTTTATACCCCACCTTATACGGCGGGGTATTCATTACTTTGTTTAATTCTCTGATTTCCAATTTCTCACTCCCAAAGATGTGGAAAATTAAATCTTGAGAAATTAAATCTGATTAATCGGCTTGTCTTCTCAAGAAAGCGGGTATATCCATTGGATCAACGCCTGATTGACGCATCGCTGCAACGGTGGCGTTACTTCTTCTGCCTGTGCGCATCACGGCTGGTTCTTCGGTGGAAAAAACGGAATCCCTGTCGTCGGTACCGGTGCGTGTATGCACCACGGTTAACGGAGAATTTTGGCTTTGACTGACCAAGCTGCCAAGTCCGGTAGCCACCATGGTAACGCGCAGATTATCGGCCATATTTTCATCAATGACGGTACCGACAATAATCGTTGCATCCTCGGCGGTCATGTCTTTAATGGTGCTCATCACTTCATGCACTTCGCGCATTTTTAGCGATGAACTGGCGGTGATGTTCACTAGAATGCCGCGCGCTCCGGACAAGGAGATATCCTCGAGCAGCGGGCTTGATACCGCACGTTCGGCTGCAACCCGGGCACGATCAACACCCATTGCGACTGCTGAGCCCATCATCGCCATACCCATTTCCGACATCACGGTTCTAACATCGGCAAAATCAACGTTGACCAGACCCGGGCAATTAATCACTTCGGCGATACCCGCTACTGCGCCATACAGCACGTCATTGGCAGCTTTAAATGCATCCAGCATGGAAATATCGTTACCTAGCACCATCATCAGCTTATCGTTAGGAATCACAATGAGCGAATCCACATGTTGTGACAACGCTTCCATTCCTGCCTTGGCAGCCGCCAGACGTTTGCCTTCAAAAGCAAATGGCTTGCTGACCACAGCCACCGTTAAAATACCCATTTCTTTGGCGACCTGCGCAACCACCGGCGCAGCACCGGTACCTGTACCGCCACCCATGCCAGCGGTGATAAACAACATATCCGCGCCTTGAATCAATTCTGCAATACGGTCGCGATCTTCCAGCGCAGCTTCCCGGCCGATTTCAGGATTCGCGCCCGCGCCCAGTCCCTTGGTAATACCCGTACCCAGTTGCAGTACGGTCGGTGCTTTATTGCTTTTCAATGCCTGGGCATCAGTATTCATACTGATGAACTCAACGCCTTGCATGCCGTTCTGGATCATATGATCCACAGCATTGCTGCCGCACCCACCAACGCCGACAACCTTGATGACTGCCTCTTGAGTTTCGTTATTCATGATTTCGAACATATTGTTTCTCCTTTAGTACATTGAAATTAAAGCCGCCTGACTGCTAATACAACCCGTGAAATTTGATATTAAAAATTTCTTTGAAACCACCCCTTCATTCTGGAGAAAATCTGCTTGGCAGAGCCTCCTTGTAATCTTGAACCATGCTGATGCTGTAACTGTTCGATACCCGCCAGAATTAAACCAATACCGGTCGAATAGCGCGGTGTATGAATCACGTCTTTCAAATTGCCATGATAATTGGGCAAACCCAATCTGACCGGCATGTGAAAGATTTCCTCGCCCAATTCCACCATGCCGCGTAACGAAGCCGACCCACCCGTGATTACGATGCCCGATGACAGCAATTCTTCAAATCCGCTGCGGCGCAATTCCGCTTGCACCATGCAATACAGTTCCTCTGCCCGTGGCTCGATCACTTCCGCCAGCGTTTGCCGCGAAAGCTGGCGCGAACCCCGGTTACCGACATCGGGAACTTCCACCATCTCTTTTGTATCAGCCAGACTCCTCAGTGCACAGCCGTAGCGACACTTGATGTCTTCCGCGCTTTTGGTCGGTGTACGTAAGGCCATCGCTATGTCATTGGTGATTTGATCCCCGGCAATCGGAATCACCGCGGTATGGCGGATGGCGCCATGCGTGAACACGGCAATATCGGTTGTACCGCCGCCAATATCGACCAGACAGACACCCAAATCTTTTTCGTCATCAGATAACACGGCCATTGCAGAAGCCAGCGGCTGCAATATCAAATCGCGCACTTCCAAACCGCAGCGATGCACGCACTTGACGATATTCTGCGCCGCAGAGACCGCGCCCGTGACAATATGCACTTTCACTTCCAGCCGTATGCCGCTCATGCCCACCGGTTCACGAACATCTTCCTGGCCGTCAATAATGAATTCTTGATTCAGGATATGCAGGATCTGCTGATCAGCGGGAATATTCACGGCTTTGGCCGCTTCCATGACGCGCTCGACATCTTTCTCAGTGACTTCCTTATCCTTGATAGGCACCATGCCATCCGAATTAAAACCCTTGATATGGCTGCCAGCGATGCCGGTATACACTTCATTTATCTTGCAATCCGCCATAAGTTCCGCCTCTTCCAGCGCACGCTGAATCGCATTCACCGTCGTCTCGATATTGGCCACAACACCTTTTTTCAATCCGCGCGATGGATGGCTGCCCAAACCGATCACTTCAAAACCGCCTTCCGGAATCACCTCGGCGACAATGGCAACAATTTTCGACGTGCCAATATCAAGACCGACAATCAAATTTCTATTCTCTCGAGCTTTATTCATTTAATCCCATCTCCGTGGCCTCACGTTTCTCTCCTCGCGCCGGATTTACGTGGTACTTGTTGCATCATTTCAGGCATGCGGATGGCAAAACCATTGGGATAACGTAAATCAACATATGCCAATGGTTCTTGCTGATTTAACCGCGCAATACTGTGGTTATATACTGAAACATAACGAACCAATCTCTCTTCAATTTCATTTCGCCCCAATTCCAGAATCGTTCCGGTATTTAACTGCAAACGCCAGGCATAGCGCGGTGTCAGGCTTATTTCCGCGATATGCTGCTGCAATGGCTTCAGTATTTTGTTAAAACGCCGGAATTGCTGCGCCACTTCATGCGCGCTGGCCTCGTTGGGGCCGGTAAACACCGGCAAATCAGCATCAACCGTCACCCGGAACACCTCACCGTAAGTATTGACCAAGGCATGACTGCCCCAATAAGCCAATGCTTGATGCTCTTCCAGTATCACATTCAAACCATGCGGCCACTCTCTTTTCACTCTGGCCTCACGCACCCAGGGTAATTTTACAAAAGCTTCGCGCACTTCAGTGAGATTTACCGAAATAAAATTTCCTGCAATTTCATCCCTGACCAGTTGTTCAATTTGCTCGCGCGTCACATGCTGTAACTCGGCCTTATTTTTCTCTTTCCCATATATGACTTGCACATTAATTTCTTTGATGGGGAACAGCGGCGGCTGGATGAGTTGCAAACTGATCGCATACAGCACCGCCATCGCCACCAAAGTGAGCAATATTTTGGATAACAAATTCAAGGCGTGATGGTTATTCCACATGAGCCAGATCCAATATTCTCAAAACCAGATCCTCAAACGGGATTCCGGCTGTTCTTGCCGCCATCGGCACCAAACTATGGCTGGTCATTCCGGGCGAAGTATTGGCTTCGAGGAAATAAAACTGATTGGTTTCACTCAAGATCAAATCGACCCTTCCCCAACCCTGGCACCCCAGCACTTGGTAAGCCTGTAATGCCTGCCGCTGGATCGCCGCCTCCAATTCCGCCGGTAAACCGCTCGGGCAAAAGTATTTTGTCTCATTCGAGAAATACTTGGCTTCATAGTCGTAAAGCTCACCCGCAATTTCAATCCGCACCACCGGCAGCGGCGTTTCACCCAGAATCGCCACGGTCAATTCCTTACCGGCAATAAATTCTTCCGCGAGCACCAGCGCATCATGCTGAGCGGCCAGTTGATACGCTTGCGCCAAATCCTCGGCGCGCTTCACTTTAGTCAAACCAATGGTTGAACCCTCGCGCGCCGGTTTGACGATCAGCGGTAAACCCAACGTTTCGGCGACTTGTTCAAAATCGCTATCCGCTTGCAGCAATACGTAGCGCGGGGATTGGATACCGGCTGCCTGCCAGATCAATTTGGTGCGCCATTTATCCATCGCCAATGCACTGGCCATTACGCCGCTGCCGGTATACGGTAATCCCATTAATTCCAGCGCGCCTTGAATGGTGCCATCCTCGCCAAAACGGCCGTGCAGTGCGATAAAAGCTTTATCGAAACCTTGTTGCAGCAGTTTTTCCATGGATTGTCCGGCCGGGTCGAAAGGATGCGCATCGACACCGCTGCGCAGTAACGCATCCAGCACAGCCTGCCCGCTTTGCAGCGATATTTCCCGCTCGGCCGACCGGCCGCCCAGCAGAACCGCAACTTTGCCGAATTGATGCGCGGCCATTACGTCAGCCTCCTGGCATCGCCGATGATCCGGACTTCCTGAATCAATGCTATCCCTGTTGCTTTTTTAACCCTGCTTTGCACCATCATGATTAAAGCTTCAATATCCGCCGCACTGGCATTACCCGTATTGACGATAAAATTGGCATGTTTGGGCGACACCATCGCGCCGCCAATGTGGCATCCCTTCAAGCCGCACGCTTCGATCAAACGCGCCGCGTAATCTCCCGGCGGATTGCGAAATACCGAACCGGCATTCGGCAGATTGAGCGGTTGACTGGCTACCCGCTGCGCCAGCAATTGCTTGATGCGTTGCCGGGATTGTGCCTGATCGCCTTGCGCCAAGCGGAAATAGGCACCGGTAAACCATTCCGCGCCTATCGTACCAGCCGGTTCGCTCTGCCGTTTCACACTGCGATAAGCAATCGCGTACTCGCCGGGCTGGCGCACTACGATTTCTCCGTTGCGCTTGATGATTTGCACTTGCGCCACAATTTCCCAGGTTTCCGAACCGTAGCATCCGGCATTCATCGCCAGCGCGCCGCCAACCGTGCCCGGTATTCCGGCCAGAAACTCCGCACCAGCCAGATTGTGTTTGGCGGCAAACCGGGCTACCTTGGCGCAGGCCACACCAGCACTCGCGTAGATGAGCCCGCCGGATTGATTCTGTTCGATCAAGCGCAAATCGTTTAAACGCGCATGCAATGCCACCACCGTGCCGCGCAGCCCGCCGTCTCTGACCAGCAAATTGCTGCCCAGCCCAATCACATGAATGACTTCGTACGGCGATGCACGCAGAAAATCCGCCCAATCGTCCAGATCCGCCGGTTGGTAGTAACGATCCGCATCACCGCCCGCCCGCCAGGTTGTATGTTTGCTCATCGGCTCATCGATGCGCATTTCGCCCCGCAATGCGGACACGCCTGCCTCACCGGTTGTTTGATCGGCAACTGGCATGGCAAATCTCGTATTTTGCGGCAAAGCGGTCATGTCTCATCAATCCTCAGCATTCATAGCCATTAACCACGGTCAGCTTTTTTCCCATTTGCGCAATGTGCGGCGCCACTCTGGCTACCGAACCCGCGCCCATCACCAGCACAACATCGCCGTCCTGCACGATATCCAGTATCGCTACTGGTAAGTCATCCACTTCTTCGATATAAATCGGCTCCACTTTGCCCTGCACCCGGATGGAGCGCGCCAGCGATTTGCTATCCGCCGCGACAATCGGCTCTTCACCTGCGGGATAAACTTCCGTGAGCAGCAATATGTCCACTTGTGATAAAACCCGGGTGAAATCCTCGAAGACATCCCGGGTGCGCGTGTAGCGGTGCGGCTGAAAAGCCACTACCAGACGGCGGTTTGGAAACGCGCCGCGCGCTGCTTTGATGGTCGCTTCCATTTCTGCCGGATGATGTCCATAGTCATCCACCAGCGTAAAACTTTTCTGTCCGCTCAAGCGGATATCGCCGTATTGCTGGAAGCGCCTTTCGACCCCTTTGAATTCCGACAACGCTTTGACGATCGCGCTATCCGGCACACCAATTTCATTCGCAACCGCAATCGCCGCCAGGGCATTCTGAATGTTATGTAAACCGGGCAGATTCAGCGTGATATCCAGTTTGCGGGCGGAGCCGTTCACACCGACCACCGCAGTAAATCTCATCCGGTGATGATCTTGCCGGATATCGATGGCGCGCACTTGCGCCTCTTCGGACAAGCCGTACGTGGTGATCGGTTTGGTAATCGACGGCATGACTTCGCGTATATTGGCATCATCCATACAAACCACCGCCATGCCGTAAAAAGGTAAATGCTGCACGAAATCGACAAAAGTTTGCTTCAACCGGCTGAAATCGTGACCGTAGGTTTCCATATGATCCGCATCGATGTTCGTCACGACCGCGAGCATCGGCTGCAAATACAAAAACGAAGCATCCGATTCATCCGCTTCTACCACGATGAACTCACCGCTGCCCAGTTTGGCATGACAACCCGCTGCTTCCAGTTTTCCACCGATGACAAAAGTCGGATCCATATCCGCCGCCGCCAGAATGCTGGCAATTAAACTGGTGGTAGTGGTTTTGCCGTGCGTGCCGGCAATCGCGATGCCGCTGCGCAGGCGCAGCAATTCCGCCAGCATCATGGCGCGCGGCACGACAGGAATATTTTTATTTTTGGCGGCAATCGCCTCCGGATTGTCGGGTTTCACCGCCGTGGAAGTAACGACGACATCCGCTCCGGCAATTTGCTCGCTGGCATGCCCCGCATAAACCTTGATGCCGAGCTTGGCCAAACGCTGCGTCACCGGATTACTCATCAAGTCAGAACCGCTGACCTGATACCCCAGGTTGACAAAAACCTCGGCGATACCGCTCATGCCCGCGCCGCCGATGCCGACAAAATGGATATGTTTGACTTTATGCTTCATGCAGTGCTCCGCTCAATTCGATACAGCCTTCAGCTACGATCCGAGTTGCTTCCGGTTTTGCCTGGCTGCGCGCAGCCATCGCCATGCCGAGCAATTTTTCCCGGGTTAAATCCGTCAATAAATCCGCCAGCTTTTGCGCGGTCAATTCATGCTGCGGCAACAGCACAGCAGCACCGTGGCGGGAAAGAAATTGCGCATTACCGGTTTGATGATCGTCGACGGCATGCGGATACGGCACCAGGATGCTGGCGACACCGGCCGCGCTTAATTCCGCTACTGTCAGCGCGCCGGCGCGGCACAACACCACATCGCAGTCCGCGTAGCGTTTGGCCATATCGTCGATAAACGCTGTCACTTCGCCATCCAATTGCAGTGCTTGATAGGTCGTTTTAACCGTTTCCATTTGCGCTGTCCCCGTTTGATGCACCACTGCCGGGCGCGTATTCTCCGGCAGTAATTTAAGCGCTTGCGGTACCACAGTATTCAAAACTTGCGCCCCCAGGCTGCCGCCCACAACGAGCACATTCAACTTGCCTTGCCGTTCCTGGAAACGTTTCTCCGGCACTTCTATATGCGCAATTTCTGATCGCACCGGATTACCGGAACAAACCGTTTTATCCTGATCGCTCCGGATGGCGCCGGGAAAGCCAAGAAAAATTCTATCCGCTAACTTCGCCAGGATTTTATTGGTTAACCCCGCGACCGAATTCTGTTCATGAATCACCAATGGCTTGTTGAGCAACGAAGCCATCATTCCGCCCGGAAAAGCCGGATAACCACCCATGCCGAGAACCACATCCGGTTTTACCCGCTGAATAATCCGCAGACTCTGCCAGAACGCCTTGAGCAAACGCAGCGGCAATAGCAGCCACGTGACCAACCGCTTACCTCGCAATCCGGAAAAACTGATAACTTCGGTTTCATAACCCCGTTGCGGCACCAGTTTTAATTCCATTCCGGCTTCGGTTCCCAGCCAAACCACGCGCCAACCCGCTTGCCGCAAATAATCAGCCACCGCCAATCCCGGAAACACATGACCGCCGGTGCCGCCTGCCATAATTAAAATGGTATGCGCGCTCATACGTTCAGCCCCCGCAGCCGCTGCCGGCTTTCCCAGTCTATACGCAGCAAAACCGCCAGCGCAATGCAAATCGCTGTAATGCTGCTACCGCCAAAACTTAGCAGCGGCAACGTTAAACCCTTGGTGGGCAAAACACCCATATTGACGCCCATGTTGATCAGCGCCTGCACACCGATCCACATGCCGATTCCCTGCGCCACCAGCGCCGAGAAAGGACTACCCAATTTGGCCGCCAAGCGGCCGATGACAAAAGCGCGGGTAATGAGCCAGATAAACAATACGATCACGGTAGCCACACCGGCAAAACCCAGTTCTTCGGCCAGCACCGACAGTAAGAAATCGGTGTGCGCTTCGGGCAGATAGAACAATTTCTCGACACTGCCGCCCAAGCCGACACCAAGCCACTCGCCGCGTCCGAATGCAATCAGTGCATGACTGAGCTGATAACCTTTGCCATACGGATCGGCCCAAGGATCCATAAAAGCAACCACGCGATTCAACCGGTACGGCGAACTCAAAATCAACTCATACAAACCAAACGCCAGGATAGCGATCAGGCTGACGAATATTTTCAAACTGACACCGCCGAGAAATAAAATCGACATCGCCAGCGCGGCTACCACGAAGAAAGCGCCGAAATCCGGTTCGAGCAGCAATAAAGCACCCACGATGGATAATACGACCGCGATCGGCACAAACCCCTTGAAGAAAGAATTCAGGTCGGCTGCCTTGCGGTTGACGTAGTCCGCGGCGTACAACACCATACAAAACTTCATGAACTCGGACGGCTGGATATTCACCACATACAGCGAAATCCAGCGCTGACTGCCGTTCACTTCATGTCCGATACCCGGAATCAGTACCAATACCAACAGTAGAATGCTGGTCATGAGCAGATAAGTTACGTATTTCTGCCACATCTGCATCGGCACTTGAAAAGCGATCAATCCCAGCAACAACCCGACACCCAGATAAGCGCTGTGGCGCAACAAGTAATGACCGGCCCGGTCGGGGCCAAATTGCGCTTCGGCAATGGCTATCGAGGCGGAATAAATCATTACCAAGCCGATACTCAGCAACAGCAAAGCCGACCACACCAGCGCCTGGTCAAAATCGGCCGTCATTCTTGGTTTCTGATTGTTTGCCTGGTAAATCATCGGTTAATGTTTTTTCTGTCCAAAACTGAAAAATTTGTTTTCCATATCTTTGACGGCCGCAACAAATACTTCCGCGCGGTGAATATAGTTTCTGAACATATCGAAACTGGCGCATGCCGGTGAAAGCAACACCACATCGCCGGATTGCGCCAGCAAGAAACTCTTCTGCATGGCTTCTTCCATGGTCACGGCAAAATGCAACGGCACGCCGCAGTCTTTCAATTCATTCGCAATTATGTTTGCATCCCGGCCAATCAGCACCACGGCGCGGGCATTATTGGCAACCGCTTCCCGCAGATACGAGAAGTCCTGTCCCTTGCCGTCGCCACCGGCGATTAATATGACGTTTTGCTTCATACCGCTCAGTGCAGCTACGGTGGCACCCACATTGGTACTTTTGGAATCATCAAAGAAAGTAACGCCGTTGAACGCAGCGACTTTTTCCATGCGATGCGGCAGACCGCGAAATTCGCGCAACGCGATCAAAAGCGGATCGATGGCCACACCCAGGGCGCGGCACATGGCTAATGCCGCCAGCGCATTGACCGCGTTATGCAAGCCGCTGACAACCAGTTCGGAAGTTTTCATTAATTGCACATCGCCTTCCATCAACCACAAATCGTCGCCATCGTGCATGAGACCGAAATCGGCATGGCTGGGCGGCTCATCGACGCCAAAAGTAATTTGTTTTCTGTCCGGTAGTGCCATAGCGCAGACACCGGGATCATTCCGGTTGAGCACTTGTATGCCTTTACCAGCTTTCTCATGCAGAAACACTCTGGCTTTGGCGGTTGCGTAATCGCGCATGCCGGTATAGCGATCCAGATGGTCTTCGCTCAGATTTAACACGGTCGCCACATCCGCATTCAAATTGTGCGTCGTTTCCAATTGAAAACTGGATGTTTCCAGAACCCAAGCCTGCGGCCAATCGCCTGCGTCGATCCGCTGCATCAGCGCATTCAGCGCGGCGGGGCCGATATTTCCCGCCACTTCCACATTCCAGCCGGATTTCTTTAACATCGCGCCGGTCATCGCCGTGACTGTGGTTTTTCCATTCGATCCGGAGATGGCGACAACTTTCGGTTTGGGCCGGTTGCTTTGCTCCAGCGCCCAGGAAAAAAGCACCATATCGCCAATGACCGGCACGCCGCGTTGCACCGCTTGCTGCACGCACGGATCTGCCAACGGAACGCCGGGGCTGATGGCGATCATATCGATATCGTTAAAAATGGATGCTGTGAATTTGCCTTTATGCAGCTGCACGGATGGAAACCCGGCGGTGATTTGCTGCCAGTTGGGTGGCTCGGAACGGCTATCCGCAGCGCGCACCCTGACACCCTGACGTAGCAGCCATTTCACCATGGACAAGCCGGTCTCACCCATTCCCAGCACTAGAACTGTTTTATCTTGCAAATTCATCGTAATTTTAATGTCGATAATCCAACCAATACTAAAATAAAGGTGATGATCCAAAACCGGACCACCACCTGATTTTCTTTCCAGCCTTTTAATTCAAAATGATGATGTAATGGCGCCATGCGGAATACCCGCTTGCCCAGCAGCTTAAATGATGCCACCTGCAACATCACGGACAGCGCTTCCACGACAAAAACGCCGCCCATAATCACCAGCACAATCTCCTGCCGTACGATGACGGTGACGATTCCCAATGCCGCGCCCAGCGCCAAGGCGCCGACGTCACCCATGAAAACCTCGGCGGGATACGCGTTAAACCACAAAAAGGCAAGCCCGGCACCGGCCATGGCGCCGCAAAACACCGCCAATTCCCCGGCATTAGGGATATAAGGAATGCCGAGATACTTGGCGAATACCACGTGTCCGGCGGCGTAGGCAAAAATCGCCAGCGCGCTGCTGATCATGACGGTCGGCATAATGGCCAAACCGTCCAAACCATCGGTAAGATTGACTGCATTGCTGGTGCCGACAATGACAAAATAAGTCAGTATGACAAAACCTGTTACACCCAACGGAATCGCCACTTCCTTGAAGAAGGGCACGATCATGTCGGTTTGCGCCGGAATTTCCGCGATCGACGCCAGATACATCGCAATCGCCAGCGCGATTAGCGACTGCCAGAAAAATTTTGCGCGTGCGGATAATCCTTTCGGATTGCGGTAAACCACTTTGCGATAGTCATCGACCCAGCCGATCACACCGAATCCCAGCGTGGTTGCCAGCACTACCCAGATATAGCGGTTGCTCAAATCCGCCCACAGCAGCGTGGTTAAAACAATCGCCATCAGAATCAAGGCGCCGCCCATCGTCGGCGTACCGGTTTTGACAAGATGTGTTTGCGGACCATCATCGCGCACCGATTGTCCGATTTTATAAGCCGTCAGTTTACGGATCATCACCGGGCCGATCATGAAGGAAATCACTAATGCAGTCAGCGTGGCCATCACGGTGCGCAAGGTAATATAGCTAAATACATTGAAAGCGCGAATGTCTTGAGCCAGCCATTGTGAGAGGGTTAGCAGCATGATGGCTCCACTGGTTGTTCCAATTGCCGCACCACCCGCTCCATGCGCATAAAGCGCGACCCTTTCACCAACAGCGTCACATCACCCGCCAGCAAACTTTCCGTCGCATGCAGCAATTCGTCGATATCGTTGAAATGCCGTGCACCCTTGCCGAATTCTTCGGCTGCGTAAGCGCTTAACTCGCCCAGCGTGAATAATTGATCCAGTCCGGCATTGCGCGCATCACGCCCGATCGTGCGATGCAGATCAATGGCGGATTTACCCAATTCGCCCATGTCGCCGAGCACCAGTATTTTTTTCCCCGTCGTGGCAGCCAGCACTGCAAGAGCGGCGCGCACGGATTCCGGATTGGCGTTGTAGGTATCATCAATCAGCTGCGCATGGTGCAAACCGGATTTTTTCTGCAATCGTCCCTTCACGCCTTGAAACGATTCGAGTCCAGCGGCAATCGATGCTTTCCCGATACCCGCTGCGATAACCGCTGCCGCCGCTGCCAAAGCGTTATAGACGTTATGCACCCCGGGCGCCTGTAACTTAACTTCCACAATGCCATCCGGCAATTTCAACTGAATTCTGTTGCTCAACCGGTCTGCTTGATACTCGGCACTCACAGCTGCTTTTTCGCGCAAACCAAAATCGACAATCTTGCGCGCACCAGCGCATTCCCGCCATAAAGCAGCATAGCGATCGTCCGCATTGATTACAGCCGTTCCCTGCTGATCCAATCCGGCAAATATCTCCGCCTTAGCGCGTGCGACCGTTTCAACGGAACCCAGTCCCTCGATATGCGCAGCACCGGCATTGGTAATGACGGCAACACCCGGTTTTGCCAGCTGAGTCAGGTAACCAATCTCACCCACATGATTCATACCCATCTCAATCACTGCATAACGATGCTGTTGCCGTAAACGCAGCAACATCAGCGGCACACCGATATCGTTATTCAGATTCCCTTCGGTGGCGAGAATCCGCTCCGCTGGGGCATTTATTGTGACTTCACCGCCTGCGGTTGCTTGACGCAATATCGCGGCGATCATTTCCTTGACCGTAGTCTTGCCATTGCTACCGGTCACAGCGATGAGCGGCAGCGTAAAACGGTTACGCCAATACGCGGCCAATTGCCCTAGGCTTAAGCGCGTATCTTGCACGCGCAGCAATGGAATCCCGGCGGATAAAGCGTTTTCCCCGGCCGCTTGCGGAACCAGCGCGGCGGCGGCGCCTTTTTCCTTAGCGCTCAGAACAAATTCACTGCCATCGAATCTCTCGCCGGTTAGTGCCACAAATAAATCACCCGGCTTGAGCGTGCGGCTATCCGTGCTCACCCCGGTAAATAGCCCGTCTTGTCCGTTCCATCCGGCCTGCAATACTTGCGCCGCTTCCCGGATCGTCATCATGATTGCACCCGCACTTTCCTGGCCAAATCTTTCAGCACCTGCTGCACAATGTCGGCATCACTGAAAGGAATTTTCTGGCCTTTTATTTCCTGATACTTTTCATGACCTTTGCCCGCAATCAGCACGATGTCGTTGTGCTGCGCATTGGCGATGGCCTGATATATAGCCAGCGCCCGGTCGCTCTCAATCTGGTAATTGTCTGCACCCGCGCCTGCTGTAATATCTTTAATAATGCTCAAAGGATCTTCCGAACGCGGATTATCGCTGGTAAAAATGACTTCATCCGCCAATCGCGTAGCAACTTCACCCACCATCGCGCGCTTGCCGACATCCCGGTCGCCGCCGCAACCAATAACGCAAAACAGCCGCGCATTCCGTCCGGATGTCCGTTTCTTCGATTGTGCACTGCGCAAAAGCTCGCGTGACGTGCACAGCACTTTCTCCAACGCATCGGGGGTATGGGCGTAATCGACGATCACAATCGGCTGGTCAATCCCTTCGTATTTTTCCATCCGGCCCGGAATGGATTGCACACTGTGAAGCGCCCGGACCGCGTCCGGCAATCGAATTCCGCTTGCCAGCATAGCCGCCACGACAGCCAGCAAGTTTGATGCATTAAATTTACCCAGCAAACCAATTCTCAAATGTTCGCGATTATCCTCAAATTCAATATCAAACTCCAGACCATGAAGATCAACTTTTAAATTGGATCCATAGACCATTTTAAATTGCCTTGCATAGCGTTCTTCCGGATAGTGAAATCCATAGCCGATGAAGGTGATGGGTTTGTTAGCGAGCTGCCGCGATAGCTCGACACCCAGCACATCGTCCATGTTGACAACCGCATACCGCAATCCTGGCCAGAAAAACAGGCGCGCCTTGGCTGCGGCGTAAGCATCCATATCCAAGTGATAATCCAGATGGTCGCGCGACACATTGGTCAGCACGGCAATCGCGAATGTGGTGCCGCTAACCCGCCCCTGCACCAGGCCGTGCGAGGATACTTCCATCGCAACGCCATGCGCATCCTGATCAACAAATCGTGCCAGCGAACGTTGCAGCACCGCGGCATCGGGCGTTGTATTCCCCGCCGCTTCCAACGCGCCGCAAAAACCATTTCCCAGCGTTCCCAGAATGGCTGTCTTTTTGCCCAGACTCGTCATCGCTTGCGCATACCAGTGACTGCACGATGTTTTGCCGTTGGTACCGGTAATCCCGACCATCCATAATTTCTCCGATGGCTGATCATAAACATAGCTGGCAATCAGTCCCGCTTTAGCCTTCAGTTCATCGATGGCCAGTGCTGGAATCCGCCATTCGTGGTTCCACGTGAAATTCTGCGGATCCCACAGAACCGCATTGGCGCCCGCAGCAATGGCTTGCGGAATAAATTTTCGCCCATCGGTGATATCACCTGCATAGGCCAGGAATGTATCGCCGGGCTTTATCTGGCGGCTATCCGTGACCAGGTTTTTAACCGGAACACCCAGCTCATCCAACCGATGATAATCAAATAACTGAGATGTTTTTTTCTTGATCGTCATCGCAGTCATCCTTCGTCACCCATTTCTGGGGTTGCGGTAAAGGTAACGACATTATTGGCCGGCGCATCGGGCGGAATATTCAGAATGCGTAAAGCGCCGGACATGACTTTACTGAAAACCGGTGCTGCTACGGCTCCGCCGAAATATTTTCCGGCGGAAGGCTCATCAATCATCACGGCGATGATCAGGCGCGGATTCGATGCTGGCGCATAGCCGACAAACGTGGAGATATAGCGCTTATTGGCATATTGACCATCGATCAGTTTATGCGCCGTCCCCGTTTTACCGGCCACGCGATACCCGCTAATCTGCGCCAGCGGCGCCGTGCCACCGGGCTTGGTCGCCATTTCCAGCATGCGATTCATCGCCTGCGCGGTATCGCGCGAAATGACGCGTTGCCCCATGACCGGCATGTTTTGTTTCAAGAGCGAGATCGGTTTTAATTCGCCGCCGCTGGCAAAAATCGTGTAAGCGCGCGCCAATTGCATCAGGCTGGTGGATATGCCATGACCGTACGACATGGTGGCTTGTTCGATCGGACGCCATTTGTTGTAAGGCCGCAAAATGCCGCTTGCTTCACCGGGAAAACCGGAATTCGTCAATGCGCCAAATCCAGAGCGGTTAAACATCTCCCACATCGTTTGCGATTCGAGCGACAGTGCGATTTTTGCCGTTCCGACGTTGCTTGACTGCTGAATGATTTGCGCAACCGTCAGCTCGCCTTTGTTGCTGACATCGCGAATGGTTTTTCTGCCCACTTGCCACATTCCCGGCGCGGTTTGCAGCACCGTATTGGCGTTGACTTTGCCGATCTCCATCGCAATCGCTACGGTAAACGGCTTTAACGTCGAACCCGGCTCGAACGTATCGATCAGCGCCCGGTTACGTAACCGTTCATTGGTAATCGATGATCGCCGGTTCGGGTTGTACGCCGGTAAATTGGTCAAGGCCAGAATCTCACCGGTTTGCGCATCCAGCACAACGATGCTGCCCGCTTTGGCGTTATTGGCCAGCACTGCTTCTTTTAATTCCGCGTGGGCGCGATACTGAATTCTCCTATCGATCGACAACACCAGATCTTCGCCCGGCTTGGGCGCACGGATGTTTTCCACATCCTCGATGATCTGTCCTTTGTTATCTTTAAGCACACGGCGCCGTCCCAGCTCGCCCGCGAGCTTATCCTGCCAGCCACGCTCCACGCCTTCCTGGCCTTCATCGTTGATATCGGTAAAACCGAGCACATGCGCGGCAAACTCGCTTTCGGGATAGTAGCGTTTCGATTCGCTGGCGAAATAGATGCCTTTGATCTTCAATTTCATGATCTTTTCGGCGATATCCGGTACTACTTGCCGTTTCAAATAAACAAACCGGCTGTTTTCCCGACTGATGCGGGCATTGATCTCGGTACTGTCCATCTCGAGCAAACCGGCCAGTTGCTTCAATTGCTCCGGCTTGATATCGATCACTTTCGGATCGGCGTAAACAGAGGCGACCGGCGAACTGATCGCCAGAATATGGCCATTGCGGTCGGTAATCATGCCGCGATCGGCGTTCATTTCCACTATGCGGCTATAGCGCGACTCTCCTTTTTCCTGCAGAAAATCATGATTCATTCCCTGCAAGTAAGCCGCGCGTCCCGCTAAACCAATCAAACCGAGCGCCAGGAAACCAAACAGCAGCCGTGAGCGCCACGCTGATAGTTTGATTTGCCGTACTTCGGGTTTGATCATGGTTTTAACCCTTCCGTGTTCAAGCGTTTTTCTGCATCGTTAATGGATACAATTTGTATGCTGGAAGCAGCGGGCACGGTCATATTCAACCGGTCTTTGGCAATCTGCTCGATCCGCCCGTGCATGATTAATGTGCTTTGTTCCAGTTGCAATCTTCCCCATTCCACATCCAGCTTGCGCTCGATTCCTTTTTCATTTTCCAGCGCCATAAACAGTTTGCGCACCATGTGCTGCGAGGTCACCACGCCCAGCGCGCTCGCGATCAATATAAAAACTAGAAAAATGTTCAGTTTGAACATTCTGTTACCCGTTTATGGTTACTCTTTCAGCCACACGCATCACCGCACTCCTGGCGCGCACATTTTCCGTTACTTCCTGCTCTCCCGCACGCACTGCCCGGCCGATCACGCGCAACGTTTGATTGCTGAACCGCAGCAAATCCTTTTCTTGCAGCGGGATGCCGCGAGGCAGTTCGTCCATGCTGGCAGCCTTGCGCATAAATAGTTTGGCCATGCGATCCTCCAAAGAGTGAAAACTGATCACCACCAACCTTCCGCCCGGATTCAGCAACTCCACACACTGCGGCAAAACGAGCGACAATTCCTCAAGCTCCTGGTTGAGATAGATCCGTATCGCCTGAAAAGTGCGCGTCGCCGGATGCCGGACAATTTCCCGCTGGCGCTGCCGCGAACGCAAAACCGTTGCGACAATCTCGGCAAGTTGTGATGTGGTAACAATAGGCTGCCGCGTTCTTGCCACAATAATCGCTCTTGCAATCTGCCGAGCAAACCGTTCTTCGCCATATTCCTTGATCACCCATCCCAGTTGATCTTCTGCGACTGTCGCCAGCCACTCCGCCGCCGTTTGGCCCTTCGTTGTATCCATGCGCATATCGAGCGGTCCATCGGCGCGGAAGCTGAAACCGCGCGAAATTTCCTCCAGCTGCGGCGACGACACACCCAAATCCAGCAAAATCCCGTCAACCTTGGCAACGTCCAGCTGCTGCAATATGCGCCGCATATGCGAGAAGCTGCCATGCCGGATGCAAAACCGTTTATCCACAATCGCTTGGCCCGACAGCACCGCATCCGGATCTCTATCCAAGGCGATTAACCGGCCTTGCTCACCCAATCGAGACAAAATCAAACGGCTATGGCCACCACGTCCAAACGTTGCATCCACATACACACCTTCCGGTTTGATAGCCAATGCATCGACCGCTTCGTGCAACAACACCGAAATGTGCATGAATCGCTGCTACCGCTTTAATTACAGCGAGAAGCCATCCAGCTCAGGCGGCATATCGCCATCCTTGAAAGCCAGCGCATCTTCAATTTGTAAATTCCATTGCACTTCATCCCACAATTCAAACTTAGCCCCCTGGCCAACCAAAACCACATCCTTGGATAATCCGGCAAAAAGGCGCAGCGGCGGCGGCAGCAAAATGCGGCCAGCAGCATCCATCTCGACGTCACTGGCATTACCCACCAGCAGCCGCTGCAAATTGCGGGTCTTCGAATCAAAACTAGAAAGATTATTGAGCTTTTGTTCTATCGGTTCCCAGGCTGGCTGAGGATAAATCAATAAACACTTTGAAGGATCGACAGTGACGATCAAATGCCCTGAGCAGGTAGACATCAGCTCGCTACGGTATCTTGCGGGTATCGCAAGCCTACCTTTTGCATCAAGACTAAGTTGCGTGACGCCACGAAACATGCTGTCTCCTCAAATTAAGGGAAAATCCATCGAGGCTCACCAAATTTTCCCACATTTTCCCACCACTTCCCACTTTAATCAAAAAATCCCTGTTAGTCAAGCAAGTAATTGGGTTTTTATAGTTATATGACAAAGACTTAAACGTGATGCGGATTGCCATCAAATGGGCAGCAAAATGTTCAAATAAATAAGATAGATAGAAGAAAGATTGGATGTGAACTGTCAATTTCGCTGCAAAATTGGCCGCAAGCAAGCTTGTTTATGCAGGCAAAAAGTTGCACACTGCACGGCTTAACTTTCCCACTTCAGCACTCAAATGACACCCGGATACTGGATACAAGCCACACAAGAATTGGCGGCATGCGATCCCGTCATGCACCAATTGATCGGGCAGTTTCCCGATGCCACATTGGTCTCGCGCGGCTGCGCATTCACGACGCTGGCGCGCTCGATCGTCGGGCAACAAATCTCCGTCAAAGCCGCCGAAAGCGTCTGGCAAAAAGTGATCGGCGCGATCCCGGATATCACACCGCATACCATCGCGGCGGCCGAACAGGATTTATTGAGAACATGCGGCTTGTCCGCGAGAAAAATCACCTACCTGCAAGATTTATCGCGGCACTTCCGCGAAGGGGATCTGAGCGAAACCGCGTGGGGGGAAATGAATGACGAAGCCGTCATCAAGCAACTCATCCAAGTCAAAGGCATCGGCCGCTGGACGGCGGAAATGTTCCTGATTTTCCACCTGCATCGCCCCGATGTGCTGCCGCTCGACGACATCGGCCTGCAACGCGCCATGAGCCTGCACTATCTTGATAAACAACCGGTCGATAAAAAAATTATGCTCGAACTGGCTAAACCTTGGCAGCCGTGGCGCTCGGTCGCCACATGGTACTTATGGCGCAGCCTGGATCCGCTGCCGGTGGCGTATTAAGCAGCTCGACATCTAAAAAATTAGGCTCGAATTGGGATGCCTGAAATAACAACACGGTCTTGTGCATCATGTATTCCAATTTCTTGGAGCGCATACACAAATGCATTGAATTGAACTAAAGGATACTCAGAGGGGCCGATAATAAGACGATCAAAAATATTACAGAAATCCATTTCCTCGATACCAATCATTTTTTTGTTTAAAGGTAGTTTGTGAACAATTTGCGGAACACTACCAACCACCACAACTTCTTGTTCTATAAGCATTGATGACCATAGTTTTGGGTAATAAAAAATTCTCCATTCCCGCTCTTCTTGAAACCCGTGATGCTTCAGACATGTCACATTAACCAAAAGCATTGTGAATATATGATCGATCAACATATCAGGATCAATTGATCTTAAGAAAACTTGATTCTCTTCGATTCTTTCAATAACAGTATTAATTTCGCTATGTAACTCTTCTTTCTCAAGATAGGATACCGGATTAAAACCAATTACTAA
Organism: Nitrosomonas oligotropha; assembly: GCF_900106555.1. Lineage (GTDB taxonomy): Bacteria > Pseudomonadota > Gammaproteobacteria > Burkholderiales > Nitrosomonadaceae > Nitrosomonas > Nitrosomonas oligotropha_A. Next base: position 266,092 of record NZ_FNOE01000001.1, on the reverse strand, counting down.
GTCATCAGGTAAACCAATATTATTTGGAACCTTAAAAACAATGGCTACGCGCGTTGAGCTTCCTCCAAATGCCCTCCACATCGATAATCTACCATGATCATCCTCTTTGTCATCATGTTCAGATACTGATGCGATATATGTTTCCATTCGAATATTTGGAAGCCATTGATTAAAATCTTTAAAAACCTTTTCGGCTATGCCTGGGGAACAGGAATTTAGTGCCTCTGAGAATTTATCCTGATTAGATTGTTCTAGAAAAAAAGAATTCAGCAACTCAAATCCATGATTTACTTCTCGGAAATCTGACATGCACATTGTGTTACGCATCCATAACTGCTTGGTATTAATGATTTTTAGCGCAGATTCTGACGATGTGTAATGCACAAATCTCGCATGATTCTTTTCACCATAAAAACTTTTCTTATTCGTACTAACCGCTGGTAATAAGATACCTTCAATCTTTTTCGTGCACTCAAACTCTTCTGAAATCATGGTTAAAGATTTTTATCAAAAATTTACAGGATTTTTTGGCAACATCTTACCCGATCATGCATTCACTATTCTATTTCGTAACATCACATTTTAGGATTGGATTGTGAACTCGAGGATGTAATATACCTTGCTTCAAGGAATCAAACTAAAGCTATAGTGCAAAAATTTAAGTCAAAATATTTTTTATCTACATGAGAAAATCTTATTAATTTTTATCCCTTGTTTAAAGGTCAGATATTTTGAATGTGAAAGTCACACCTATTGTTAGTTTTCCTCTTGTTTTCTTGAATTCACCCCCCCTCAACTGCCACCATTTTTTCCTCTGGATATTCGCTTATAATCCATCATCTCATCCGGTTTACACCCCATGATCGACTACCAATACTTGCAGAAATCGCTCAATCATTTGCAAGCGCAATTTCTAAACTACCAATCGCTGGATCCGGCATTGCCGAAGCTGATGCAGGAGGCGGTCGCGGAGTCGGTGATTCAGCGCTTTGAAGTGTGTTATGACTGCTTGTGGAAAGTGTTGAAGCGCTACTGGTTGAAGTATTGGGTATTCCGGAAGTGCCGAACAGTCCGAAGCCGATTTTCCGGTTGGCAGCTGAAAACAACCTGCTGCCTTCCGCTGTTGAGCGATGGCTGGATTATGCCGAAGCGCGCACTCATACCACACACGATTACAGCGGCGAAAAAGCCAAAGCGTGTTTGTCGCTGATGGGTGATTTTATTCGCGATGCCACTGCGCTCTATCAGTCGCTGAGCAAATAAGACGACAATGCAAATGCTTGATATTACGCCGGATCAGCGCAAAATCCTGCTCGATCTGCTGAATGATTATCTGCCGGATGTAACGGTTTGGGCTTACGGTTCGCGTATCAAAGCAACGGCACGCTCGCAATCCGATTTGGATTTGGCGGTTTTTGCAGCTGCGGAGCAAAAGCGAGCTGTCGCCGCTTTGAAAGAAGCATTGGAAGAAAGTCAGCTGCCGTTTCGGGTCGATCTATTTGTCTGGGATGAAATCCCGGCACAGTTTCGCGAAAACATTCAGCAGTCACATGTGGTTTTGGTCAATGCGCGTTCGTCATAGCATCCTCATTAAGGTTTATCATTCGGTTTTTACCAATTAACTGTCCACGAGATTCATGGAACCCATTTACTTCGACCACAATGCCACCACCCGCGTCGACGACGCTGTTTTAGAAGCGATGCTGCCGTATTTCCAACAAGAATTCGGCAACGCATCGAGCCGTCACGGTTACGGCATCGCTGCCCGGCGGGCGATCGACAAGGCGCGCAAGCAGGTGGCGGAGGCGGTCGGGGTGCAACCGGTACAGGTGGTTTTCACCAGCGGCGGTTCGGAAGCGAATAATTTGTTTGTGCGTGGCGCGGTCGATAGTTTGAAACCGGGGAATCTGTTCATCAGCGCGATCGAGCATCCGTGTGTGCTGAAACCGGCGCAAGCGATTGCGCGGCGCGGTTGCGATCCTTGGCCGTTGCAGCAACTGGCGATCAATGCGGACGGGCAAGCCGATATTGCTGCCGCTGCGGCGGCAATGCAAACCAATAAACCGGGATTGGTATCGGTGATGCTGGCGAATAACGAAACCGGCGTGATCCAGGATGTTGCCGCCATTGCCGAGCTGGCGCGTTCGCATGGCGCTTACGTGCACACCGATGCGATTCAGGGATTGGGTAAAATTCCGGTCGATTTTACTGCGCTGAAAGTCCATGCGATGACGTTATCCGCGCATAAAATTTACGGGCCGAAAGGCGCGGCAGCGTTGATCGTCGACAAGCGTTTGCTATTAAAACCGTTGATTTACGGCGGCGGGCACGAAAACGGCTTACGTTCCGGCACCGAGAATGCGCCTGCGATTGTGGGATTTGGTGTGGCGTGCGAATTGGCCGTCGCGCGCTTGGCGGAAACTGCGCAGCACGTTGCCAAGTTGCGTGATCGGCTGGAAGCCGGGTTGACTGGCATGGGCGCGGCGATTTTCGGCGGACAGGCGGCACGCATTCCAAATACCTGTTATTTCGCGCTGCCGGATATCGAGGGCGATACGCTGGTGGTTAAATTGGACAAAGCCGGTTTTGCCGTTGCCGCCGGAGCGGCTTGCTCCAGCGTGAATCCAGGGCAAAGCCATGTGCTGGCGGCGATGCAAATTGATCCGATGCTCGCGCGCTGCGCGGTGCGTGTCAGCCTGGGCCGTGACAACACACTTCAACAAGTGGACGATTTTTTGCGCGCCACGCAACGCATTGTTGCAGAATTGCGCCAGATCAACAGTCTCTCCTTCTAAAAATACCTCGCTAAATCCAAACTTGGTTACAATGCAGCGTCGCTATTATCGCTTTGTATACAAAGCTGCCTAAAATCCATTCATTTATGACGAATCAAACCACAAAGCCAGTCAAAGCCATCATCCTGAGCGCAGGGCAGGGACGGCGCTTACTGCCGCTGACCGAGAACACCCCGAAATGCCTGCTGCCGGTTGCCGGCAAACCCGTGCTGGCTTGGCAAATTGACGCTTTGCTCGCGGCCGGTGTCGAAGAGGTCACCATTATCACGGGTTTCCAGGTGGCGCAGATTGAGGAGTTACTGCAACAACGGCACGCTCATCATCCCAAGATCAAAATCCTGTTCAATCCCTTTTACGAAGTGGCGGATAATCTGGCGAGCTGCTGGATTGCGCGCACCGAAATGGATAGCGATTTTTTGATATTGAACGGCGATACCGTGATCGAAACCGCGTTGCTGGATAAAGTCTTGAATTCAGAATTCGCGCCCATTACACTGAGCGTGGATTTTAAGGATAGCTACGACGCCGACGATATGAAAGTACAATTGAACGCCGATGGCTGGGTGCAGCAAGTGAGCAAAATCGTGCCGCCGCATCAGGTCAACGCGGAATCCATCGGGCTGATTTATTTTCGCGGCAATGGTGTGCCACTATTCCGGCAAGCCGTGGAAGAAGCATTGCGTCATCCGGCGGAGCTGAAATCGTGGTATTTGTCGATTATCGATCGCCTGGCCAAAGAACATTTAGTGAACTCCTGCTCGATCAACGGATTTCGCTGGTGTGAAATCGATTTTATCGAGGATTTAGCCAGAGCCGGTATCATCTTTGACGAGAACGCATCATGATCAGCGCCACCGAGCCAGAGCTGAATGCCACCATGCGCAAGTTTGGCGCGCCGCAAACGATTATCTGGTCGTTTCAATACTGGTCGGTATTACTGCGTCCCGCACAGGCGACACTAGGCGCTCTAGTTCTGGCCGCGCATGAACCGGCACAGGCCTTTTCGCAGCTGAGTCCGGCCAGCTTCGCGGAACTGCACAGCATCACCGGGCAAATTGAATCGGCACTGGCGAAAGCCTTCCACTATGACAAAATCAATTATTTGATGTTGATGATGGTCGACCCCGATGTGCACTTTCATGTGATTCCACGGTATGCACAACCGAAGCCGTTTGCCGGGATGGAATTTATCGACGCGGGCTGGCCCGCCATGCCGAACCTGGGGCAAGTCAACATCACCGATGCAACGATCAATCAGCACATCATGAATCACCTTCAATCCTGCTGGTCTTAAGCGAAACTAAGCGAGACGACACGTGACCGAAGAAAAAGTCCCTTACATCAAAGAATTTCCACTGCGTGAAGCGCATCATCTGGTACGCGACCTGATGACGCCGAAGCCATGGATTTACTGGACGGATTTTCTGTTTCACATCACGCTGGGCTGGGCGGCTTTTTTTACCGCGCTGTTTTCACCGTTTTTCTCGCTCTGGCAACTGGGCGGATTCATCGTCGCTGTACTTGCCTTGTACCGTTCGGCGATTTTTGTACATGAGCTGGCACATTTAAAGAAGGGTACATTCAAGAACTTCCGTCTGGTGTGGAATATCATCTGCGGCATTCCGTTCATGATTCCGTCGTTCACCTACGATGGCGTGCATAACGACCATCACAAACCGGATGTGTACGGCACCAGCGCGGATGGCGAGTACCTGCCGTTTGCGACGCATAAACCGGCGGAAATGGTGGTTTATGTGTTGCTGTCTTTTTTGATTCCAATTGTACTGGCTGCGCGCTTCGTGCTGTTGACGCCGGTTTCGTATCTGATTCCGCCATTGCGCAAAATCGTCTGGGAACGCGCATCATCATTGACGATTGACCCCACTTACAGGCGCGCGCCGGATGCGGTCCGCAACGATCTCAATTGGCGCCAGCAAGAACTCGGTGCTTTCCTGTTCGGCGCGAGCGTCATCGCACTGGTTGTATTGGGTGTGCTTCCTTATTCGTTGCTGGTGTTGTGGTACCTCACCGCAGTCGCCGTGTTCATTCTCAATTCGCTGCGCACATTGGCGGCGCATGCTTACCGCAATCCAGGCGATCGCAAAATGACATTGGCCGAACAATACCTGGATTCGGTCAATATTCCCGGCAATGTTCTGATCACGCCGCTATGGGCGCCGGTCGGCTTGCGTTTTCACGCTACGCATCACTTGTTCATGAGCATGCCGTATCACAACCTCGGTAAAGCGCAACGCCGCTTAGTCAATAACCTGACCGATAATTCGCAATACATCAAAACCATCCGCAGCGGTTTATGGCCAGCACTCAAACAAATTTGGCACGAATCCTCCGAAGCCGCCAAAACGTCACCGCAACAAAACGGCTAATGCTGAAAGCCATCCCAACGGTACAAAACGCCCAGCAACGCATCACCCAGCTTGTCTTGCTGCGACACGGACAGAGCATCTGGAATCGCGACAAGAAATTCACCGGCTGGAGCGATATTCCGTTGAGCGCGAAAGGCGAGCAGGAAGCGGAACAAGCCGCTTATTTACTAAAGCAGGCCGGTCTTACCTTCGATCTATGTTTTACCTCCTCCTTGCAGCGCGCAAAAACCACCGCGCGGATTGTGCTCTCCGCCATGCAACTGGATCTACCGGTGCATGAAAGCTGGCGTTTGAACGAGCGCCATTACGGCGCGCTGGAAGGCATGGAACGCTGGCCAGCCATCAAGAAGTTCGGTATCTGGCCAATTCTGGGCTGCCAAATCAAATTTGATGCAACACCGCCGTATCTGGATGCACACGATCCCCGCTTTCCCGGCAATCTACCGGGTTACGCCGGTATCGATAAAAATGAGCTGCCGCTCGCAGAAAGCATGCAAAACACCCTGGCGCGGGTAAAACCCTATTGGGAAGAAACCATTCAACCGGAAATTCAGCACGGAAAACGTGCCCTGATAGTTTCCCATCGCAATACCTTGCGCGTAGTCACGATGCTGCTGGAACATCTCACTCCCGGGCAAGTGATGAAAACAAGATTGGCTACCGGCCGACCGCTGGTTTACGAACTGGATCAGCAAGGTCACGCCGTGCGGCATTATTACGTCGACTAACCGGCTGCAAAAGGCATGCCGACCGTTTATAGTTTTCCTCCCATCGCCGGCAGCGAGGCGAGAATTCTGATCCTCGGCAGCATGCCGGGCGAAGCATCATTAGTCGCCAACCAGTATTACGCCCACCGCCGCAATGCTTTTTGGCCGATCATGGCGCAACTGCTACAAATCGATGTGGAAGCTTCGTATCAGGAAAAAATTGCCGCGCTGCGATCATCGCCGATCGCACTGTGGGATGTGCTCAAATCGTGCAAGCGCAACGGCAGCCTGGATTCGATGATTGAAACCGGCACGCAAATCAACAATGACTTCCAGTCCTTTTTTTCCGCACACCGCGCCATCACGCAGGTATTTTTTAACGGCGGAACAGCGGAAGCTTGTTTTAAACACTATGTATTGCCCGCCCATAACTTGGGATTGCTCAAACTCTCACGATTACCTTCCACAAGCCCCGCCAATGCCCGTTTATCATTTGACGATAAATGCGGAATCTGGCACGAAACGATTGGCTCAGCATTGCGTTCCTGCCATCCCATGCCAAAAATAAAGCAGACGCTTGACGGCGAAGCCCGGGATGCGTTTTACTTATGCACTGGTAGCACGGAACAAAAATGATTAATCAATATTCGACTGAAAGGAATGCACGCGATGAAAAAACTCATTGTCATTGTCCTCGTTATTTTTGCCGCTGGATACGTTAGCTTGATGGTCCAGTATTTTTAGAAATCCATAGCGGTTGATGGCGAAAACCGCCTTATCTTAAGGCATGCGATGCGAAACAAAGCCCGCACGGAATGATCCGGCAATACGAAGGAACAAGTTTTTTGATCTCTTTTCCTGAATACGGAAACGGACTGGATCTTTCTATCCGGTTGCGCGCAGCGGGCTGACGTATGCCTTTGTTCAAAACAAATTGCTTTTTATTCATACTTCTGGCCATTGCCACCCTGATAACCCACGCCAGATTTGAACAGTATGTGCAAATTGGTCCCGAGCTTCAGACCGCCAATTGGAAGTTCCGGACCACGGAAAGCAGCCGGGTCGAGGTCACGGAAAATGGCTTGAGCCTGTTTTCCAGCGATGCCAAAACCGGCGCCAGCGCGCTCCAGCAACTTCCAATGGTAAAACCCGGCACTGTCTTATTAGTATCCGCTGATATGCGCTGCACCAATGTGATGGCAGGCATACCCCCCTGGAACTCCGCCCGGCTTCTATTGGCACAAAATGATGGCAAGAAAGACCGCTGGGATCTGCCCCACGCGGCGATTGCCCTGACAGGAACCCACGACTGGAAAAATTACCGCAAGGTTTTCACCATCGCACCCGGAATCCAAAACATCTGGCTAACCGCACAATTGAGCCAATCCACCGGCTCGCTGCAGATTAAAAATATGCGGGTTTATCCGGTTTACGAAAATCCGGATTATAAATGGGTTCGCGATATCATTCTGTTGGCTTGGGGTGGATATTTCCTGCTGTTTACCGGTTCATTTCTGTTCATGGACAAGAAAAACATTCTCGCCCGCTTCCTGCTGGTTTCCGCTTTTACTGCCATCATTGCCGGGACAACCCTGCCAGGCGATATGAAGAACCAGGTCTCCAACGAAGTTAAAATTCAAATCGACGCCGAAAGTGAATCTTTTAAAACAGTCATTCCTTGGGATTTATCCAAAGTCTGGCATCTCGGTTTCTTTTTCCTGTTCGGTCTAATTCTCAGCGTGATGATGAAAAAAGAGCTCATCCTGCAAACGATCACGATTATTCTTCTACTGGCTGGTGGCACAGAAATCGCGCAACTGTTTATTGAAGGGCGAACTCCGTTAGTGAGCGACTTCTTTATTGATGCGGCGGGAGGAGTAACCGGTATGATTTTGATCAGGGCATTTGTTTCAAATCAACATGAAAACAAAGCCGCTGCATAATGATTCTTGAACAGCGGAAAATTTTTAACCGCTAAAAACCCGTCATCAGAACCTGACCTGGACGCGATACTTCAGCGTAACTGCGCTTTCCGCTGGAATAGCGACTTGCCATACGGCTGTGTTACTGGCTGGTTTATGGTGCGGCTGGCTTTCTTCGATTATTTTCCAGTCGCCCGGTATGGGTTCTTGCACAGTGACCGTAGCCATTTCTTTTTTGGCATTTTTGAGCGTGATTTCGTAAGCGCTTTCAAAACGGTTAATGCCATTGTTCCCTATGCTTAATTGCTTAAAATCGGTTTGTTTTTTATCCGCTGTGACATCAAAAGACTGTCCCAGCTTTACCCGCACGATCTCGTTCTTCGGTGTGTGATCTATGCGATCTTCACCGACGAACTGGGCATTTCCGGCTTTATCGCGTTTATAGGCGCGTAAAATACCTTTGGGCAGCGGCATGCCTAACCGGGCCGATTCTTTATTATCAAACTGCATGAACACGCTCACTTTCAGTTTCTGTCCCAGATCACCATAACCGGAAGCGTAGTAATAATCGCTGCCCGCCAGCACCAGCTCTTTTCGGGCAGGCACGCCGGAGGCATTCAGCAGCGCGACTTGCTTGGTTTGGTTCTCGGCGATCGTCGTTAACCGATCCAGGTTATAGAGATGATATTCCATCAGCGATTCCTGGCGCATCGGTTCGACAGCGCTATCCGCCGCCATTTTGGCTCGCATCGCTACCGGTGCCGCGAATTCTTGCTGCACCCGGTTGATATCACCGGCCACCAATTGCAGCTTCGCATTAACATAACGAGTACCGCTGGTATTCGTCAGCGTTACCCAGCCGGATAAATCCAGTTGATCATCCGCATCATTCAGTTCAGCGACATAGTCTGCTTTCCAAGCCAGACCACCGGTTAAATAACTCAGTTCCAACGCTTGCGCTGTGTGGCCATGATGAATTCCCTCGATCACTAGCGTGGGGCGATCGCGCAAGTTGCCGGGCACATTCTCGAAGGTGATACGTCCCGGCAGTCCGGTTTCAATACGATCGGCCATTTTGAGCACCACACCCTCAGTAGCGGCCAGCACCAGTGCGCTCTCTTTGCTCTCAACACCGGTAGCCGGATTGATTTTAACGACCGACACTGTTTGACCGACGTATTTATTCAGCAGGCTTTGCGGCGTGAGCAAATCGAAATTGAAGTTTTGCTCGGCAATTGTAATGCTACCCGGATTGGTGACACTCCTTAACAACGCCGTTTCAGGCCGCATAAGCGCGCTGACATCGCGCCAGGCCAGATTAAAATCACCCTTGGCCAAGGAAACATTCCGCACATCTTTTATCAGTGCTAAGTCACTGTTATAGATAGTTACTGCCACCGCTTTCTGATCATTCAGCGTGCTCAGCCGCTCGTCAGCACCGGCCATGACCGCACCCTGGCCAAACGATAGAATGCAGCTTGTAATTAACAACACAGGATAAAAAGCGCGGCGCGTTGTACGCATTGAATTCCCCTATTGAAGAAGCTTAAAGCGGGTTTACTTGCCGGATTTAGGCCGTTCAAACGACAAGACTTTACCGGCGGGAGCTTGTTCCAAAGTATGCAGTATTTTTTTAGGTTCCTGAAGCGCTTTGAACAAACCCGTTTCTCCCAGCACATTGGCCCACATTTTCTGCGAAATCAGTAAACAGGCAGCCATCGGGTTGCCGGCCTGCTTGCGAATTTGATCAACTTGCCATTGCAGGCCTGTCATGCGCGGTTTGAGATGATCCGGTGCTTGCGCAATCAATTCATTGATCATGTCCTGGCGCATGGCTTCAAACTTCTCAGGTTCCTCGCGAGCAATCCTGGACCACTGGTCAAAATCAAAATCCGGTATTTTTTCTTTTTCATCCATGAAAATATTTTAGCACTTTGATATCAGAGCGGATGAGCGATGTGCTGACAATCAATGCAAATTGTGGCAACTAAAATGCATTATTCCACGCTCTGATCCAATTATATCCTGATGCTACGGACAAAAAATTTGGATTCAGGAGCTATAGCGCTCAGTCAAATCCCACGCGGAGTTATTTTCCTGTAATCAATAAAAAAGCCGGAATCAGCTGCGCGTCAATTCCGGCTTTTTGGATAATCCAATCTTATTGGCTTTGTTACTTAAATTGATCCGCCAAACCAGAGATTATTTTGACTTTATCAGTCATCGCACGACTGGGCGATGATAATTTCTCTACTAATTGTCCATTCTGCTGCGTTACCTCATCGATTTGTGAGATTGCTTGGTTAATCTGCTCAATGCCATTGGCTTGTTCAATTGATGATTGAGAAATTTCACCGACAATATCGGAAATTTTCTTGACACTCTCCGTGATCGTTTTTAACGAATCAGCCGATTGATTTACCAACTGAGTACCATTTTCCACTTTGGAAACACTATCGTTAATAAGCGCTTTGATTTGTTTTGCCGATTCGGCACTGCGGCCAGCCAGACTACGCACTTCATTAGCCACCACAGCAAAACCGCGCCCTTGTTCCCCAGCACGGGCAGCTTCCACTGCCGCATTCAACGCCAGCAAATTGGTTTGGAATGCAATTTCATCAATCACATTGGTAATGTCGGCAATTTTCTTGCTGCTTTCGTTAATCTGCGACATTGCTTGCATTGTGCTTGACACCACCAAGCCGCTTTTCTCAGCTTGTTTGCGCGCTTCCATAACCAGAACATTGGCTTGTTTAGCATTATCGGCATTTTGCTGCACGGTCGAGGTGATTTCTTCCATACTGGATGCCGTTTCTTCCAGACTGGAAGCTTGATTTTCCGTACGGCTTGACAGATCCACGCTACCCGTTGCTATTTCAGAAGCAGCATTTTCCAATACTTCAGATGACTCTTTGACACGGCCAATTGCAGTACGGAGTTTCGCCGTTTGGAATATCTGCGCATATTCCAATTGGCCCAGTTCATCGGTTCTACCTGTATAGATATAACGTGCTACAGGATCATTAGCAATTTTTTCTGATTTTGCAGCAAGTGCCCGGAGCGGGCTCAACATTTGGTGAATCACGGTAAAACTGATCAAACTGCCAACCGTACAACCTGCTAAAGCAAAAAGTAACGAAATTTGCTCAGCCAGCACTAATCCAGTGAAAAGCAGTGCAAAAACACCCGTCACAGCCAATGCGATTTTGGCGGATAAACCGATTGGGAATCGAGTTAATTTAACCGCATCCAGCTTTGAACGCCGTTTATCATCGGCAGATTTTTTTGACATGATCTTGGTGTACAAAGCATCTGCACGATCAACCCAGACTTTTTCCGGTTTTACCCTGACTGACTGATAACCGACAATATTGCCTTCTTTGTAGAGCGGGCTGGCAAAGGCATCCACCCAATAGTGATCGCCATTCTTGTTGCGGTTTTTAACCATGCCCATCCAGGGTACCGGCTTTCAACGACTCCCATAACATTGCATACGCTTCCGGCGGCACGTCGGGATGGCGGATGATATTATGATTCTTATGTTCGAGTTCTTCCCACGTATAACCACTCATTCGGATAAAGTCTTCATTAGCCGACGTGAGCGCTCCCTTTAAATTTGTCGTAGAAATTATTTCACAATCATTATTCATTCCCATATCACGTTGGGTAACGGGTTCATTAATTCTCATTGCATCCGCTCATTGAAATAAGTAAGAGTTTTCTTACGTAAATAATTGATATAACTTTAGCTCGATTTGTTACATCAACCAAGGTCAGAAAAATCCATATCTAACAAATGATTACAAAACTATAATCATTTCATTGAGATTTATTCACATCACCGATGAGGAAATTGATGGCAAGCATTTAATGCTTAAATGAAATCTTAAATTCAGAACTCCGTCATTGCAATTCAGACCTTTCTAACCGGAATCCGCCAAATGTAAAAGGCCAGTATGCTGCCGATTACAACCAGCATTATTTTCTGCCATAGTTCAGGCACAATCAGAATTGAACTGCCAAATGACAATGTCATCAAAAAATACACCCAACGTTTAACACGCTGCGGAATGCTGCGATAGAGAGTCCATTCACGAATGATCGGTCCGGCAATCCGGTTTTCCAGCAATTTTCGATGAAAGTACTCGGAGCCGCGTGCAAAACAGGCCGCCGCCAGTAACACAAACGGCGTCGTTGGTAATACCGGCAAAATTGCCCCTAATACGGCCAGAAATAACGCCACAAAGCCAGCGCCCAGATACATGGCGCGCACCACCGGCGAATCATGCAAGCATAATAAATCGGCCGCTTGTTGCTCCACTAGCGGCTGCTCGTTCCGGCTGGTTTCACGTTGTTCGGGTAAGTGCATATTGGATGTCATAAAGAAAAAAGCTGTTACCGTAAAAAATACTGCACACTATGTGCTTTGATCAAACCCTGGTAAAAACGATCCCTTCAAGCAGCCAGTGATAAAAAGAATTGATGTTACCAGTTATAATATACAAGCGTTAATTGCTAAAATTAGCCGGATTTTATTTATTCTCGAGGAAACCATGCGTACTATTAAAACACTGTTTCACTTAAGTTTCGTTCTGCTGGCACTGACACTGCTGTCCCAGACTGTCTTCGCTGCATCGTCCGATGGTCCCGCGTTTCAAAAAATCGATACCAAAACAGGCGCCGGCGAAGAAGCGGAAATTGGCAAAACCGTCAGCGTACATTATACCGGCTGGCTTTACGATGAAAGCGCGCCCGACAAAAAAGGCAAGAAATTCGATAGCTCCTATGATCGTAAGGAACATTTTTCTTTCATGCTCGGTGCAGGACGTGTGATCAAAGGCTGGGATCAAGGTGTTCAAGGCATGAAAGTCGGCGGACAGCGCACGCTCATTATTCCGTCCTCAATGGCTTATGGCTCGCGCGGTGCTGGCAACGTCATTCCTCCGGATGCAACCTTGATATTTGACGTCGAACTCATCAGTCTGAAAGCAGGCGCGTATCATTAACATAAGCCGTTTATCCGGTTCCGGTAAATTTCGTAAATTGAGCGATCAGATTGATTCTGCAATAGTTTCTGAGCAGCTCAATTTACCCCCGGTTAGAAATTTATATCATCAACATCATATCCATCTAAAATGTTTTGAACACTTCGCTAACTCGCTGTAGAAATTGACAGGGCATCGCTATGACTCCGACCTCGCAGCAACGTGTTATTCGATACAAACGGCTGGGCATTATCCTCGGCGTAATTGCGGTTCTGTTTGCCGTATTAGCTGCGCTTGGCACCTACTGGCTGCCCGGTTATGCCAAATCGCAGCTCGAAATCCGCCTTTCAGAAATTCTGCAACGCCCGGTAACGGTTGCATCGATTGAACTAAAACCGCGCACGCTCGAGTTGAACATACAGGGTTTCCGCATTGACGAGAAAGCGGATAACACTGAAAAAAACACGGCTCTTTTTTCCTTCAACACGCTGCACATCGGTCTCAGCTTGGAATCGCTCAAGCAACGCGCCGCTGTGGTTTCGTCCATCACCCTGACAGAACCGCAACTGCATCTGGTGCGGAAAAGCAAAGATCAGTTGAATATCTCCGATTTACTGGAACGGTTCAATCAACCGGCGGAACCGGAGGATACTGCAAATAAAACCGTTATTCCTTTTTCAATCAGCAATATCGCTATTCAAGGCGGGCGCGTTGAATTTATCGATCAGCACGAACATGCCGAACACAGCATCAGTGAAATCAATTTCGATATTCCAATCGTCGCCAATACCGGCGGTACGCAAAACGACTGGATAGCGCCGCATTTCAGCTCGAAAATTAACGGCGCACTTCTATCACTGGACGGTAAATTGCGTCCTTTTGCCGCCACTCAGGAAGCAACGCTGACTTTTAAGCTGGATAATGCGGATTTAACCCGCTTTGACCGCTATGTCACTTTGCCGGAAGGAATTCGTTTGCTTTCCGGTTTTTACGACAGTAACCTGAATCTCTCTTTCACCCAGGAAGCGGATAAAGAACCGCAAATAGAAGTGACCGGCGCCACTTCGCTGCGGCAGCTCACCCTTAAGAATAGTGCCGTAGCCGCGCCTTATCAGGCGCAATTGAAACATTTGAATATCGCGTTGACCAAAGCCGATCCGACCGGAAAGCAACCTTCGCGGATAAAACTCCATATCGACCAAGCCGCACTGACGCGCGATGGCGAAAAAGAACCGGCGCTATCGCTCGCCAAATTGGCCATTCCTGATATCACCATCAATACCGCGGCACAAAAAATTGCCTTAGGCACCATTACACTGGACGGATTTAACACAACATTACGCCGCGATGCGCAGGGAAATCTCGATCTTTCCCGGCTGTTTGAATCTTCCGGTTCTGCCGAGTCTTCCATGAGCGCACCGGCAGAGCGGGTGCTGATTCCGATTCCTGGCAGAAAACCCGCCCGTCCTGCCAACGCTACCCAAACAGCCGGAAAAGAACCGCAGCAGCAGAAACTCGCGCGCGCGGATAGTGGCAGCAGCGAGAAAAAATCCTCTGCCGGTAAGCCTTGGGTGCCGCACATCAAAAGCATCCAATTCAAATCGGCCAAGCTGCGCTATGAAGATTTGTCGCTCACGAAAGTCACTCCGATGGTTATCGATTCGCTCGATTTGGCGCTGGAAGACATCGATCTTGACGGCGTAGAGCCGCTGCAACTCACGTTACAAGGACAAGTCAATCAACACGGCAGCATCAAAACCAGCGGTGCACTGGCATGGTCGCCGTTGTCAGCGGACTTGCTGCTGAACCTCAATGCGGTTGATCTGGTATCGCTGCAAGGCTGGCTGGGCGACAAACTCACCGCGCTGCTTACCAGCGGTGACATTTCTTTCGCGGGAAATTTCAAGGCCAGCGGCGATCCGTTAAAAATTCAATTGAGCGGTGAAGGAAAACTGGGCAACTTCAATATCTTCGATAGTAAAAATGCCTATGATTTGCTGCGCTGGAAAAAACTGGAAATCGGCCACCTCAACTTCAGCAATGATCCGCTGCTGGTGGATATCAACACACTTTATTTGAGCGATTTCTTTGCGCGCATGATCATTCAGCCGGATGGCACGCTCAATCTGAAACAAATCATTCAAACCGGAAAACCGTCGGAACCGGTCGCATCGATTGCCGCAGCGGCATCCAAGGATCTTGGCGCAACCAGGGCAAAAAGCGAAACACCGGTGCATATCGGCAAGATTTACCTGCAACAAGGCAACATCGATTTCAACGACCGGTTTATTAAACCGAATTACCGCGCCAAGCTGACCGCGCTTGCTGGCCAGGTTGGCCCGCTCAATCCGGGCAAATCAGGAAAAGTCGATATCCGCGGCATGGTCAGCAAGACCGCGCCTTTGCATATTCAAGGAACCATCGATCCGTTCAGTGCCGAATTGCTGCTGGATATCGTTGCACAGGTTAAAGGTATCGATCTGCCGCCATTTAGCCCTTATTCGGGAAAATATATCGGTTACGAAATTGAGAAGGGAAAACTATCGGCTGACGTCAATTACCAGATCGAGAATGGCGCATTGACAGCGGATAACAAGATTTTTATCGATCAATTCACCCTCGGCGGGAAAGTCGAGAGTGAAAATGCAGTATCGCTCCCGCTCGATCTCGCCATCTCGCTGCTTAAGAATCGCCGCGGTGAAATCAATCTTCATCTGCCGCTCAAGGGCTCCATCGACGATCCCGACTTCAATCTCGGCGACATTGTCTTTTCAGCGTTTATCAACATGATCTCCAAGGCGATCACTTCGCCTTTCGCGCTGCTTGGATCGGTATTTGAAGGCGGTGAGGAATTATCCGAGATTTCCTTTACACCCGGCTTTGCGGATATCGAGACTGAATCTGCGCAGCGCCTGGAAACCTTAGCCGGAGTTTTAAAAGACCGCTCATCACTGCAACTGGAAATTTCCGGCCGTGTCGATCCGGATACGGATCACGAAGGACTGAAGCTGGCCATGTTGCAAAACAAAGTCAAAGCGCAGAAATTAGCCGAAGACACCAAAAAAGGCATCGCCAGCGGCGCCATCACGGATATCAAATTGACTCCGCAGGAATACAACAAATATCTTGAAATCGTCTACAAAAAGGAATCTTTCGACAAACCCAAGAACGCCATCGGATTGGCCAAAAGCCTTCCCAGCGCTGAAATGGAACAACTCATTCTGAACCATCTCACAGTTACCGATAGCGACTTGCAAGCATTGGCGGAGAACCGCGCCAACGCTGCACGCAACTGGCTGGTCGAGCATGGCGAGATTTCCAGCGAGCGCATTTTTGTCGTCGGTATCCACGAAACCGGCGAGAGCGCTCAAAAGAAAGGCAGCAAAGCTGAGTTTTCATTGAAATAAGCGTTCGCGCGATGTTCATACTCAACCGCATCCCATTAACTCGCTTCGATAACCATCACTTATTCTGACGCAATGAAAAAACTGACCCCTCTATTTTTTGCAAAATTGCCTCGCCCATTGCTCATCCTCGCGCTGGGCTTTCTGATCGCAACGCCATCCCAGTCCGCCGGAACACTCAATATCAATCCGAAAGATGCGCCTGACACCTGCAATACACGCACCGCTCAGGTCAGGGTGACGGTAAAAAATGTAATAGCCGGTGGTGCTTTAAACATCGAGTTGTACGATGATCCGGATCATTTTCTCTCCAAAAAAGGGCGCAAACGCAAAGTGCGCATCCCGGCAGCCGCAGGGCAGCAAACCGCTTGCATCAATCTTGATCGGACCGGCACTTATGCCGTGGCGGTTTATCAGGACTTGGACGGTGACCGGAAATTAAAAAAGAACTGGAATCTGTTACCGCTCGAACCTTTTGGTTTATCGAACAATCCTGAACAATCTGCCGGTTTTCCCAGATTCAGCGATTCCGCATTTACCACCGGCAAGCTCGGCGCGAATATCGTGATCAATCTGCAGCAGCCTTAATGCGCGTAACATGCTGCGTATGCTGCTCAATCTGCTGATCACGCTGCTTGTCGCGTATGTAGTGATTGTTTTGCTGGTGTATTTTGGCCAATCCCGCCTGGTTTATTTCCCGGAAAAACAGCTCGGTAATACCCCCGGCGCAGTCGGGCTGGATTATAGCTCGGTCCACATCCCTACCAGCGACGGCGAAACATTGCATGGCTGGTGGATGCCCGTGCCGGATGCCAAAGGCACGGTATTGTTCTTTCATGGCAACGCCGGCAATATTTCCCATCGCATCAATTACCTGACCATGTTCAAGCGGCTGGGTTATGACACATTATTGTTCGATTATCGCGGTTATGGCCAGAGCAGCGGCACACCGTCGGAATCCGGCACGTATCTGGATGCAGAAGCAGCTTGGCATTATTTGACTACGACGAAGGAAATTGCGCCCAAGCGGATTGTCCTGTTCGGTGAATCGCTCGGCGGCGCGGTGGCAGCTTGGCTGGCAGCACGGGAAAAACCCGGTTTGCTGGTATTGGCTTCGACCTTTACCTCGGCTCCCGAACTGGCTGGAGAAATCTACCCATTCCTGCCGGTACGGTGGATCAGCCGCTTTGCATACAACACGCTGGCATCGCTACAGTCGGTATCCTGCCCGGTTTTCATCGCGCACAGCCCGCAGGATGACATCGTTCCGTTTCATCATGGCGAGCGGCTATTTCAGACGGCACCCGAACCGAAGCAATTTTTACCGCTGGAAGGCGGTCACAATACCGGTTTCATTTTTATGCAACCGGCGTGGAAAAGAACCTTGGGCGCTTTTATGGATGAACATTTACGCTAGGGTATGTGTTTATCGCGTCATTAATCCCTTTGATTCCCGCGATCATGATCTTTTTTGCCGCGATTTCCGTGATCATCCTTATCGTGATTCTTGTGATCTCCTCGGCCAGGATGATCGCGGTCACCGTGCCGGCCTTGAGAATTTTCCTGCGGATAGCGGCGTGATTCACCGTAGCGTTCACGGTAACGATCTGAATCGCGCCCCTCATCATAGCGGCCCGGACTATCGTATTGTCTGTTTGGATGCATCTGCTGGCTCTGATAATGCGGCAGATAAACATCGTTATACCAGTTACGTTGCACAAAATAGACCGGTTGATAGCAGGCGTTGTAACGATGGCAGTATTTGTCCCATCGTTTAGCATGGCCGGGCGGCACGTACAGATAAACCGGCTGCTGCTGAACAGCGACAGCAGGAGGAATTGCCAAAACAGGATTCGGATAAATCAATTGCGGCACCGGATACTGATTGCCCAGCGTAATTTGACCATAAAACCCGGGCTGGCCAATGCTGATGGTAACCCCAACATCACTTGCCAATACTGGTACCGGAATAACTGAAATCATTATTGCCAGTAAAAAATTTCGCATCTGCATACCTCTTAGTCATGATTGAAATGAAAGCGGCCCTTTTTGCCGTCCAGCTTATCAGGAAACACTTTTGACTAAATAGTACTGCACTCGCCGTAAAAAAGTAAAAAATAAATCCATGCCTAAAAACGATTCGCTTCACCTATAATCATTACGGGAAAATTGCTCTATTTTTCCGTAACGTACGATTCCGGAGCCGAAAATTTCTGATATTGAACACAATATTTATGACCTGGCGGTAAAAACAGGGCAAAACCTTGTTCAGCGCGGCTGGATCCTGGTAACTGCGGAATCCTGCACTGGCGGCTGGGTGGGACAAGCTGTGACGGCGGTGCCGGGCAGCTCGGCTTGGTATGAACGCGGCTATATCACCTACAGCAATGCCGCCAAACGGGAAATGCTCGGGGTGCAACAAGCCACCTTGGACCGGTATGGTGCCGTCTCGCCGCAAACCGCGCAAGAAATGGCCATCGGTGCACTCAACCGCAGCCATGCGCAGATCAGTGTATCGATTACCGGAATCGCCGGACCGGACGGCGGCACAGCAACGAAACCCGTCGGCATGGTGTGCTTCGCTTGGGCGGCTCAGGATGACTTAGTGCAACAAGAAACCCGTTACTTTACCGGCGACCGCGAAGCCGTCCGGCGTCAGGCCGTAGCTACAGCGTTACAGGGTATCTTGCGGATATTGGACAATGCAACGGCTGTAGCCTGAGACAGTAAACGGTTGCGATCAGTGATCGTCCGACTGCAAACTGGTTTGCGTAATAATGCGATCGCAATAGGCGATGGCAAGCGCCGAAAACAAAAACGCCATGTGGATGCCTGTTTGCGCCAGTAATGTCTTTTCGTCATAAGCACCGGCGTTGATAAACGTTTTCAACAAATGAATCGACGAAATACCGATGATCGCCGTGGCCAGTTTCACTTTCAACACCGACGCATTGACATGCGACAACCACTCCGGCTGATCTGGATGTCCTTCCAGATTCATGCGTGAGACGAAAGTCTCATACCCGCCGATAATAACCATGATCAGTAGATTCGAAATCATCACCACGTCGATCAATCCCAGCACGACGAGCATGATGGCCGTTTCGGTCAGCTTGGCCGGTCTTTCCGCACCCTTGATCGTAACGGTATCGAGGATATGCTCCAATGCATTTTTGTTTCCCATCACGGCGCCGATCAGATCGGTCAACTCAACCCAAAAGTGAAACACATACACGCACTGCGCCAACACCAATCCCAGATATAAAGGCAACTGCAACCAGCGGGTGAAGAAAAGAAAATGTGCAATGGCGGGAATTCCCCGCGCTCGTGTTTTCTGAGTGTTATCTTTTTGTTCCATATCTTCTTATGCTGTAAAAAAATGCCGCAAGAATAGCACAGCGGCGGTTAAAAATATCCGGCTTTTTTATAAAAATTGCACCGGGAATTTGATGTTGCAAATCATAAATTTCGATAGCCTGGAACTGCAAACAAGTTACCGGTTTTACTAGCTTGGTAGTTGGAACAGATTATTTAAGAAACCACTGAACAAATCCCGAAGTGTAAGAAATATCAGGGTTGTTTACAGAGAGGTTGATTAAAATAAGCGTTGAGTGTTTCATAAGGGGTTGCATTATTCAAACTCATATGGGGCTTTACGGTATTGTAGAAGTCAATGAAATGGGAAAGCAGAATGCGCCGATCGGCGCTATCTTTAAAGCAAGTTGGCTATGTCGCATATCCATTAGCGTGCGGATGACTCGTTCGGCTTTGCCGTTGGTTTGTGGACGCTTAATACGGGTAAACTTCTGACCGATACGATGTTGCCTGCAAGCTTTGCCGAAAGTATGGTTGTCAGTTCCTTTAAATTCCGTACCGTTATCGGAATAAGCGCAGTCGATCTGATGCAGACATTGGGCAATGACAGTGTCTATGAGAAAGCTAGCTGTGCTGAGTTTTATTGGGAAAATACGGCATACAGCTCCCTGGAGAAGTCATCGATGGCCACAAACAGATATTCGCGAGGTTCATTGGCGGATTGTCCTTTCAACAAGGAAAGTCGCTTGGTATCGAAGTGAACCAGCTCGCCTGGGTAAGACTTGTTATAGCGCTTGGAGTAAATTCCTGGAGTCTCGTGCGTTTCAGGACATCATAAATCGTTGGCCGGCTGACATGGAAGCGTTCCGCCAAATGCGCTACCTTCCACAGCCGGGTTTGATATAGCCGCCAGATTTCCTGGCGATCCAATAAAGTTAATCGGGTGCGTTTATGTATGTTTATTTACAGCATTCTTCCAAATACTATAAACAACGCCAGAAATTCTTACACCAACTAAAAATACTCAAATTTTGGACTCAGATTTAACCTGATCTACTACAGCCCCATAAAAATTTACCCTTGAAGTGTTGCTTCACTGCCAGATACAGTCCGAAATCACACAAAATCACTTATAATTAGCAATTTATCACCCCGCCTTCCCATCCACCCTCGCACGCCAATAAATCGGTGCAAACTTGACCGCCCACAACCCAAAACACGTCAACCAAACCAGCGCCGCCAACACGTAAAACATCGGTGCAATCGCCGGGATGAGGTCGGCCAGAATACGGATCACGGCGGTCGCCTGGAAGCCCAGGAACAGCAGCCAGGTAATGCGGTCGAGTTCCAGTGGCCGCCCGGAGTGGCCGAGGGTGACGCGTGAGGCCATCGCGAGGATCATGCCGGAGAAGAAACCGATGCCGATGGCGTGCAGCGGCGCGAGACCGAACAACAGGCTACCGGAGGCGAAATACACCAGGCTTTGCACGGTGTACAGCAACATGGCGATACCGAACCAGGCAAACGAGACATGCAACACGGCCAGCAGGCTCACTTGGAAGCTGCGCATAAATCCCCAGCGGTACGATAAATACAGCGCGCACCCGGCCAACGGGAAATCTACAATCCACAGATAGGTGGTTAATTCCATCCATTGCAGGCAGCCGTGTGCGGCGATGCAAGCGAGCATCAGCCACAGCATCCAGAACGGCCGCACCATTTCGTAATTGTCGAGCACGCGGCTGGAGAAAAACGGGATCATGCGATGCGAAACGGTCAGTACGATCGGCAGCAGGAAAAACCAGATACCGGCATGGCGGGCAAAATTGAGTACCACCGCACTGTCAGTAACCAGCCAGACCAAATACGCCGCCACGCCCAGCCAGCCCATCAACAGCCCGACGCTGGCGACCTGGGCATGACGCTTGTCTTGCGCCGGTGTCGTGAGCAGAATGCGAAACAGCACGTAAACGGCAATGCTCCACCCGGCCAGCATCAGTTCCACGCCGGTAATGCTGATGACTTTGTGCGTCAGCAAGCCTGCATAAAACAGCACCACGCCCGCCGCCATCAAAGCACAGGTGGCGATATATTCTTGCGGTTTTACCTTTTCACCGTTCATCCAGTTGGGATACGTGGTGAACAGAAAACCGAAAATAAAAAACGGGAAAAAACCATAAATCATCAGGAATGCGTGCGCCCAGGTCGGGACGATGCTCCAAGCGGTCATCGATCCGGCGATTCCGTAACGCCCTGTCAGGTCGAATATCCACCATAATACCGTCAGCACGCCTTGCAACGCGCCTGCCAGAAAGAGGCTGCGATGCGGCGCAGCGGCCAGATGATCGCGAACAGTTTGTAGCATAGTCATTGGGAGTCCTTACAAAATGGTTTTTCTATCATGGATCTAACTATCTCTTTCATTATCCAATACAATTATTTCTCTTCAATCGGGTTATTTGCTATCATGCGTGTCCCGCGATGCGCAACGGATTTACATGCTCAATATTGATTTGCATTGTCACTCCACCATTTCCGATGGTGTGTTATCACCCGCTCAACTGGTTGAGCGCGCCGCTTTGCGCGGCGTCGAAACGCTGGCGTTAACCGATCACGACGATATCGCCGGACTCGTAGAAGCGCGGCAGGCCGCCGAAACGAAAAGTATCACATTTATAAACGGCGTGGAAATATCCGTCAGCTGGCGCGGCCGCACTTTGCATATCGTCGGACTGGACATTGATCCGGGTTACGCGCCGCTGGTTGAAGGTTTGACCGCCGTTCGCGCCGGACGCACCCAACGGGCCGAGAATATTGCCGCAGAGCTGGCAAAAACCGGTATCCACGGCAGCCTGGAAGGCGCTTATGCCTATGTCGGTGTGCGCCGTTTGATCGGACGCACACACTTTGCGCGTTTTCTGGTTGAACAAGGGTATGCCAAGGATGTTAAATCGGTCTTCAAGAGATATCTGGTTAAAGGCAAACCCGGGTATGCGCCGCACGAATGGGCCTCGCTCAGCGATGCGGTCAGCTGGATCTGCGGTAGCGGCGGCCACGCCGTGATTGCGCATCCGGGCCGCTACGATCTGGGCAAAAATGTGCTCAGCGATTTGCTCGACGAATTTTGCGCACTCGGCGGATCAGGCCTCGAAGTCGTTACATCCAGCCATACCTTGGAGCAGGCACAGCGGTTTGCCCAGCATGCCAAGGACAGAAATCTGCTGGCATCGTGCGGTTCGGATTTTCACGGACCGGGGGAAAGCCATTTCGATCTCGGGCAGTTACCTGAGTTCCCACCCGGTTGCACTCCGGTCTGGCAGCATTGGAAAAATACGATTACAGCCGAGCTTGCGTATTGATGTTTTGATGTGAAATTCAAATAATCCAGATACCGTTTCACTGTGGCCCAATTTTTCTCCATTCATACTGACACCCCGCATTTACGCTTGATCAAACAAGCGGTCGCCATCGTGCGCAGCGGCGGAATCATCGTGTATCCGACCGATTCGTGCTACGCCTTGGGTTGCCACCTCGGCGATAAAGAAGCGATGACGCGCATTCGCACCATCCGGGAAGTGGATGAACGCCATCATTTCACGCTGGTATGCCGCAATCTGGCGGAAATCGCCACCTACGCCAAAGTCGACAACAGCCAATACCGCCTGCTCAAAGCCACAACGCCCGGCAGCTACACGTTTATTTTACAGGCAACCCGCGAAGTACCTCGCCGCATGCAACACCCGAAACGCAACACCATCGGCCTGCGCATTCCCGATCATCCGGTGGTGCTGGCACTGCTGGAAGAACTCGGCGAACCGTTGCTCAGCTCCACATTGATATTGCCGGGAGACGATTTTCCGCTGAACGATGCGGAAGAAATCCGCGAGCGCCTGGAACATCAAGTGGAATTAGTCATGGATGCCGGTTCCTGTGGCATCGACATGACCACCGTGATCGATTTGACGACCGACGTGCCGGTATTGGTACGTCAAGGCAAAGGCAGCCTCGAACCCTTCGGGATCGATCATGGATGAAATCATCCAAGGTATCGCCATTTACGCATTACCGGTAATTTTTGCCATCACCATGCATGAAGCGGCGCATGGTTATGTCGCCAAGAAATTCGGCGATCTCACCGCTTATGACGCCGGGCGCATCAGTCTCAATCCAGCGCGGCATATCGATCCTGTCGGCACGATCGTGGTGCCGCTATCGCTGTTTGTTCTCAGTAAACTGACCGTCGGTGCAGGATTCTTGTTCGGCTGGGCCAAACCAGTACCGGTCAATTTCGCCAATTTGCGCCACCCGAAGCGCGATATGCTGTGGGTCGCCGCTGCCGGACCCGGCGCCAACCTGCTGATGGCGTTTTTCTGGGCATTGATGATCAAGCTGGCGCTTGCCATGCCCGAGAGCAGTTTTGCCAAACCGTTGGCGCTGATGGGAATCGCGGGAATCGAAATCAACGTCGTCCTGATGGTGCTTAATCTGCTACCACTACCGCCGCTGGACGGCGGCCGCATGACCATGAGTTTGCTACCGCACCGCTGGGCTTACCAATTTTCCCGGATTGAGCCTTACGGCTTTATGATATTGCTGGTATTGTTATTCAGCGGTATTTTGAGTACCGTGATCGGACCGGTGATTCTCTGGGCTAAAATCATCATCGTATCCATTTTTGGGTTATATATTTAACAACGTTTTACATTTAGGATTTCAACATGTTTGCTGATCGCGTTTTATCAGGTATGCGCCCCACCGGCAGCCTGCATTTAGGACATTATCACGGCGTATTAAAAAACTGGGTGAAGTTGCAGCAGCAATACGAATGCCTTTTTTTTGTCGCCGATTGGCATGCCTTAACAACGCATTACGACACGCCGGAAATCATCGAACAGAATGTCTGGGACATGGTCATCGACTGGCTGGCTGCGGGCGTTGATCCGTCGCAGGCGATTTTATTCATTCAATCCAAAGTCCCGGCGCACGCCGAGTTGTATCTGCTGTTGTCGATGATGACGCCGCTCGGCTGGCTGGAACGCGTGCCGACGTATAAAGACCAGCAGGAAAAATTATCCGAGAAAGATCTCAGCACCTACGGTTTCCTTGGCTATCCGCTGTTGCAAAGCGCCGATATTCTGATTTACCGCGCCAACCGGGTTCCGGTCGGTGAAGATCAAGCGCCACACCTGGAATTTACGCGCGAAATTTCCCGCCGCTTCAATCATATCTATGGCAAGGGACCGGGGTTTGAAGAAAAAGCAGAAGCGGCGATCAAAAAGCTGGGATCGAAAAAATCCAAGCTGTACACCGAGTTGCGCAACCTATATCAGGAGCAGGGCGACGAAAACGCGCTGGAAGAAGCCCGCTCGTTGCTGAACGAACAGCAGAATTTGAGCCTGGGTGACCGCGAGCGTTTGTTCGGTTATCTGGAAGGCGGCGGCAAAATGATTTTGACCGAGCCGGAAACATTACTGACCGAAGCATCGCGGATGCCGGGATTGGATGGGCAGAAAATGTCTAAGTCATATAACAACACCATCAGTCTGCGCGAAGATCCGGAAAGCATCCGCAAAAAAGTCCGCACCATGCCGACCGATCCGGCGCGTGTACGGCGCAGCGATCCAGGCGATCCGGCCAAATGCCCGGTATGGCAGTTCCACTTGGTGTACTCCGATGACAAAACCCGGGAATGGGTGCAGCGAGGATGCAAGAACGCGGAAATCGGCTGTCTGGATTGCAAAACGCCAGTGATTGACAAAATTCTCGCGGAACAAGCGCCCATGTACGAGCGCATCAAAAAGTATGAAGAAGACCCGACTTTGGTGCGCAATATCATCGCCGATGGCTGCGAAAAAGCCAACAAACTGGCGGAAGAAACCATGCGCGATATCCGCGAAGCGATGGGGCTCAGTTATTCTTGATGTGTTCTCATATTGCACGAAACAGTGAATCTGGTTATTGAAGCCGTCGAATCCCAGCCGGTCGCCAGAATCTGCGGCGAACCGCTGCTGGAAATTCCTCAGGACTTATATATTCCGCCGGATGCGCTGGAAGTTTTTCTGGATACCTTCCAAGGCCCGCTAGACTTACTGTTGTATCTGATCCGCAAGCACAATCTGAATATTCTCGATATTCCGATGGCTGAGCTCACGCAGCAATACATGACTTATGTCGAAATGATGCGCGTGGATCAACTGGAACTGGCCGCCGAATATCTGCTGATGACTGCGCTGCTGATCGAAATCAAATCACGCATGCTGCTGCCGAATCCCAAGACGGCTGTGGAGGAAGAGCACGATCCGCGCGCCGAGCTGGTGCGGCGCTTGCTGGAGTACGAGCAAATGAAAACAGCCGCGCTGCGCTTGAATCAATTACCGCAAGCCGAGCGCGATTTCAGCATCATTCATGTATGGATAGAACAAAAACGGACCGAGCAATTACCCCATATCAATATGGACGATTTACGTAGCGCCTGGGTGGCCATTCTGACGCGCGCCAAAGTCAACCGCCACCATCACATCAAACGCGAAGCCCTATCCGTGCGTGCTTATATGAGCCAAGTGCTGCGCGATCTGCGCGGATTTGAGCAGGTTGAATTTTATGATTTGTTCAGCCCCCTGGCGACCGTCGCCGAAGTCGTCGTCACTTTCCTGGCTATCCTGGAATTGGCCAAGGAGTTGCTGCTGGAAATCTCTCAATCTCCCGATAGCGGAATGATTTATGTCCGTTCGATCAATGCCGCCTGAGTATAGTCAGCCTGAAGTACAGGAT
The DNA here is from genome assembly GCF_900106555.1 of Nitrosomonas oligotropha. Lineage (GTDB taxonomy): Bacteria > Pseudomonadota > Gammaproteobacteria > Burkholderiales > Nitrosomonadaceae > Nitrosomonas > Nitrosomonas oligotropha_A. Next base: position 239,806 of record NZ_FNOE01000001.1, on the reverse strand, counting down.
TCGCTCAGTCCTGCAAAAACCAGGCAAATTCTGGAGGCCGCCTTGCTTACAGCGCAAGAGCCTTTACCGTTCAGCGAATTACGGAAATTATTCAATAACGAGTTAAGTGCTGCGGTCTTAGCGAATTTATTGGAGGAAGTCCGCGAGGAATGGCGCGATAGCGGCATAGAACTGGTCACTGTCGCCAGCGGCTGGCGCTTTCAGACCAAAGCAGAGATGCAGTCGTATTTGGAACGCTTAACGCCGCAAAAAGCACCGCGTTATTCCCGCGCGATTCTGGAAACGCTCGCGATCATCGCTTACCGTCAGCCGGTCACTCGTGGCGATATCGAAGAAATACGCGGTGTTGGTGTTTCCAGCGCCATAATCAAAACACTTATGGCACGCGGCTGGATTGAAGCAGTCGGACACCGCAACGTGCCGGGAAAACCGGAATTATTTGCCACTACAGCGCATTTTCTCGACGACTTGAATCTGCGCTCGATTGAAGAACTGCCGCCGCTGGAAGAAATGAAATCCTTGCTTGAGTCCGGCAGTGAGAATGAGCATCTGCCGTTGGAACAACCGGAAGCATCCGGTCATTGAGATTTTGCCGCGCGCTGCACTTCGATGAGCGCCGGTGTGAGATGCGGCGCGATCACTTGCAGCAAGTGTCCGAATATCTTCGGATTTCCGGCAATTATCTGGCCACTTTCCAATTGTGTTTCATTGCCTTCCAGATCACCAACCAGTCCGCCGGCCTCAGTAATCAACAAACATCCAGCCGCCATATCCCATGGCGCTAAACCGATTTCCCAGAAACCATCGTAGCGGCCACACGCGACATACGCCAAATCCAATGCAGCAGAACCCGGACGGCGGATTCCCGCGATGCGCGGCACGAGGTCTTTCAACATGGCAAAATACGCATCGATGTGCGTCAAATCACGAAACGGCAAGCCCGTGCCGATCAGGCAATCGTCCAGCTTGGTGCGTTTAGCGACGCGAATGCGGCGATCGTTCAGAAAGGCGCCGCATCCACGGCTGGCGGTAAATAATTCATTATTCGTGGGATCGTAAACCACCGCATGACTCAATGCACCTTTATGCTTGAGCGCGATAGAAACCGAGTACTTCGGAAAACCGTGCAAGAAATTGGTCGTTCCATCCAGAGGATCGATAATCCACTGATATTCAGAATTTTTCTGATCGCCTCGGTGCCCGCTCTCTTCCGCCAGAATCGCATGATCGGGATAAGCGGTCTGCAACACCTTGATAATGGCTTCCTCAGCCGCGCCATCGACCTCGCTGACATAATCGCTGTGCGATTTTTTCGATACATTGAGTAAATCCAGATTTTGCGATGCCTGATTGATAATACTACCGGCACGGCGCGCGGCTTTCACCGCGATGGTCAGCATGGGATGCATAGTGTTGATTCAGCTTTTACAAAAAGCGCGATTTTATTATGAATCGAACTTACTTGCTTGATTTTATAGTGCTGCGGATTGCCTAATCAAATAGATTGAATTTATTTCGAATGACAAACCAGGATATAAAAAACCCGCACTTCAATGCGAAGTGCGGGTTTCTTGAGAACTAAAGCTTTATGCCTTAAGCACTGATACGGCGACGAGCTGAGAAGCCAATCAAACCCAAACCAGCCAACAACATTGCATAAGTTTCTGGTTCTGGAACGGCCAGGATGTATTCATAGCCGAAAGAAACAGATTGACCATTAGCAATAGCACCTAGATCATAAGCCAGATTGATTGAGCTATCCGCAAAACCATAGCTACCAATTGCTTGTGCAGCAGCCAGCATTACACCAGGATCGACTGGGCTGCAGCAGCTAAGCGGATCAACATAACCAGCTATCGAGAATGCAGATGCACTGGTGGTGTTAGCCAGTGTTACCGCCCATCCGTCCAGACTGGTAGCTCTCACAGCAGCTGCACCTCCTAGCCCCAGGATATCATTTGTTGTGCCATTTCCTAAATCAGGAGTAGCAGTTCTACCTTGATCTGGGTCAATACCAACGCCCCATTGAACACCGGTAGCATCAGATCCGGTATTGTTGGTCAGATTAATGGTTACTGCAACATGACCAACTTGAGCACCCGATGTTGGAATGCTGATGGTTTCGGTCAAAGCCCAACCACCACCGCCACCGCCAAGATTGGTCACGACTGATATGCTACCGGCGATCGGTCCGAAAGCTACGGTAGCTAATGGATTATTACCCAATACTTCATCGGCAATCGCAATCGATCCGCCATTAGCATTGAGCGACCAATTTGATGCCATTGTATCGATGTTAACGAATTCTCTTCCTGCAAAGTTTAAACCGGTGGCACTACCGGAATAGAAATAGCCTGCATCGTCAATGGTAGCTGAAGTCAGACCATTGGTAATCGTGGTTGGTGCAGCTTGAGCTGCGGTAACGAATGCACTGCACAAAGCCAGCGCTACAGCTTTTGTAATATGGTTTTTTAATTCAAATTTCATAATTATTACTCCTTATTTTAAATTCTAAGACCACTAAATTTAATTAATTTTTCATATATATACATATATCCCCCTTTTTTAGGGGTATGCATATTTTGTCGATAAAATGTCCATATTGCAATAAGGATTTTGCTTATATTTCATTTTTTATTATTACCCAATAATCTGACAGCAAAAAAACACATAGAAGCAATTATTTTTCATTGGGTTATAAGTAATTTTAAAAAGATATTGTAAAAAAAGGTATCTCAAAATATCTGACAAAAATTTTATTAAAAATTTTTTATTTTCACTTTCTTAAAATCTCTTTTTTAAATTCATCCGGCAATCTTGATTGGCCATAACAGCAAATAACACCGGCTATCCGCTTCTTATTGCCGCTTGGCACACTGCCATTCATTCATAGAATAACAATCACAAATAAGCCTTAATCGGCAGCGGGTTCAAATCGCTCGCAGAATCCTTTTAATCACGCTCCATGCCTATAACAAAATATTACAAGAATCAGGATGACGGATAGATTACATCATAAAGTTCGTATACTTGTTGCAGAAAATTTTGATCTTATTCGCATAGGCTTACGCACTTTATTCAAGGATCACGCCTCCGTGCATCTGGTCGCCGAAACCAGCGACATAGCCAATCTTTTTGCGCTGGTAGCTGAGCATCGCCCCGATGTGGCGCTCATTGATTGGCAGTTAAGTGAAAGTGTCGATGCTGAGCACATTTGCAAATTAACGCGCTTGCACCCTCAAACCAAGGTACTGGCATTTTCTGATTGCATCAGCGAACCGATCAATTTACTCGCATTCCATTCCGGTGCATCAGGCATTATCAGCAAACACCACTCCTCCCAAGTACTACTGAATGCCATCCATGCCATTCATGCGGGAAAAACCTGGTTTAACCGTGACACCGCAGGACCGGAGCAACAACAGGAGCAATCCAGTTCCGATCCACAGGCAGAAATACGGTGCAATGACAGCATTTGGGCTCATCCTAAATTCAGCAATTGCGAACGCCGCATTGCTTTTCTGGCAACCCAAGGTTTATCCGCTAAAGAAATAAGTATACGGCTGGATATCACGGAAAAAACTGTTCGTAACCAATTATCTGCAATCTACCGAAAAACCGGTGTCAAAAAACAAATTGAATTATGTCTTATAGCTTCTCAGTTTGATCTCTTCAAATAATCCTACACAACAGGGACATTTTTTCTGATAAATTCCCGATAATGACATTTTCATAGGGACAAATGCCATCTATTTATCAGCATGTAAATTTGATAAAATCCACTGCCAAATTAGACAGATAGAATAATTTATCTTTATAATCTATATATTACATAATATATCTCGAACGAATACGAGATTTGGTGTAATTTGGGTACGACTCCTGCAAATAAATCAGCCCTTCCTTTTCAGGGCTACATATAATTTAAAATACTAAAAAGCATGGTCGAGGAGTCTCATACAAAAATACGTCTCTTAGTGGCTGAAAGTTTTGAGCTCGTGCGTATCGGCTTGCGTTCACTGTTTGAAAACAACCATTCCATTCACCTCGTTGCAGAGGCCAGCTCAATCGAAGACTTATTCAAGCTGGCAGCACAGCATAAGCCGGATATCGTTCTTATGGATTTACAGCTCAGCGGTGGCAACTATGCCGAACATATCACCAAATTGCTGCATGCTTGTCCGCAAAGCAAGGTACTGGCTTTTTCTCACCAGAATAGCGAACAAACGCACCTAAAAACCTTTCGCTCCGGAGCGATGGGCATTATCAGCAAACATCACTCTTCCGATTTGCTGTTGAAAGCCATCCATGCCATTCACTCGGGACAAATCTGGTTCGATCGCAACGTTACCAAACTGCTCTGGCAAGCGCAGTTTGATTCCAATCCACCGGTAGAAATAAAAACCGATAAACGCTCATCGCAGCAACCCAAATTAAGCGATAGTGAGCGCCATATTGCCTATCTGGCATGTAAAGGCTTATCGGCGAAAGAAATCAGCGCGCAATTACTAGTCACGGAAAAAACGGTTAGGAACCAACTTTCTGTTATTTATAGAAAAATTGGCGTAAAGAAACAGATTGAGCTGTGCCTGAAAGCTCCGTTATATAACTACTTCAAAGAATCCTACCTTTTTGGGACATTTTTCCCACAAGATCACGAAAAATAGCATCATCTTAAGGACAAATGACTTCTATTTAACAGAAAATAGATTTGTTAAACTCCCGCCCGCATTAATAATAAATAGAAAGCAACTATCAACTTCTGCGATCTATAGACCAAATCGTACATCACAAAAGAAATCGTAAGCTTCAGGCATTCAATTGCAGGAAGCTTCTTACGCCTTTTCATTTGTGGTGCACTTTTTCATAAAAAGGAGGGTGTTTATAATGACGTTTCAATCCAATCAACAGTGGCATGTCAAGGAATTCCCCGGGAATTCGCTGGCGATGCCAAATAGCGCTTTGTTAAAACAATCGCTTGCTGCAATCTGTCTTGTATCCGCAATGTCGTTTCTGCCCGTGGCAGAGAGTTCCGCAGCCAATCACATCATACGTATGACTGCGGAAGAAACGCGCAACGACGGATTCGGTAATAAATTGATGGCTTACAAGATGCTGAGCCACATAGTTGATGGCGCGGACATCACCGGCCGCTACAGTCATGATGCGACCATTCCCGGTCCTACAATCGTGTTAACCGAAGGCGATAAAGTTGAAATAACGCTTGAAAACGCAATACCGGGTGCATTTACACACACTCCTGGCGTCAGCAAACAAGTCAGTTTGCATGTGCATGGTGTTCACTACAAAATTGACAGCGACGGCACGCTCAAGGTGATTAACAATCACGACGACGAAGGCGCGGGCGATGGTTTGGAAGCTTCGTACAAAGACTACCATTACACGTGGGATGTGGCGCCTGGAACGGCAGGCACCTGGGCTTATCACGATCACAATTTTGAAACCCATAACGGAGCCGAAACCAGAGGTCTGTTCGGCGCCATTATCGTTAATCCTGCCGGTTCTGCTGCCTACGCCAAAGAATATGTGCTTTATCTCGGAGACGATGCTTTCTGGGGTATGGAAATCGACGGCGCAAGCAAACAGCAATCGAAACACGGTGTTAATCCATCATTATCCGCGGCCAAAAACAGCGATGTCAGATTTCATCTGATTGCATTGGGCACCGACATCCACAATTTTTCATTGAACGGCTACAAATGGTTCGATCCGGGAACTAACAAGCTTATCAATCAAGCTGCAATCGGCCCGCTTGAGAAACACGTATTTGCCGTGAAAGCTAAAGGCAGCACGCAATACGTTGATAACAACTTCTCCAACAAACTGATGGGTATGACCGGTCAATTTATCGTCAAATAATCATTTGCCAACATACCTAAGTATAAGGATGACACTATGAGTAAAAATATTTTTGGTATTAAGAATCCAGCTCCGATGCTAGCAGCTCTTATGCTGTTTGCCATTACTGCGCTGATATCCCCGATGGCGCTATCTGCGGTGCAAAGTTTTAATATCACAGCCAAAACCCTGCCGAACGGTCAATTAGCTTATGCTCTTGGCAGCGATGCCGAAGCCGTGATTCCGGGTCCGGCATTGTTCGTAAGACAAGGCGACACGATCAATGTGACGCTGACCAACACCACATCGGCCGAAGTCGGTTTTAGCGTGCCCGGTTTGCAGGACAAGGGCAAAGGCGCTGCGAACGCACTGCCAGGGCAAACGCAAAACTATACTTTCCATGCCAACAAATCCGGTACGTTCGTTTACCATGGCAACGGCAAGGAAATGCTCGGTTTGTTCGGTGCGCTGATTGTTGATCCCACCAGCGGACCAATCGACCGGTATATCGACGACAATGGCGCTACCGTGCCGGTAGCGCAGGCGGACATTGATAAACAGTTCGTATTGTTTATGGTCGGTTCAACTTTCTGGGGCACCGAAATCTCTGGCGATGGCACAACGCAAAAACCGCTCTGGGCGAATCCGAATCCCGGCGCAGTAGAAAACGATATCGTCCGTTTCCATATTTTATCGGTAGGACCCGGTCATACTTTCCATTTGCACGCGCATCGCTGGTTTAAAACCGGTACCAATGCGACCATCGACGTCAAATTATTGCAAGACGGCACCGATACTCATTCTTTCACCGTCAAAGCGGGCAGCGGCGTCGGCGCGGGCGATTGGCAATATCACTGCCATCTAGTTTCACATATGGAAGCCGGCATGCACGGTAGCTTCAAAGTGGCACCGGCCGGTGGTAGTGGCGCCAGTGTAGTCGGCGCATCGCCATACGGACGGATCCTGCTCGGTCCTAAAGACGAACCCGGCTTGGTGACGTTTGAAGTCAGCGATGAACCGGCCAGCTGGTTCAGAAGTGCGCGCGGAGATGCCATTGTTGGATTGCGCAACAAGGATGTGGGATTAACCGGCCCGGATGAAGATAAGTCTCTGGATATTAAAACCAAGTCCTTGGAAGTCATCGCTCCGGGCAGCAGCGTGAACTTTGTCATGTCGGACACCAACGGCGTGCATACCATCAGCTCGCTGCTGTGGCCATCAGGGGCGGCTCACATGCCTTTCAACCAAACCACAGCGTACCGGGGCGGCGGCATTGTCAAACTGGACACACCGGGACTGTACGTCTTTACTTGTAAAGTGCATCCCTTTATGTTTGCCGCAGTCATCGTCGACGATCCTGATACTGTAGGTCTTGATCTAGGCAATCCGGCCGCAGATTATAAAATTGATCTGGTGACCGGCATCAAAGGGCTGCCAACCAGCACTGACCTTGCGGTCCGTTTGCTGAAAACATTTTTCATCGCCACGGCACCGGATAATTGGCAAGATTATTCAACCGGCCATTGGAGCGTGAAGTTTCCAACGTTGCCGGTCAGAATATCCGGCGCACCTTTCGGCAATATCGCCAGCGGCGGGCTGGCAGCACCGTTATCCGCAGTGCTGAATAGCGATCAGCCGATTGCATTCGGTTCTAAACCAGCCGTGCCTGGCGTGGGCGAAGTATGGGTTAATACGCAGTTCGAAAAAACCGCCGGAAAATACAAGCCGGGCACGATCACGGTAGTCGATGCCAGTAATTGGACTGTCAAACGCAAGATTGCATTACCCGAGATCAACATGAATAATCCGCATAACATGTGGACCAACCGGGATCAATCGGTCGTTTACCAGACCCAATGGTTTGATAACAAATTAACCTTGATTAATCATGCCGACGGTAAATTGATCAAGAACATACAAGTGGGTTATTCACCTTCCCATGTGATGACGTTACCATCTACCGACGATGTCACGATCGCAAACAACGGTGAAGACAGCATTATGATGATGCCAGCTGGCACCAGTTATGTCTTCAAGGCATTGCCGACGCAAGCAGCCGGGCAAAGTACGGCTCATCCGCACGGACATTGGATCAGCGCGGACGGTAGCAAGATCGTAACGCCGAATATCAGTACCGGTGACGTCGGGATTTATGGCAGCAATGGCGGCATTGAAGCCAGAACTCCCACAGGAAACAATGCTCCTGGTGCGCACCCGGTTGCCATCGGTATGATGCCGGATTCAAGCAAAATTTATGCGACCAATCTGCTACATCATACCTTGAGCGTGCTGGATGGAGCGGGTAATTTGCTGAAAACCGTTAACCTCATTGCTGACTACAACCCGATTACCGGAGCATTTGCGGACAATGACGGCAACGGGAAAATTGCGGTAGGCGTACTGCCCATTCAAACACCGGTTGCCCCGGACGGTAAGTCTATGGTTATCGCTTCGATGGGTGGGCAAATCGTGGTCGTTGATACCTCAACCGATACAATCGCTGCAATGCTGGATTGTGATCCCGGTTGTCATGGCGCAAACTTCGGCGCAAAACAAGGTGGCGGTTACTATGCTTATGTCACCAGCAAGTTTTCTAACCGGCTTGCCGTTGTCGATACCGACCCGAATGGTGACGGCAACTTAAGCGATGCAACGATTGCTGGATATGTTCCACTTGTGACCGGTGGAAATACGGCTACCGATGATACAGTTAGCCGCTTACCCGGATTTGGCGGCCAGGGAGTACTTGCCATTCCTAATGTCTATAACGGTTGGGTGCAAAACCTGCCGGAAACATGGAAAAGCGGCTTAACAACCGCACAGCGCGATCCCATAGGGCATTAATCAGAGTGCAACTGTCAGCCAGCTTAAACTGGCTGGCGGTTGCGTTTTATCGGCTCGACACAAAAAATTTTTGCCAACCGAATCGAATAAACATTGGCTGACAACAAGCTTTCCCGGTCATATTTCCGTCCATTCGTTAGTAAGTTAGAGCATAGCGGCATGCAGGCGCTCTGGAGATGTGTATAAAAAAACACCCCGCTAAATGAATAGTGAGGTGCCAAGGCTTCGTTATGCGCTGATACTCTTCTGGTTGCGAACGAGCAAAGAAAAATGAAAGGTCTAGGAAGAAATATTAACCATGTTGTGAATTCGTCCTTTTCCTGTATATACCTTTTTAAAATCGTTAGAACCCGATTCCAACATAACCACCTGCGGTCATGCCGCTCAAATTAACACCATCCGTCTTATTCACCAATTGATAGCGGCCATCGATACCAATAAAGAAATCTTTCCAGATATTGTAGTCAACACCTGCGCCAAACTGAATACCTGGTGCTAAATACGTAATGGCTTCAGAAGTTGGACTCATAACGTGAATTGCTAAACCTGCAGGAATAATCCAAGGTCTAATTTTGGAGCCTTCAAAAAATTTGATTTTAGGGGATGCTGTTAAAGTAAACTGACTGACTGTTACATTAATCGGATTCTGCGGAGCGCCCACTAACATAGTAGGCGCATTAGCAAGCGCGTTGCCCTGAACATGGTTGCCAAATTGTTTATATTCAAACATCAATTCTGCAAAGACAGTCGTTTTTGGCATAAACCCCCACATATCTCTGGTCAATCCCCAATCAATACCTGCACCCACGTACCATCCATCTTTACCAGCCTGATCTTGAGCTCCAACCGGCGCGACAATACTTTGTATGCTTGAGCCGTTACGCTGATTCATTTGATGTGTAAAACCACCACGGAAATGCAGCATACGAGTTTTTTCTGTGATATCCGAACCAATCCGTTGTGTTAGAGGATCTACCCTATCTAGGAGCGCTGCTTTCCTCTCTTCAAGACTATTTATTTTCTGTTCTGTCTGAGTAGCGGTTTGTTCTATACTTTTAACCTTTTGTGCAGCCTGAGCGGATTCAGATTTTATTCTTTGTAATTCAACTTGAATAGCTTGCAAGCTTTGTTCTAATTGCTTAATACGCTCAGCAGCTGCATCACCTGCCACGGCTTGAGGTGCAGCCATTGCAACAGCCGCTAAAAGCGAACCAGCAAGAAAATTGCCGGTTAATTTTTTATTGGGTGATAAATACTTCATAACATTCTCCTTTAGAGGGTTGGTTTTTTTATTAGCAACTGACTTCAACCGCGACAGCATAAAAAAAAAGATTTATAGCTACATTGATCTGCATCAACTTGAACGAAGAACACCATTAATACTTTGCTGCTTGCAGCAGAAGTACTTGATTTAAAACAACCTAAAAATTGGGACATTTACCTCTATTTATCAGGATATTTGACTAACAGGGTGCGCAGCGTGTTGCTTCGGGATATATGTCACATATTTTCCCAAGCAACGATTTGATAAAATCACTGATGAATTAAATAGATAGAGAAATTATTCCCAAAATGAACTCTTTTACACCGTTTCCACCCGTGGAAAATGCGCTTACCGAGCCCAACGGGTTATTGGCTGTGGGAGGGGATTTATCACCGCAACGCTTGCTTGCGGCTTATTACAAGGGCATTTTTCCTTGGTTCAATGAAGACGATCCCATCCTTTGGTGGAGTCCGGATCCACGAATGGTGCTGTTTCCTGCCGAATTAAAAATTTCCCGGTCATTACGCAAGACGCTAAAAAAAGACCACTACCACATATGCACGGACCGCAGTTTTACCCAGGTCATGCAAGCCTGTGCCGCGCCGCGCAAAGATCAGGCAGGCACATGGATACATCCGCAAATGATTGCGGCTTATAGCACTCTGCACGAAATGGGATTGGCGCACTCGGTCGAAACCTGGATTGATGGTGAACTTGCTGGCGGGCTTTATGGTGTTGCGCTAGGAAAAGTATTTTTTGGTGAATCGATGTTCTCACGCCAGCCGGATGCATCAAAAATCGCCTTCGTGCACCTGGTAAAGCAGCTACAATATTGGGAATTTGGCTTGATTGATTGCCAGGTCAGAACCAGTCACCTGGCATCTTTGGGTGCACGGGAAATTTCACGAACGGAATTCAGTCAAACGCTGGATGACTTAATAACCGGAATCGAACCCGGCAACACATGGAATTTTGATCGCATTCCAATCGAATAATGACAGATACCCGTGCTTAAATTTCACACCACCAATCCTTATTCATGCAGTTACTTGCCCGGCAAGCTCGCTTGCTCCGAGGTCGTCACGCCGGAACATCATATCGATGCGCAAGCTTATGGAAAATTAGTGCAAGCCGGTTTCCGCCGCAGCGGCCATTATACCTACCGACCATGCTGCGAGCACTGTCATGCTTGTCTTTCCGTAAGGGTAAAGGTCGCCGCCTTTGTGCCTAAGCGCGCGCAGCGCCGTGCCTGGAAACAACATCAGCATTTATCCGCCACCGTGCATCCGCTGCATTACAAACCAGCGCATTACGCGCTTTATCAACGTTATCAGACCAATCGCCATTTTGGCGGCGGCATGGATAATGATTGCCGCGAGCAGTATCACAATTTTCTATTGCAGAGTCATGTGAATTCCAGATTGGTTGAATTCCATGACAAAGAGCAATTGCGCATGGTCAGTATTATCGATGTGCTGCCAGACGGTCTGTCGTCGGTCTATACTTTCTACGATGCCGAGGTCGCTCAGGCGAGTTTTGGGACTTACAACATCCTATGGCAGATTGAACAGTGCCGGGAACACCATCTGGAGTACCTTTACCTGGGTTATTGGATCAAAGAAAACCGGAAAATGCGTTATAAAGCCAATTTTCAACCGCTTGAAATCTTAATTAACAATCAGTGGGTTTTGCTAGACAGTAGCATTTTTTCGTAAAATCGATTCAAATCCGCAACTCTTCAAAATAAAATCAGCATGTTCTACACACTTCTTCGCCCGCTCCTTTTTAAGCTTGATCCCGAATCTGCACATCACGTCACGTTCAATGGCATTGAGCTGGCCAGAAAGTTGGGTTTATTAACGCCTACTGTCATCGCTTGTCCGTCCCGCACTGTCATGGGATTAAGTTTTCCCAATCCGGTCGGGCTTGCCGCCGGGCTGGACAAAAATGGCGAATACCTGGATGCGCTAGCCATGCTGGGGTTCGGTTTTATCGAAATTGGCACTGTCACGCCACGGCCGCAACCGGGAAATCCGGCGCCACGGATATTTCGTATTCCCGAAGCCAGTGCAATCATTAACCGGCTGGGTTTCAATAATCTAGGCGTGGATCAATTGGTTGAAAACGTCAGGCATTCAGCTTATCGAGGCATACTCGGTATCAATATCGGTAAGAATTTCGATACCCCGCTGGAAAAAGCCGTTGACGATTATCGAATAGGTTTACAGAAGGTTTACCCATATGCCAGTTACGTGACGGTCAATATCTCGTCACCAAACACACAGAATTTGCGGCAGCTGCAAAACGCCGATGCACTTGATCAGTTACTCGATCAACTAAAGTTAGAACAAGCCAAGCTGGCACAAGTACATGCAAAATATGTCCCGATGGCAGTCAAAATCGCCCCTGATCTGAGCGAAACTCAGATCCAATCGATTGCCGCACTGCTGATAAAACATCGCATCGACGGTGTAATTGCCACCAATACTACGATTGCACGGACAGGCATCGAGGACTTACCGGCCGCACAGGAAAGCGGCGGATTAAGCGGCGCCCCGTTGACGCAACGCGCCACTGCGGTTATCCGGCAATTACATAGCATGCTGCAGGGTGCCATGCCGGTTATCGGCGTCGGCGGCATCTTGTCGGCACATGACGCGCAAGACAAGCTGGCGGCAGGCGCAAGCCTGGTACAGCTCTATACCGGTCTGATTTATCGCGGCCCGGATTTGGTTAAGGAAATTGCGCGGGCTGTCTGTACTGATCACGCAAAAAAATCGAATTAACATGAATCCATTGTTGATAGAAGCAATCGACGCGCTATTGCCGCAAACGCAATGCGGAAAATGCGGCTTTCCCGGCTGCAGGCCTTACGCGGAAGCGATAGCCGAAGGTCGCGCGGATATTAATCAATGCCCTCCCGGCGATCAGGAAGGTATCGGGAAATTGGCACAATTATTGGGCGTGCCGCCCAAACCTTTGAACACGTCACATGGCCTTCCCCGGCCCGGTAAAGTTATTGCCAGAATTGACGAGCAGTTGTGCATCGGCTGCACGTTCTGTACCCGGGTTTGTCCTGTTGATGCCATTGTTGGAGCTGGCAAACAAATGCACACGGTCATCGCCGCAGAATGCACCGGCTGTGAGTTATGCATCGCGCCTTGTCCTATGGATTGTATTAGCCTTGTGTCCGTCGCTGAGAAAACTGACGATATATGGCGGAAGCAAGCCGCCGATAGCGCGCGCTCACGGTATCACTTCAGATTACAGCGTTTAGCAAGAGAAAAACAGACCAGTCCCAAAGCGCTCAGATCCAAAGCCATTGCACAACCGAAAATAACCCCTGCTGCAGCGGAAGAACGTAAGCACGCCATCGTGCAAGCAGCCTTAAAACGTGCCATGGCCATCCGTGCCCAAGCTGATAACAACCGCCCGCCGGTGAAATGACATGAATTCAGCCAAGCGGCACGAAATCTTTACTTGCTTGCAATCAACCAATCCGCATCCAACCACCGAGCTAGAATATCGTTCTCCTTTTGAACTGCTGATCGCGGTTATTTTATCGGCGCAAGCTACTGACAAGAGCGTGAATCTGGCAACACGAAAATTATTTCCTCAAGCCAATACACCGGAGAAAATTCTTGCTCTGGGTGAGGCGGGTTTGCTTGAATGTATCAAAAGCATCGGATTATATAAAACCAAGGCGAAAAATATTCTGGCAACCTGCCAATTGCTAATACAGCATCATCATAGCGAAGTACCACGTACGCGCGAACAACTGGAAGCATTGCCCGGGGTCGGACGTAAAACTGCCAATGTCATTCTGAATACCGCGTTCGGCGAACCTACGATTGCAGTGGATACACATATTTTCCGGGTTGCCAATCGCACCGGATTAGCACCCGGCAAAAATGTGCTGGAAGTCGAATTAAAGCTGCTCAAGGCAGTACCGAAGGAATTTCGTCATGATGCACACCATTGGCTAATCCTACATGGCCGGTATGTTTGCAAAGCCAGAAAACCGGCCTGTGCAATTTGCACGATCAATCATTTATGTGAATTCAAAGACAAAAATTTTGCACTCTAATCACACTAGCTATGTTTAAACCATCGAGAGAACAAGCGCGGCAATTATTTTTCGACACGTGGCGTAAGTACCGCCAGCGGGAAATATTATCCGGTATCGAAACGATCGCACTTGAGGTCATTCTGTTGCACCCGGAATACCATGACATTCTTGGCGACCCCGAGCGCTATTTGGATAAGGATTACTTACCGGAAATGGGTGACACTAATCCATTTCTGCACATGAGCATGCACGTAGCGATCAAAGAACAGCTATCCATTAATCAACCGGTTGGAATTTGCGAGCGATTTGCTCGTTTACAGAAGAATTGCGGAAGTGAACACATTGCCGCACATCAGACGATGGAATGTCTGGCAGAAATGATATGGCAAGCGCAGCGCGCGCAGTCCGCGCCGGATGCCAGCATCTACTTCGATTGTTTGGATAAACAGCTAGGTTCGGTCAATTAAAATGAAAGCGGGATAAAACCATCAACTGGTATTTATCCCGCTTTTGAATTCGCGTTGTCAGCTCAAATAAATATTATTTGTTTGAATTCAGACCACCTGCCTGACTGGAATAATAGAAAGCCAGGTTTTCAATATCGGCCGGGGTCAAATTGGCAGTCATTCCCGCCATAATCGGGTCATTCCGGGTGCCGGATTTGTAATCTTTCAATGCTTTTGCTATGTAAGTTCTGTATTGTCCGCCAATTTTGGGGAAATTTGGTGCCGGGCTATTACCGTCAACACCATGACAGGAAGCACAAACTTCAGCTGCTTTACTTTTACCTGCTTCAATATCAGCAGCCATTACTTGACTTGATAATATCAACGCTGCTCCGCTCACTGCGGCAATTAAATAATTCTTCATAATTCGTTCCTTGCGTGAATGACTCAGTTAATTTTTAGAATAGTATGCAGCAAGATCTTCTATATCTTGTTGAGACAATGTCTTAGCCAAGGCTGTCATGGTAGGATGGCTACGTGAGCCATTTTTGTAACCTTCCAACGCTTTAATGATATATTCTGCATGTTGTCCGCCCAGCTTTGGAACATGATAAGCGCTAGGAAAAGCGGTTTTATAACCTTGAATCCCGTGACAACCTGCACACATTGATAACTTGTCTTTTGCTGCCGCTGCGTCTCCAGCTGCTTGAGTTGCTCCCGAAAATGCCAAGAACATGCCCAAGGCAAGTAGTAAATTCATAATCGATTTTTGTTTCATGTAAGCCTCCTTCTCTCAAAAGTTGAACTTTAAACGATGCGCCCGATTTGGTCAATGAATAAGTGTAAGCATGTCCATGTTGTTTATGGGGAAATTTGTTACCGGAGCTACGTTTTTGCAATAGATTTCGACTCCAATTCTTCCCATTTTGCAAGGCAGTCTGTCAATTCTTTTTCAATCGCCGCTAAGCGTGTTTGTAATGCTTTTACTTCGTCTGGGTAATCACGATAAATTGCTGGTTCGTTCAGGCGTAAAGTAATATTGGCCTGCTCCCGTTCCAACATATCAATTTTACCAGGTAATGCTTCAAGTTCACGTGTTTCCTGATAACTCAGTTTTTTAGTCCGAGCAAGTTTTGGCGCTGTAGAACCACTGTTTGGTGAGGTTTCCGGCTGCTTTGATAATATTTTTTGCTGATTGCTATTATCTTCAAACTGTTTTGCACGTATCCAATCTTCATAACCGCCAATATATTCACATAATTTTCCATTTCCTTCAAATGCAATTACTTGTGTAACGACATTATCCAGAAATTCCCGGTCATGACTGACCAAAAACAACGTACCGGAATAATCTTGCAACAAGGCTTCCAGCAATTCCAGCGTTTCGATATCCAGATCGTTGGTGGGCTCGTCCAGTACCAGCACGTTGGCAGGGCGGGTAAATAATCGCGCCAGCAACAAACGATTGCGTTCGCCGCCTGAAAGTGATTTGACGGGCGATCGAGCGCGTTCCGGGGGAAACAAGAAATCCTCCAGATAACTGATAACATGCTTACGCTTACCGTTAATCTCAACAAAATCCGAACCGGGGCTGATGGTATCCGTCAGAACCATTTCTTCATTGAGCTGCTCACGCATCTGATCGAAATAAGCAACCGACACTTTGGTGCCTTGCTGAATGTTGCCGGAATCCGGTTGCAATTCGCCCAAAATCAATTTTAATAACGTCGATTTTCCAGCGCCATTCGGACCCAGCAATCCCACCCGGTCACCGCGCATAATGCGACAGGAGAAATCCGTGATAATCGCTTTGTCACCGTAGCTTTTACTAACATGCGCCAGTTCAGCAACCAACTTGCCCGAACGTTCACCCGCGTCGACACTGATATTGGCCTTTCCAACCTTGTCCCGGCGCGCCGCGCGTTCCAAACGCAATGATTCCAGCCTTCGCACTCTGCCTTCGTTACGTGTGCGCCGCGCTTCGATTCCTTTGCGTATCCAAACTTCTTCCTGCGCCAGGAATTTATCGAATTTCCGGTTATGTATCGCTTCGACTTCCAGCATTTCCGCTTTCTGGCGCTGGTAATCGGAGAAATTGCCGGAGAAAGTCTGCAAATTTCCGCGATCTAGCTCAATAATTCTGGTCGCTACATTATCGAGAAAACGGCGGTCATGCGTGATAAACAAAACGCTACCGGAAAAATCCCGCAGCAATCCTTCCAGCCATTCAATGGAAGAAAAATCCAAATGATTGGTAGGCTCATCCAGTAACAGCACATCCGGCGATATCACCAGCGCACGCGCCAGCGCCACACGTTTTTTTAACCCTCCGGAGAGATGATCAATCAGAGTATCCGCAGGCAAATTCAGCTTATCGATCACAGTTTCTATTTTTGCTTGCAGGTTCCATCCGCCGTCGACTTCCAAAGCGCCTTGCAAATCTTGCAGACGGATCAGCAACGCTTCGGTATTTTCCGGTGTTTCGCCTAATTCATGCGAAATAGCGTGATACTCCAGCAATATCCGGCTGATATTGCCCAATCCCGTGGAAACTTCTTGATATACCGTGTTAGTGGGATTCAGAAGCGGCTCTTGCGGCACATACGCCAGCTTTAAATTGGGCGCACGCCATAGCCGGCCGTCATCGAGTTTAATCTCGCCAGCCAATGATCGCAGTAAGCTTGATTTACCGCCGCCGTTTCTGCCGATCAGACCAACACGCTCGCCCGGGTCGAGCTGCAAGTTGGCATGATCAAGCAAAGCATGGTGGCCAAAAGCCAGGCAGGCATTTTCCAGTGTAATGAGCGGCATCAGTGAAGTTTAATGTGGATAAAATCGATTGCGGGATTAATCAAGTTATTGATTTTTCATTTCCCAATAAACCAAAAGGAGGCAATTTTGTCATGCTTTGGCCCGCTTGGCAAAAACAGGAGTAATAAAAATGGAGCCCGAAGGCTCCATTTCGCATGGTTGCGCGTCAAAAAGACTGCATTACTCGGCCGCAGTGACGCTAATTTTCTTCGGTTGCACGGCTTCACGCTTCGGTATAACCACCTCCAGCACGCCGTGTTTTGACGATGCGGAAATCGCTTCAGCGTTAGCGGTATCCGGCAGACTGAAGCGGCGGTAGAAGGAGCCGTACGTACGCTCAACGCGTTTATAGCCTTCTTTTTCGGTTTTACTTTCCGATTTTTTCTCACCTTTGATGGTGAGTACGCCATCTTCCATGCTGATATCGATTTCTTCCGGTTTTACTCCCGGAATATCCGCATGAATAACAAATTTATCCGCTTCTTCCCTAATATCCACCGCGGGAGACCACTCGGCCGTTGCGGTAGAGCCTTCGGCGACACTGCGTTCCAATTCTCTTTGCAGTTGACTCAACAATCCCCAAGGTTCATAACGTGTAATAGCCATACTCAATTTCTCCTTATCAATTAAAAAAGCACATTGTGTAAGTTCAACATCAACGCCTCATTCAATCTCAAATTGCTCTAGGTTTAATGCAGCGTTCTCACAGTTACAAAAAATACACTTTCAAACCTGATATAAGGATCAATTATTTTTTTTCAAGCACCCTGGAAAAATCATTCAATACGATTATTACAATTCTCAATACAAATCAGATATGTAGCTATCGCACGTAACGCCGCCGCAAGCCATAAAAGGCCGTCGCAAGTACCGCTAGCAGCAAAGCAACCCAGACTCCATTCCGTTTCATCCACTCCGACAGATTCGCCTGAACGGAAAAATTCGCTTCGGCGAGACCCAGCGCTTTAGTGTCTGCCTGCGCATTATCTTGCGTCACTATATGCAGCTGAAACTTCAAAACCTGTTCCCCGGATGATTCCGGCGTCACGCGCCAACGCCACTTAGCTTTGCCGCCATAATCCGAAACCGGATCCTGCGCGCCCAATCTGTCAATTTCAAAACCATCGCCAGCGATCTCAGCCTTCATATTGAGCGACACAACACCGCGAATTCCCTGTATCGAAGTTCCTTCGGACGCCGTCGCTACAATCTCATTCAAAAACTTGGCAAGATGTTTTGTTTCCAGATTGACCGCCACCTCAAACGGTTCATATTGTTTCACCTCCGACGGAATCGTAATCACCGTGCTATCCAGCGGCAATTTCATGATCACCGGATTGTGTAGCCTTTTAGCCGACAACATATGCAACACCGCGTTGATCGAAAAAGGCACCAGCAATAAAACAGCCAACATGGCAATTGGCACGATGAAATTAAAATTCAAACCGAATTGAGGTTCTGAGTCACGCATGATTTCTCCAGCGATGGGTTCATATTCAGGAGCAAATCATAACATTGTTGTAAGACAAACTGAGCGAATCTCGGGTATAGCGAACACTACTTGCGATACCCCATCTATCGGAACGATTCACTGGCATTAATCAGCTCAATCGCTAAAAGTAGCTCAATATCCGGCGAAAATGAACACATGGTTACGAGTTTATCCGGTAATTTCGTGCAAAACGCCATGCTTACGCAAAGGTATTGTGATTTAACTTACGGCGCGGAGAGAGGCATCCATTGCGAATGATGCGCTTCACTGCGCTCAGCACATCCTAAGGCTCTCATTTGGTTTTAAAAGATGATGCAGAATGAAAGCCATCGTAGCGATTCAATGATCATCGCAGGTTTAAGGCATTGACCGGTGCAAAACTTTGCCGGTGTATTTTACAAGCGCCATATTCTTGCAGTGCGGCCAAATGCGCTTTGGTTCCATAGCCTTTGTGCTTATCAAAGCCATAACATGGATAAAGCTGGTGCAATCGCTTCATTTCTGCGTCACGTGCAGTTTTGGCTAAAATAGAAGCAGCTGAAATGGCGGGTATCAGACTGTCACCCCGGATGATGGTGCGCACCGGACATGGCAAGCGCGGGCTTTGATTTCCATCGACGAGTGCGATATCAGGCACAAACGGTAAGCTTCTCACGGCACGTTGCATGGCCAATAAGCTTGCTTGCAGGATGTTGAGCTGATCGATTTCTTCGACTGTAGCCGATGCCACAGCCCATGCGGCAGCATGTTGTTTGATCATGATTGCAAGCGCATCGCGCTTGCTTTCACTTAGCTTTTTAGAATCAGCCAATCCTGTGATCGGGTGATCGGCATTCAGTATCACACAGGCTGCATAAACGGGTCCGGCAAGAGGTCCCCGGCCAGCTTCATCGACGCCGCAAATCAGTTCATTGGCGGCAGCTTCAGCTCCGTTGCCAGTCACTATTTTAATCGATAGGATTGGATCCTAGACACTTCTGGCGGTACACATCAGTTGAGCTTCAGTCACCAGTTGTCCATCGACTTCCGCACGCGCCGAATATTTCCACAGTCCTTTGATTTGCCGTTCGATGGCGACTTTGAGGATTAACTGATCACCGGCAATGACCGGTCTCTTGAAACGGACACCGTCGATACCGACAAAATAGTAAACCGTGTCTTCTTTGTTAACCGTATCTTCGGTTCTCAGCGTCAGAATCGCGGCAGCTTGCGCTAATGCTTCGACAATCAAAACACCCGGCATGACGGGATGATGGGGAAAATGTCCGGAAAAAAACGGCTCATTAATGGAAACATTTTTCAATGCGACGATATCCTTACCCGCTTCATATGAAATGACCCGGTCTACCAGTAAAATCGGGTAGCGGTGCGGTAAGTATTTTAAGATTTCGTGAATATTCATAGTGCTCATTTTATTTTCCTTTCTAGCCCTAGGGACGCAATCAACATTGATTGAATTGTGACTTGTTATTCTTTGTCGAGCGTTTTAATCACTTTATCCGTGATATCGATACGCTGACTTCTATACACCGAGTCTTGCAATTGCAATATCAGATCATAATTTTCCGCTTCAGCGATTTTGCTGATAGCACGATTGGTGCGCTCCAGGATGACGCTGTATTCTTCGTTTTGACGCACGCTCAGATCTTCGCGCATTTGGCGCTGCGCGCGTTGATATTCCCGGCTCAGATTGGCGAGGTTTCTTTCCAGGTTGCGCCGTTCGGTTTCTTCCATCTTTATGCTGTTTTTTTCCAGCTTATCTTGCAGGTTCTTGGCTTCCAAAGCCATTTTCTTGATATCTTCGTCACGCGGCACGAATTCCTGCTCGATTTTTTTTTGCGCTTGGATCGCAGGCGCGGATTCGCGTAGAATTTTTTCGGTATTCACTACGCCGATTTTGATATCGCCAGCAAAGGCAACCGTGAATCCACAGGCAATGATAGCAGCGGTTACCGTCATAACCAGATTGCGCCGCTGTTGATTGATTTGTTGTTTCAACATATACACTACCGGAGTCTCAACTAAATCAGAATTGTTGCCCGAACATGAACTGGAATCTTTGCAAATTATCGCCGGGCTGATCATTCAAGGGTTGCGCAATACTAACTTTCAATGGCCCCATCGGTGAGACCCAGGTAAGCGCCAATCCGGCCGAGTAACGCATAAAATTATTCAGGTCGCCGAATTTATTGAATGTGGTACCGCCATCCAGGAATGTGCTCAAGCGCAACGATCGATCGTCTTTCATAAAGGGTACCGGGAACATCAGTTCGATATTACCCACAACACGCTTGCTGGCGCCAACGGCGAACAAGATTGAATTGCTGTTTGAGGTATTTGTAAACTGATCACGAGGACCCAAAGAGTTCAAATTATACCCCCGCACGGAATTATTACCGCCAGCAAAAAAGTTTTTGAAGAACGGCAATGTATTTCCGGTATACCCGTCACCGTAACCGGCTTCGCCATTTAGCATCAAAGTGAAGAAATCGGTAATGGGAAAATACCATTTTTGATTGTAACTGACTTTGTAGTAATTCAAATCCCCGCCCGGCACACTGACTTCACCGAACAATCGATGCGTCGTGCCGGAAGTGGGCCAGATGGCGCTGTCACGGCGGTCTCGAGCCCAGCTGACGGTAAATGGAAAATTATTAGTGGATTCGCCGAATTTATCAACAAACTCCAGGTAACGCCTCGGGCTATCTGAAAAAGTACCGATATGCGTATTTTCCGCAGCCAATCCGAAAGAAACGATATCGCCTTCGGCAATCGGTATACCCAACCGTACGCCAGCCCCGACAGTTTCCGTTTTAAATGCGCCCACCTGCGTCAAAGGCCGGGTATTCAAATCCCGCTTGTAAACATCGAAACCGAGGCTGACTCCGTCCACGGTAAAATAGGGATTGGTGAATGAAGCGGCATAGGTTTTATTGATAAGGCCGGTATTAACATCCAGACTGAAAAAATTACCGGTGCCAAAAATATTGTTCTGCGAAACCGAGCCATTCAGAATAATACCTTGTTGCTGCGAATAACCGGCACCGAACATGATGGACCCGGTCGGTCTTTCTTCCACCTTGACATTGATATCCACCTGATCCGTTTTATTGGGTACGGCAGGCGTTTCGACATTGACGCTATTGAAGAAAAATAAGCGGTCCACACGCACTTTGGAGAGATTGATATTTTTCGTGGAATACCAAGCGCCTTCCATTTGCCGGAACTCGCGCCGGATCACTTCGTCACGTGTGCGGTCGTTACCTGTGATGTTAATTTTCCGGATATAAACCCGGCGGCCTGGATCAACAAAGAATGTAAATCCAGCTTGCCGTTTTTCATGATCGATTTCCGGCGATGCATTGATATTGGCAAAGGCATATCCATCGTCACCCAGGCGATCGGTCATGGATTTGATCGACTCGGTCAGCTTTTGCCGGGCGAATACCGCGCCGCTTTTGAGTAAAATCAGTTTGCGCAATTCTTCTTCCGGCACAATGGTATCGCCAGCCACTTTGATATCGGAGACGGTATATTGAGCGCCTTCGGTGACGTTGACGGTGATATAGATGTCGCGTAAGTCCGGCGTAATCGATACTTGCGTTGATTCAATATTGAATTCAAGATAGCCGCGATCCAAATAATAAGAACGCAGCGTTTCCAGGTCGGCGGCTAGTTTCTGCTTTGAATATTGGTCATTTTTGGTGAACCAGCTCAATAAATCAGGTTTTCTGAGCACCAGTATGCCACGCAACTCTTTGTCGGGAAATTTTTCATTACCAACAAAGCTTATTTTCTTAATTCTGGCTGTGCGGCCTTCCTTGATGTCAAAATTAATCGCCACACGGTTACGTTCAAGAGGCGTTGTGGTTGTGGTAATTTTGACGGCATATTTGCCACGGCTGATGTACTGACGCTTCAATTCCAGCTCCGCTCTTTCCAGCAACGAACGGCTGAAAATCCGCGATTCTGATATGCCTGCTTGCTTTAATCCTTCGAGCAGTTTGTCTTTCTCGAATTCCTTCGCGCCATTGATACTGATTTGCGCAATTGCCGGCCGCTCTACAACTTCCACGATCAAGATGTTGTTTTCGGATTTTAATTTTACATCTTTGAAAAAACCGGTTGCATAAAGCGCCTTGATCGCCTCGGTGGCTTTGTCTTCATTCATAGCATCGCCGACTTTAATCGGCAGATAACTGAATACCGTGCCGGCTTCGGTACGTTGTATGCCTTCAACACGGATATCTTTGACAATGAAAGAATCGCTGGCCCAACAGGAGAGTGCATAAAAAAAGCTGACAAGTGCAACGGCAAAATGCTGGAATTTCATTATCTAGCCAGTAATAAGCCGGTTAATATCGTTATAGATGGCAAATGTCATCAGGGTAAACAACATGGCCATGCCAATCTTCTGCCCAATGATGATGGCTTTGTCAGGAAGCGGATTGCCTCTGATGATTTCAATCAGATAATACATGAGGTGCCCGCCATCCAGAATCGGAATCGGCAACAAGTTTAGAACGCCTATACTGACACTGATCAACGCCAGAAACGCCAGATACGATACCAACCCCATCTGCGCGGATTGGCCGGCGTAATCGGCAATGGAAATCGGTCCGCTGACATTTTTCAGGGAAACGTCGCCCGTGATCATTTTGGTTAGCATTTGCAATGTCAGTATGGTCGTTTCCCAAGTCTTCTCGATGGCTTTCTGGAATGCTTTGCCGGGAGAATAACTGACGGTGACGAGCAATTCGTCAAACTCAGCCTGGTTGATAACCGGTGCCACACCGATTTTGCCGACTTGCTTGCCATTTTCAACCGTTGTTTCCGGCGTAACAGTCAGCGCGATCATTTCGCCGCTGCGCAAAATTTCCAGCTCCAGTGTCCGTCCGGCGCTCGAGCGTATTTCTTTGACAAAATCCATCCAAGTATGGATTTCCGTATCATAGACAGCGATGATTTCATCGCCTGCTTGCAGCCCGGCTTTGTTGCCAACTCCATCGGCTATGACCTGTCCGATGACTGGCTTGATGATGGGTTGATAACTGGTGAGTCCAATAATGCCTGGAAAATTTTCATTGAGCTTATCCGGATCGACACGGCTTAAATCCAGTTTACGCAAATTGATTTCACCATTTTTATTAACGGTTTGTATCGTTACGTTCGCGGATTGATCAATTGCGTATCGTAATAAAGCCCAACGCGCATCCTGCCAGCTGGCGACCGGCTCGTTTTCGATGCTGACAATGGTCTCACCTTCTACAAATTGCGCATGGGCGGCAGCCGTAGCAGGCTCAACCGGACCCACCACGGGCTTCATACCATTAACACCGAGAATGAAGAGCAGCCAATATAAAACAATCGCTAACAAAAAATTGGCTATAGGTCCCGCAGCTACGATAGCGAAACGCCGGGCGACCGGCTGACGGTTGAATGCGCGCGGTAAATCCTCCGCTGCAACGTGGCCTTCATTTTCATCCAGCATCTTGACATAGCCACCCAGTGGAATTGCGGCAATCACCCATTCTGTCTGGTCTTTTCCCCAGCGTTTACTGAAAATGGGTTGACCGAATCCAATGCAAAACCGCAGCACTTTCACACCATTCCAGCGCGCCACCAGATAATGGCCAAACTCATGAAATGTAATCAATATACCCAGGGCCAGTATGAATGAAATGATAGTATAGGTTATTGACATAGTGGATTATTACGTAAGGGATGCAGGTAGATGGGGGGTTGTGATCGCACGATACTTATCATTTCACTGCTGATGCTGATTGAATAATACGCGATACTATCATTAATTCAGGAAAATAGAATCTAGTCACTGTAACAATTTTCTTACGTGGATTATTGCAAGTTTGCAAGCCAATTCCGCGCGACATCACGGGCCAGTGTGTCTGTTTTCAATACGTCATCCAATGTCGCCATTTCTTCTTGCCGCACTGTTTCCATGGCATGCGCAATCATGACCGGGATGGCGGTAAACGGCATATGTCTTTTAAGAAACGATTCCACTGCGATCTCATTGGCAGCATTCAGCACTGCGGGCATATTTCCGCCCGCGGCGAGTGCTTGATAGGCTAATTTCAAACACGGGAATTTTTTAAAATCAGGCTCTTCAAAATCCAGGTGGGCAACCTTGAACATATCCAAAGCGGATACTCCGCTTTCTATCCGCTCGGGGAAACCCATCGCATGGGCAATAGGTGTGCGCATATCCGGATTCCCCAATTGCGCAATGACCGAGCCGTCGACATAAGCAACCATGGAATGAATAACACTTTGCGGATGAATCACCACTTGGATTTTCTCCGGCGGCGCCTCAAACAGCCAATGCGCCTCAATCACTTCCAATCCTTTATTCATCATGGTGGCGGAATCCACCGAAATTTTTTGCCCCATGTCCCAATTCGGATGCGCACAGGCTTGCTCCGGCGTCACGCTCGCGAGTGATTCCAACGGTGCGCGACGGAACGGCCCGCCCGAAGCAGTCAGTAGAATGCGGCTGATACCTGCTGCCACCAAATTGCCATTGAAATGATGCGGCAATGACTGGTAGATAGCGTTATGCTCGCTGTCGATCGGTAATAATGTGGCATTATGCTGTTTGACCAAATCCATAAAAATACGCCCGGCCATGACCAGCGTTTCTTTATTGGCGAGCAGCACCAGTTTTCCGGTTCGTGCTGCCGCAAACGTTGGGCGGATGCCGGCTGCACCCACAATGGCAGCCATCACGGCATCGACTTCGGGAAGCGAGGCAACCTTTTCCAGCGATTCGATACCGGCCAGAACTTCCGTCCGGATCCCGGCTGCTTTAATTGCATCAGCCAGTTGCCCGGCACTGGCCGTATCCAGCATGACCGCAAATCGCGGCTGAAAGCGCTGGCACTGCGCGAGCATTTTTTCGACACTGTGATTGGCCGTTAATGCAAAAGCCTGAAAACGGTCCGGATGCCGTGCGATAACATCCAGCGTGCTCTCCCCGATGCTGCCGGTAGAGCCAAGAACAGTGATTTGACGGATAGTTTTCATAGTGCTGGGGAATAAAAAATGAGTAAGGCTAAAATGGCAAATGGCAGCGAAGCGGTCAAAGCGTCGATTCGATCTAAAATACCGCCATGACCCGGCAGAATATTTCCACTATCCTTAACACCAGCTTGACGTTTCATCAGCGATTCATATAAATCGCCGATGATACCCAATATCGCCATCAGCAACAGTAACGGTATCAATTTAGCCGCCAAAGATTCTTCAATAAACCAAAAATCCCAAGCCAGGCCATAAATGAATACTGCAATAAGAGCGCCAAATACACCTTCCCAGGTTTTATTTGGGCTGATCTGACTGGCGAGTTTTCGCTTACCCAATGATCTTCCGGTGAAATACGCCGCAGTATCGGAAATCCAGATAGTAGCCATGAGGCCCAGTAAAAGCGCCGGACTGATAGCGCGCAATTGATACAGCGCGAGACATGTGGGTAACAAAAGCATCCAGCCAGCCAACATTAAGAGTAGCGGATTTTTAATAGTGTAAAGCTGATTCAGATAGGGTGGCACACTGATGATCCAAAAAGCGACCGATACAATATAAACCCAGATCAAATCTGAAGAGTAAACGTTGGTTTTTAACGATTCACTCATCTGAAACAACAATTCTCCCCCAATGAATGTAGTCAGGAGCATAAAAATGATGGTATTTCTTACCGAAAATCCGGCTAACCGGCTCCATTCGCGCGACCCGATCACTGTCAGTGACAGTAACACAATAGCCCAAAAGATATCTTGCAAGAAAAACAATGCCGACAAGAACAAAGGAAGAATGATAATTGCAGTCAGGATGCGGGTTTTAAGCATAAAAAGGCTACTTTTTACCCTTCAGCGGACAAGTAACATTTGCAGTTGCTCGCTGGTACGGCCAAATCGACGCTCACGCTGCTGGTAAGACTGGATGGCCAATTCAAGTTCATGCTCGTCAAAATCCGGCCATAAGGTATTGGTGAAATATAATTCGGTGTAGGCCAGTTGCCATAATAAAAAATTACTGACGCGATATTCGCCGCCGGTGCGGATGAACAAGTCCGGCTCGGGCGCATAACTCATGGATAGATATTGCGCCAAACTTTCTTCTTCAAAGTTAAGCGGCAGATCTTTTGATTGTGCCATCATCTTGCGCATGGCCTGCATGATATCCCAACGGCCGCCATAATTGGCCGCAATCGTAAATGTGAGACGTGTATTATTGGCAGTGAGTTGCTCGCCAAGGTGAATAAATTCTACGATTTTAGGATCGAATTTTGATATGTCGCCGATGACTTTAAAACGGATGCCATTTTCATGCAATTTGGCGATTTCTTGCTCCAATGCGCCAAGAAACAGTTGCATTAAAGACGTAACTTCATCCGTAGGTCGTCGCCAGTTTTCGCTGCTGAAAGCAAATAGCGTGAGGAAGGCAACACCGCGTTCCATACAGGCTTTAATAACACCGCGAACTGTTTCGACACCTTGCTTATGCCCTGCAATCCGAGGCATGTAACGGCTTTGTGCCCAACGGCCGTTACCATCCATAATAATAGCGATGTGTTTGGGTACTGAACCTGTTTCGGGTATTTCTGGGGTTGAACTCGGGCCTTGAGGCATATCAAACCGCCATCAGTTCGGCTTCCTTAACCTGTAAAACCTTATCAATTTCTAAGATATAACGATCGGTTAACTTTTGAATTTCGTCTTGCCCCCGGCGTTCCTCGTCTTCTGATATATCTTTAGACTTTAATAAGTCTTTCAAGTGTGCATTCGCATCCCGGCGGATATTACGCATGGCCACTCGAACTGCTTCCGCTTCATGCTTAACCACTTTGATCAGGTCACGGCGACGATCTTCAGTAAGCGCCGGCATGGGCACACGAACCGTTTCACCTACCGGCATCGGATTTAAACCCAGATCAGATTCGCGAATAGCTTTCTCGATGGCGTTAGCCATTTTCTTTTCCCAAGGAATGACTCCGATCGTCCGCGCGTCTATGAGGTTGATATTGGCGACTTGGTTGATCGGCGTTTGCGTGCCATAATAATCAACAGTGACATGGTCCAGTAAACCAGTGTGTGCTCGCCCGCTTCTAACTTTACTCAAATCCACTTTCAATGCTTCCAGGCTTTTTTGCATTTTTTGTTCAGCGGATTTTTTTACATCGGCAATCATAATATCCTATCCCTCTTGAATCTATTTCAGAAGACCCGACTATCGTAGCATCAGACCGTCACCAACGTTCCTTCATCTTCTCCTGTGATTATACGTTTAAGAGCGCCAGTCTTGAAAATACTGAATACATTGAGCGGTAATTTTTGATCCCGGCATAACGTCAGTGCTGTGGCATCCATTACCTGTAAATTCTTCGTGATCGCTTCATCAAAAGATAACTGGTGAAAGCGCGTCGCATCCGGATTAATTTTCGGATCACTGGTATAAATGCCATCCACCTTGGTCGCTTTAAGCATGATATCTGCATTCATTTCCATGCCCCGCAAAGCGGCTGCGGTATCAGTAGTAAAAAAAGGATTGCCCGTTCCTGCCGCAAAAATTACCACCCTGCCGTCTTTCAGATAACGAATGGCACGTCCGCGAATATAAGGTTCCACAACTTGTTCGATGCGTAAAGCAGATTGTATTCGCGGCACCAAGCCGACGAGCTTCATTGCGTCTTGCAGTGCCAGGGCATTCATCACCGTGGCTAACATGCCCATATAATCCGCAGTAACGCGCTCAAGCCCGTCATTAGCGGACTTCATGCCACGAAAAATGTTTCCGCCGCCAACCACTATGGCAATTTCAACACCTAATTTACTGACCTCTTGAATCTCAGCAACAATTCTGCCCATCACTGCATGATTGATCCCATACTTATCTTCACCCATCAGGGCTTCGCCGGATAGTTTCAGTAAAATACGTTTATAGGCAACAGCAGTCATTGATCGTTAATTGGAGATGATGATAACTCGTGCTACTTTGCTTGTTCCATCTGGGCTTTCACTTCTTCCGCAAAATTCTCGGATTTCTTTTCTATCCCTTCTCCAACCACAAACATCGTAAATCCGTTTACTTTGGCGGATTTTTTAGCCAGTAATTTTTCTACGGTTTGTTCCGGATCCTTGACAAAAGGCTGACCTAATAAGGTAATTTCAGCCAGATACTTTGCAATACGGCCATCGACCATTTTTTCAATGATATTTGCCGGTTTGCCGCTATCAGCTGCTTGTGCCGTGAAGATCTGCCGCTCATGCGCCAAAACATCCGCAGATACTTGCTCTTTGGAAACGCACATGGGTTTACTTGCAGCGATGTGCATAGCCAGATCTTTGCCCAACACTTCATCACCGCCGGTATAATCGATCATTACACCAATTTTAGTGCCATGAAGATAATAAGCCAGCTGGCCTTGTGTTTCATGACGTCCGCAGCGGCGGATGCTGATATTTTCACCCAGCTTCATGATCAATGCTTTACGAACCGTTTCAACAGTTTCACCGCTCGGCAGCGCCGCTTCGCTTAATACTGCAACATCCGTAATATTCTTTGTGGCTATCAACCCGGCCAAGTTTTTGGCAAAACTGATAATATCTTCATTTCTAGCCACAAAATCCGTTTCACAGTTAACTTCAACCAGTGCACCGCATTTGCTGTCAGTCGAAATATACGCGCCAATGACACCTTCAGCAGCGATTCGCCCTGCTGCCTTACTTGCTTTGGCACCGCTTTTAATTCTTAACAGATCTTCCGCCGCTTTCATATCACCATCAGTCTCTGCCAGCGCTTTTTTGCATTCCATCATGCCAAGACCGGTCATTTCACGCAATTCTTTGACCATGCTCGCGGTAATTTCCGCCATATTTACTCCAGTTACAAAATTAATTTATGAATGAATAAGATTTTAATCAAGATAAGATTAAAATTTACTTAACATTCAATGGCAAATTAAACAATCTTCACAAATCTGCCACGGGTTGATAAGCCTTACCTTGAAACAGTCAAATGGTATTTAATACCCAATGTAGCTAGCACGCTTGCGGCAGCTATCAAGTAAATGCAAATTTCTTAACTTTGCTCAGCCTCTGCACTCATTTGAACGATTTCTTGAATAGATTGATTACGTCCTTCCAGAATAGCATCGGCTACACCGCGCGCATATAGGCGTATCGCCCGGCTCGAATCGTCATTTCCAGGAATAATGTACTGTAAATTATCGGGGTTATGATTAGTATCAACGACACCAATAACTGGAATACCAAGCTTTCTGGCTTCTGTAATAGCGCCTTTTTGATAACCTACATCGATGACAAACAGCGCATCCGGCAATCCTTTCATATCCTTAATACCGCCCAAGCTGCTATTGAGCTTATCCAATTCGCGTTGAAGATCAAGCGCTTCTTTTTTCACAAGCTTATCCAGCGTTCCATCTTGTGTCATTACTTCCATTTCTTGTAAACGCTTAATTGATTGCTTGATAGTCTTGAAATTAGTCAGCATTCCGCCTAACCAGCGTTGATCTACGTAAGGTGATCCGCAACGCTGGGCTTCCTCGCGCACAATGTCGCGCGCCTGACGTTTAGTACCGACAAATAAAACAACACCCTTGTTTGCTGATAATTGACGCACATATTTCATGGCTTCTTCATACATCACCAAAGTTTTTTCGAGATTGATGATGTGAATTTTATTGCGATGGCCGAAGATATAGGGGGCCATTTTGGGATTCCAGAAGCGGGTTTGATGACCAAAATGAACACCTGCTTCCAGCATTTGACGCATAGTTACTGACATAAATTCTCCTTAAGGATTGAGCCTCCATTCGCTTTAATGATTCAAAATTAAGAGCGAATGTGTGTATTTAATTCAACTTGTATTTCATGCGCTACCGCATGGACCGTTAAATTATGGCCGTATTATATAGCATTTTCCTTGGCTTACTCAAGCTGACAGAAGAACAGAATAACGCAGGAATTAATACGGATGTGCAACAAGCGCTTTTCTAGCGTGGCGCTATGATAATAATCGTTGAAGATTTAAGGCTTTTTAGCAACTATTAAAACTTTCAAGTGATACAGGACGAGTTTCCCATTTTTAATCTTAAGCGGGCAATATCATTTATTTGTATGCGTTTATTATCCACAGTGATGATATTCTCGTCTTGCAATTTTGAAAACGCACGGCTGACAGTCTCTAATTTAAGACCAAGATAGCTTCCAATTTCCTCGCGCGTCATGCGGAGATTGAATTCTGACTCGGAGTAACCGCGCATTAAAAAGCGGCGTGACAAATTGAGCAGAAATGACGCCAAACGTTCTTCGGCCTTCATACTGCCAAGTAGCAGCATTACGCCATGGTCTCGGACAATTTCACGGCTCATGATTTTATGAAAATGACGCATGAGAGAGGGAATGGTGCGGCTAATTTCTTCCAGCTTGGCGAAGGGAATTTCACACACTTCGCTATCCTCAAGCGCTATCGCATCGCACGTATGAGTTTCCGTACTGATGGCATCCAAACCCAGCAACTCTCCTGTCATATGAAAACCGGTCACTTGCTGACGTCCATCTTCCTCAAGCACACAGGTCTTCAAAAATCCGCTGCGAATGGCAAACAAGGATTGAAAGCTAGAACCAGTACGATGCAGGTAGCCGCCTCGCTGAATTTTCCGTTTATGGCTGACGACATCACCCAGAACCTGAATTTCTTGATCATTAAGACCGACAGGCAAACAAAGCTCGCGCAAACTGCAAGTAGCGCAGCTAGATCGAATGTGCGAGATATCGAGATGATGAAGCGATGTATCGTTAAGCAAAGTGTTTTCCAAATAGGGAATTACATTTCAACGCTTTAATTGATCTGAATCAAAATTAACATTTCTAACCCGCAACATAATTCTACGATATTGCCGGAGGAGTGGATATTCTTTTTTAAATTGATCGCATTCAGCACTACACATTTGGTTATGAAAACCAGTAAATGATGGCATATCAATGCAGATTTCTTTGGGTAACATTCTTCACAAAATGAGATTCCCAGTGCATCCACTAAGATTTTCCGATTCATCTACTGATTTGCTTCAAATCAGCTCCGAACTCATTCGGAGGTTCGGTGTTTACAATGCTGATTATCGCTTGTACCCGGAGACGGATTACTTTGCCGAAACATTTGATGCGCGCACCTATTCCAGATGGTTGAACAATTGCAAATCAGGGCACTTCCGTCGGCCAATCTCATTATATGTGCATATCCCATTTTGCCGTTCTTTATGTTTTTACTGTCAATTTAATCAGATCATCGCCGACAAAAACGACAGCATATCGACCTATCTCGATTACTTATCACGTGAAATAAGACTACAAGCGCAGTTTTTCAGAGAAGACCCGAAGCTAGAGCAGCTATATTTCGGAGGGGGCACACCGACACTGCTAAATGATGTTCAGTTAAGCAATATCTTAAAAGAAATCCAACAAAATTTTAACCTGATAAAAGACGGTGAATTCTCAATCGAAATCGATTCGCGGCAAATGCCTGACCTATCCATGCAGGCTTTGAAAGAAATAGGTTTTAATTGCGCGATTATCGGTGTTCAGGATTTCGATGATCATGTGCAACAATCCGTCCATCGCGTTCAGACAGAAAATGCCACGCTGCTTGCTATCCATGACGCTCAACAAGCCGGCTTTAAAACCATAAGAACGGAATTGATTTATGGGTTACCCAAGCAAACTGTAAAAAAGTTTGAATACACGCTGGGAAAAATCATAACGGCCGACCCGGATCAAATTAACTTATTAAATTTCCAGCACCTGCCAGAAAAATTTAAACCGCAACAAAATATAAATCCGGAAGATTTGCCTGATATAGAAACCGGATTGGAAATGCTGTTGCTTGCTATTGCCCGTTTAACGGCAGCAGGATACCTGCACATCGGCATGAACCTGTTTGCTAAACACGATGATCAACTGATCACTGCACAACGCCAAGGCCGGCTTTACTACGGTTTGCAAGGTTATTCGATCTATCCTGACAGCTATCGCGTCGCATTGGGAGTTTCGGGAATCGGAAGCATTGGCCCGGCTTTAAGCCAAAATGATTGCGATCTGCTGCAGTATTACAGCAAACTGGAACACAATATTCTGCCGATCAGACGCGGTATCGAATTAAGTCCCGACGATTTAATCCGGCGCTCTGTCATGCAAGCACTTATTTGTCATTCCGTGCTTTCATTTGAGTCGGTGGAAGCATATTTTCCCATTGAATTCAAAAATTATTTTGCTAAGGAATTGGCAGAACTCACGGTTTATGAACAAGCTGGCTTGGTCACGCTAAATGATCAGGAAATTACAGTGACACCCAAGGGACAATTATTGATGAACAGTATTTGCGCAGTTTTTGATAAGTATCTGCGCGCTGTGCAGCAACGTAAACCGCTCGATACCCATTTGAATTTTACCTGAGAATCGCTGGATTCCCAGGTAATGTGGAATTATTTGACTTGGCTATTCGTTAAAATATATTCAGCCAAACGGTCGGCAGATTCACCCTGAATATTCTTAAATGCCGGCATTCTCATACTGCCCGATTGAAATTTCTTGATAATTGCATCCTTATTAGCCACTTTTTCGCTTAATACCATTGCCACATTAGCGCTTAAAGGCTTATGGCATTCTGTACAAGCGGAGCTAAAAATTGTTTCTCCGGATGCATCTGCTGGCGGAGCATAGTCTTTGCTTGCGCCACAGCCGGCTAAAATGAATAGCGCCGATATCGTTAATGCAAAATTTAATTTTTTCATTCCCTGACTCCAATTTATTTACTTCAATAAAAATACCGGGAGTAATCCCGATCCCTACTTGGTTGCTTATAAAATTTATCAGCTCCGCGCTTTAGAAGACCAACCACACCCAGTATCATAACAGCTTGCCAAACAAATGTTTTAAGACAGTTTCCCGGCATCCCGGGGTCATCGGGCGTTAATAAGAGCATTCAGCATTACTTACAAATCAAACACAATCAATGAGATAACACATATTTACCGAAGCTGCCAAACTGATTAAAATCTCCGTTTCAATAGCATTGTTGGCGTTAAGTGTAATTCTTAACAATTTCTTGACATTTCCCATGTTATTGTGCGCAGCAGCTCTGAATTATTATTAATTTAGGCTATTCAATTTTAATAACAATCAATGACAATAGCATCATTTACGTTAAGTGTGATTCTTAACAATTTCTTAACATTTACTATGCTACTGTGCGCAGCACTGTAGTAAAAGAACGACAAAAATTCTTTTTCTACAAAAAAATCAAGTGTTGCGCTAAAAAAATGAAGTTAGCAACCCGCTATCATCAATATAATTGAAGCAGTTGCATGCAGTAGAGTTTTTTTGTATTGGTAACAAAACATTAACCAACAGTTTAGTAAAATCACATTGCATTAATAGGGAGATTGCATGTTTAAAAAGATAAGTACTGCTATTTTGTTGACTGCATTTGGCTTGTCGCTGAACAATCCGGCTGCTGCTGACGCTACGGTAGAAGATTTTGAAGTTTGGGGAGGTATTTTCTCACAGGGTAATTTCGGTTTCGTAAACCCACAAAACCCCGAATTGAAAAAATTCAGATGGTGGATGGAAGGACAGGGCCGGTTTGGTAATGATGCTTCTCAATTTTCGCAATCGTTGGTTCGTCCTGGTGTAGGTTATGCGATAACCGACAAAATTGTGGCGTGGGTCGGTTACGCTTGGGCGCCGACAGCTGAACCATTAGCATTAAAGACAGGGCATCCATTTAATGAGCATCGTATCTGGCAACAAGTAACCTGGGCGGATAATTTTTCATTCGGTAGATTATCGGCGCGCAGCCGTCTTGAGCAACGATTCTTTGACCATCATTCTCCCATGCCCGGTCCAAATGATGTAGGTCATCGATTCCGCCAACTGGTTAAACTTGCAGTTCCAATGCCGTCGGTAGATCCGAATCTTAGTTTTATCGTTCAAAGTGAATTGTTTATCGGCTTGACGAATATTGATAATAATCCTGGTTTTATTTCTCAAGGTTACGATCAAAACCGGGCATTCGTTGGATTGGGTTACAAAGTCAACCCAATTGCGACCGTTGAATTGGGCTATATGAATCAATTCATTAACAGACCGCACAGCGCTCGTCCTGACCAAATGATGCATAACTTGGTAGCCAGTTTGTTCCTGAACTTCTAAGACACACTATGTGGTACTAAGCAGTTAACACCTAGTTTGTGTTCCAAATAGCCGGTTAACTTCCTAATCTTAGGAAATTAACCGGCTAATTTTTCCCCCGATCGCTAGATTGTATTCGCGGATAACAAAAATCCGGCTCTTCTTTTCGATTTTCTGCATTGAATATCAGCAGACACAAGAAATAGTAACTTTTTCTTCGCATTCTATTACTATACTGCTCCTTTTCGACCACTCACAAAGTAACACATGCAAGATTTTAAACCAGGCCAGTGTTGGATCTGCGATGTCGATCTGCAACTGGGATTAGGCACGGTGCAAACCGTCGAACACCGGATCGTCACCATTTTGTTTAAAGCAACCGGTGAAACCCGTTCATACGCCAAGCAATCGGCGCCGCTAACGCGGGTAATCTTTAAACCGGGCGATACCATCAGCGCTCAGGATGGCGCCGTCATCAAAGTCACCGGCGTGATCGAACGCAATGGATTGATTGTTTATACCGGCACCCGCGCAGACGGCAACCGGATTGAGCTGGCGGAAGACCGGCTAGCACCGCAGGTACAATTAAACCGTCCGTCCGAACGCCTATTCACCGGCCAATTCGACCAGGACAAATGGTTTCGCATCCGCTATCAAACACTGCTGATCCGCAACCAGCTGGCAATCGCCCCGCTGTATGGACTGGTGGGCACGCGCACCAGTTTGATTCCGCACCAACTCTATATTGCCCGTGAAGTGGGCCGCCGTTTTGCGCCGCGCGTGCTGCTGGCGGACGAAGTGGGGCTGGGAAAAACCATCGAAGCTGGTCTGATTTTGCACCAGCAATTACTCACCGAGCGCGCCAAGCGCGTGCTCATCGTGGTTCCGGAAACCTTGATCCATCAATGGCTGGTAGAAATGCTGCGGCGTTTTAATTTGCAATTCAGCATTTTTGACGAAGAGCGCTGTTTGTCGCTGGAAGCAAGCGATGAAGATGAAGACGAGGACGAGGAAGTCGAAAAAGATCAGCAAGACGAGAATCCTTTTCACAGCGAGCAACTGGTGCTGTGCAGCCTACATTTTCTGCGACAGCATCCAAAACGGTTTGAACAAGCGCTGGAAGGCCGCTGGGATTTGCTAGTGGTCGACGAAGCGCATCATTTACACTGGTCACCACAAACCGCCAGCCCGCAATACACCATGATCGAGCAGTTGGCGGCACGCACTCCGGGCGTGCTGTTACTGACCGCAACACCGGAACAATTGGGTAAAGCCAGCCACTACGCCCGCCTGCGCCTGCTCGACCCGCACCGCTTCAACAGTTTTTCCGGATTTGTCACCGAAGAACAATCGTACGAACCCATCGCCTGTGCCGTCGAAGCATTGCTCGAAGGGAAAGATTTGACCGGAGACACCCGCCAATTGATCGCGGACACGCTTGACCCGGCCCAAGCCCAAGCACTACTGGCGGAACTGCAAGACCAGCAAGCCCGGAATAAACTCGCGGAATCATTGCTCGACCGGCATGGCACCGGGCGCATTCTGTTCCGCAACACCCGCGCGGCGGTCAAAGGGTTTCCCGCGCGCCAGCTGGTCGCCAGTCCGCTCCCGGTACCGGCGGAATACCTGCCATTCCTGGTAACGTTTGAAACCACGCCACTGTCCAAGCCGCAATTGCTGCTATGCCCGGAACTCATCTACCAGGTGCGATGCGAAGACGATCAGCCGTACTGGAGCGAAATCGACCCGCGCGTGAATTGGCTGATCGCAACGCTCAAGCGGGTGAAACCGGAAAAGGTGCTGGTCATCGCTGCCAATGCGCAAACCGCGCGCGATCTGGCGCAAGCGCTGAAAGAAACCACCGGGCAATTCATTCCGGTATTCCACGAAAGCATGAGTCTGATCGAGCGCGACCGCGCCGCAGCATTCTTTGCCGACAAGGAAACCGGCGGGCAAGTGCTGATCTGCTCGGAAATCGGCAGCGAAGGGCGCAATTTCCAGTTTGCGCATCATCTGGTCCTATTCGATCTGCCGCTCAATCCCGATCTGCTCGAGCAGCGCATTGGCCGCCTGGATCGCATCGGCCAGACCGACACCATTCAAATCCATGTACCCTATCTGGAAAACAGCGCGCTGGCGGTGATGTTCCATTGGTACCACGAAGGCTTGAATGCATTCGAGAAAACCTGCCCGGCCGGTCAAACGGTGTTTGTCAAAGTCGAAGAACAGCTCATCGCTGCGCTACATCAGCGCCAGACTCAGGCCGAAGCATTGGCCGGATTGATCGGCGTCACGCAAACGGCGCACCGGGAATTGAACGAAGCGCTCGACCGCGGGCGCGACAAGCTACTGGAATACAACTCGTTCCGGCCGCTCGCAGCGGAACAGCTCACGCATGCCGCACGCGCGCAGGATAACGACCCGCTGCTGCCGCAATACATGGAAACGGTATTCGATTGCTGCGGCGTGCATATCGAAGACCACCGCAGCGGCAGCTTTCTGATCGAACCGAGCGAACACATGAGCATGCCGTTTCCCGGCTTGCAGGACGAAGGCTCGGTCATCACCTACGCGCGCGAAGTGGCACTGGCCAACGAGGACATGCACTTCCTGACGTGGGAACACCCGATGGTCACTCACGCCATGGAACGGATTCTGAGCCACGAAAACGGCAACGCCGTGGTGGCCATGATGAAACACAAACAAGTACAACCCGGCACCTTGCTGCTGGAAACCCTGTTTGTGCTCGAAGCCAGCGGACACAACGTGCAGCAAAGCAACCGCTACCTACCGCCCGCCGTAATCCGCATTGTGCTCGACGAACACGGCAGCAGCGACTACCCGTTCCTGAATCACGACTCGATCAATCAACACCTGCAACCGGTCGCCACCGGCATCGCCAAGCAAGTGATCCAACTGAAAGAAGACCCCATCCGCGAGCTATTAACCGCCAGCGAACAACAAGCCAGCGCGCAAGCCCCGCAACTCATTGCCGCCGCCGAAACGCGCATCCGTCAGACCTTCGTCCCGGAAATCGAACGCCTCAAAGCGCTGCAACAAGTCAACCCGAACGTACGCGACGAGGAAATCCAGTTCTTTGAACAACAATTGCAACAACTGACCGGCGCGCTGAAATCCAGCAATTTGCGGCTCGATGCTGTAAGGGTGATTGTGGCGACGTAAATTCATCGGGAATCGACGATGCAAAAAAAGCAACATCAAAAACGGGATTCCCGCTTTCGCGAGAATGACGAGAGGGCAGGGAATGCCGGAGAAAAAGCGGCATGATGGCTCCGGCGGTGTATTTACTGGCCAGTCAAAGAAACGGGACGCTCTACATTGGCGTGACATCCAACCTGATACAGCGCATTTGGCAGCATCGCGAAGGCTTGGCGGAAGGTTTTACCAAAAAATATCGGGTTAAAACCCTGGTCTGGTATGAACAGCACGCTACGATGGAAAGCGCCATTGCCCGGGAAAAGGCATTGAAAAAATGGAACCGCGCCTGGAAATTGAAACTGATTGAAGAAACCAATCCGCAGTGGCGGGACCTCTGGCCGGAAATAAATGGAGAGACGGAACCTTAAGGAAACTTTGAATAACTCATGTTTGTCATTCCGAATAAAGTGAGGAATCTTTGTGAATCAACGCCATAGATTTCTCGCTACGCTCGAAATGACAGTTATTCAGAATTTCCTTAACCCCCCCGTCCTTCTACTGCAACATTTCATCATCCCCTCACACCTCTACAATCCGTCATCTCCGCACAAATACCTCGTCATCCCCGCTCATTTACCCGTCATCCCCGCGCAGGCGGGGATCCAGAACAACCACCGCGCTCCCCGACTGGATTCCCGCCTGCGCGGGAATGACGGAGAGAAAAGTGGTGCCTCAATCGCTGGCGATTTCCAGCGCTGGCAAGTTGTTGACGATCTTCATCGTTTCCAGGTTCACCGTCACCACACGCAGAAATAATTCCAGCGGATAGCGCGGATTACCCATCGTTTCGATGGCCCAGTCGTTGGCGTCGTTGATAATGCCGCTATCCTTGTCGGTTTTCACGCGCTGGCGTTCGATCACCCAGTCCAGTGCCGCTTTGCCGTTGACCACGTCGTCGTAGGCTTCTGGCGGAATGCCGCTGACGCTGATGTGCGCGTTGTAGATCAGCCGGGTCAGGTCTTTCTTGCCATCGGTTTTCGGTACTTTCATCTTCTCCACACGCCAAAAACTCTCCTGTTCGCCACTCCCGCACATAGATCCGTCATTTCCGTTCGTATACCTATCATTTCCGTCCCCATATCCGTCATTCCCGCGCAGGCGGGAATCCAGCGACCTGGCATCGCCGGCACCTAGCACCGTGGCGCTCGGGTACATCGGCACAGTTTCATAGTTCAGGTGCAACTCGGCCAGCGCCCGTCCGGCTTTGGAAAACGCCCAAAAATTAGCAACGGTTTTCACGCACGGCATGCGCGGCAATTCCTTGCTCAAATTGTCGGCATAGCGACTGCGATAATCCTTTGAGTGCAGCAGGCCATAGACGTAATAGAAAATATCCTCCTTGCCGATCGTTTCATGTGGATACGCCTGCTGAAAATACGCCAGCCCTTCAGCGGTGATGGCATCGCGGCGCACGTACCCACCATTCTTCCGTTCATTGCCGTCATTCCTCAACTCCTTGTCGCCGTTCCCGTGCCCCTCGCCGTCATTCCTAAATCCATCACCGTCATTCTCGTGCCTTTTATCATTCCCGAGCCTTTCATCGTCATTCCCGCGCAGGCGGGAATCCAGCGGTTTTTCTTCGATAAAATCCAGCGTGGTCTGGGTTCCCGCCTGCGCGGGAACGACGGGATCGTAGAGGTAGAGCGGAAAGCATTGGGCACCGCCATCAATTTGCAATTCTGGCACACGATTTACCATCAAAGCCAGTTGGCCATCGCCGCTCCATCGTTGCTTAACCATAATCAACAAATTCTCCGCAGCCGCATCTGGAAAAATGCGTGGCATTTGATAGACCATTTCGTTAAATGTGCGATTGAAATACAGCCACTGCTTGGTGAAAGGCCGGTACAGGCTGAGTGTTAGCTCTTCCGGTTTAAACGTGAAGTGACGATCCTTGGTAAGTTCCTTCTTGAGCGCTCGTGTCCAACTGATTTGCGATGGATCGGTATTGATAAAGTTGTTCACCAACACTTCGCGCGATTTCTTGTCCAGCGCTGGGTGAACGATGTCAAATCGCGCTACTTCGTGATTGTAGAAATCGATCATGCGTTTCATGTTGCTGGTCACGACGGTTTTACTGGCGTTGTAACACCACGCATCGCGGGCAGTAACAACGCCCATTGAGAAATTCTCGAATAGCTTAGGATTATTGTCTTTTTTGTCACCCAGTGCGATAAATTCACTAAAACTGCCGTCACGCTGGCGCAGCCAGTCGCCATGCACATCGGGGATGATGATTTGCCACGCATGGGCTGCATTGATACCTGCAATGGAGCCGAATGCGGCGATTTTTTCCAGCTTGTCGCCGCGGCTGAGGTAGTCGCCGATGTCGTGGAAATGAATCCGGCCATGCGGCTGCGCGTTGGGATTTTTGACCAATAGCGAAATGGCAATCGGCGCGCGGCTGCCGCTGCCGAACACGTTGTCCTTTTCCTTGCGTCGTTGTTCGCCACTGGTGCGGGCGTTGCCTCGCAGGTGAAACATATGAATACTGGAAAACTCCTCGGCCAGACATTGCCGCAGCCCGTCGGCGGTGTTGGCGTCGAGCCAGCCGGCGTTGGTGACAAAACCGATCACGCCGGTATTGCCGATGCGATCCGACGCCCAGCGGATGGCGCGGATATAGCTGTCGTACAGCGCATTTTTGTTGGTAGCTGTGGAACGTGCGGCGTAGGTGTCGCGGATGCGTTTATCCAGATGCGTTTATCCAGATTCGTATAGGCGAGGTTCTGGTTGTTGTCGTTGGCGCTTTCCTGCCCGGCAGAATACGGCGGATTCCCCATAATCACCCGAATATCCAGTTTCTTCTGCCGTTTGCGGCGGGCGCTGTTGTCGACCAGCAGCGCGTCCACCAGATCGTCCTTTTCGTACATCTGGAAGGTATCGGTCAAGCAAATGCCCTCGAACGGCTGGTAAGGGACGTTGCCAGCCGTAGTTTCGTCATACCCACGCAGGCGGGTATCCAGTGGTGCGCTTTGCGCGCCGTCGTTTGCATGACTGGATTCCGGGTCAAGCCCGGAATGACGGGGTGGAAGATGCTGCGGGGTGTTCATGATGCCGTGGTATACCGCTTCGATGTTGATCGCAGCGATGTAGTAGGCCAGCAATACGATTTCGTTGGCGTGGATTTCGTGGCGGTATTTGTGCGGCAGTTCGTCGCGGGTAATCAGCCCGCTTTGCAGCAGGCGAGTGATGAACGTGCCGGTGCCGGTAAACGGATCGAGGATGTGCACCCCCTTGCTGCCCAACGTTTGGCCGAATTCCGTTTGCAGAATATGCTGCACGCTGTGGATGATGAAATCGACTACTTCCACCGGTGTGTAAACGATGCCGAGACGCTCGGTCATGCGCGGAAAGGCATTGCGGAAAAACTTGTCGTATAGTTCGACCACGAGTTTCTGCTTGGCCTGAGTCTTGGCTTCCGGTGTGGTCTTTGCGCTGTCGATACCTTCAGCTCGTAATTTCACGCTGTCGTACATGGCTTGGAGCGTGTCGGCTTCCTTGTCGATGTGGTGTTCGTGCAGCACGTCCAGCACG
This sequence comes from Nitrosomonas oligotropha, assembly GCF_900106555.1. Lineage (GTDB taxonomy): Bacteria > Pseudomonadota > Gammaproteobacteria > Burkholderiales > Nitrosomonadaceae > Nitrosomonas > Nitrosomonas oligotropha_A. The sequence continues at coordinate 198,039 of NZ_FNOE01000001.1, read as the reverse complement.
GCTTGCATGGCGATGCTCATCGGGTTGTGGCGGGCGAAGCTGTAGTCCTTGAACAGCGCGTCGAATACCGGTTTGGTGATGAGGTGCTGCGCCAGCATTTCGATGATTTCACCATCGCGGATGCTGTTGTTCAGGTCGTCGCGAAGTTCCTCGGCAAAGGCGGCGAAAGCTTCACGTTCACGGGTGTTGACCGGGTTTTCCAGGATGCCGGTGATGCGGTCGATATGCGTGCGGGCTATCTTGGCGATGTCGTTGGCCCACTCTTCCCAGTGGTGGCGGTTACCGACCTTTTGCACCAACTTGGCGTAGAGCGCGCGCTCGATTTCACCGATTTCGAATTCCAATTTGGTTTGCTCTGGTTTGCGGTAAGCCGCTTCAGGCTGACCCAGCGTGTAGCGCCCTTGGCCGGTCTGGTCCTTGGTTTTGCCTGGGGTTTTGGGCTGTTTTTTCTGGATCTTGTCGGTGATGGCGATGACTTCCATTTTGCTGGTGTCGCGCCCGATCAGGTCGAGTTTGTTGATCATCGCATCGAAGCGGTCATCGTGCGAACGCAGCGCTTGCAGCACTTGCCATACGACTTAGTAGGTCTGGTTGTCGTTCAGCGCTTCGTGCGGCTCGACACCCGCCGGGATCACCACCGGCAGGATGACATAGCCGCGCTTCTTGCCCGGCGCGTTACGCATCACGCGCCCGACCGATTGCACCACGTCGACTTGGGAATTGCGCGGCGTCAGGAACAGCACGGCATCCAAAGCGGGCACGTCCACGCCTTCGGACAGACAACGCACATTGGAAAGGATGCGGCAGGTGTTATCCGGAATTTCAGCTTTGAGCCAATCCAGTTTAGTTTCTTTCTCACTGGCATTCATGCTGCCATCCACATGTTCGGCTTCGCAATTAAGACGCGCAACCTGCTCGAATTCCTCAGTTTCCTGATAGGCTTGCACTACCGCTTGGAACATGCCCGCAATTTGCTTGGAGCTGACTTTGTTCGTCTTGCCGCCTTTGGCCAATTCGATCACCTGACAGAAAGCCACGGCGCGTTGCATGGCTTGCCCATCGCCAATCAGATCATCGGCCAAACCCTGTTTGGATAGCGCTTTCCAGCAGCCGATGATCTTGGCGGCATCATCCACCTTGAGCTGGTTATCCGGGTCTTTCAGCAGATTCTGGATGCGGCGGTTGATGTGCGATTCTTCCACCGCCAGCACGATCACTTTATAGTCCACCAGCAGATTGCGCTTGACGGCTTCCGAGAAGGTAATGACATAAAGCTCCCTGCCATAGAGCGCTTCATCATCCATTGAGCACAGCGCAACCTTGTCTTTTTCCGCGCTGGCTTTTGCCACCTCGCCATAAATGCGTGGCGTGGCGGTCATGTAAAGCCGCTTGGCGGAGCGGATATAGGCATTATCATGCACGCGCACAAAGGCGCTTTCATCCTCGCTATCGAAAGTAGCGCCGGTGGTGCGGTGCGCTTCGTCGCAGATGATCAGGTCAAAATCAGCCAGATCAAAGTCATGCTGGGCGCGGCTGATCACGTCTATGGAATGATAGGTGCTAAACACCACGCTCATGTGCTGCGCATCGTGGCGCTTGCTCATTTCAGTCGCTAACCTTGCCGGTTCGGTGGTGGCAGGATAACGCAGCTCGTGCTTGAAAGTTTGCACCGTGTCGTCATCCTTTTTGCGTTTCTTGCCGACATCGCTGTCGGAACACACGGCGAAGCTGTGCAGCGGGGTATCGCTTTCCTGCGTCCACTCGGTCAGGGTTTGCGACAGCAGATTTAGACTAGGCACCAAGAAAAGCACGCGCCCGTTTTTACCGGCCAATTCCTCGGCGATTTTCTGCGCTGTGAAAGTCTTGCCAGTGCCGCAGGCCATGATGAGTTTGCCGCGGTCTGTGTCTGCCAAGCCACGCGCAACAGCATCCAACGCATATTTTTGATGGTCGCGTAACTGCTTTCTGGTTTTTAACACCGGAGCTGCTTTGGGCTGGTATCGACCCCAATCAATCTGGCTATTTTCCAGATCGTGCAGGTCTATTTTGCTGACCGGCGGTTGCTGGTCACGCAAGGCGTCTTCAGCGTGTTCGCTCCAGCGGTTGGTCGTGCTGACAATGATGCGGTGCGTGAAGGTTTTTTTGCCCGAGGCGGTGAAAAAACTATCGATGTCGCTTTTTTGTAAGCGGTAATCTTCGTCGTAGAGCTTGCATTGAATGGCGTGATATTCGCCGGTGCTGGTTTTGGCCACCAGATCAATACCGGTATCATGTCCATCCAGTCCCTGTAATTTTGCCCAGTCGCGATACATCCAAACATTAATGTACAGATCGCGGTAGGTGGCTTCGTGGCGCAGGTAACACAGGATCAATTCTTCAAAATAAGTGCCTTTTTCGCGCTCGGTGGCGGCGGCAAGACGATAGTCGTCGAGTAGTTTTTTCAGTGCTGACATGGAATGTTCTTCACGCTGAATAAGGGAAGATGATATTGCTATCTCGTGTTAGTAATTGCATCAGTTTCGGGTGAATAAACAGCTTTTCCCGTCCCACGGTTCTTTCCTCCAGCACGCCGATTTCGACCAGTTGCTTAAGATAGCGCGAGGCGGCTTGACGTCCGGCGATGTTTTTTTCGACCAGATTTTGAATCCGGCAGTAAGGTAGATCGAAAATCAGATCGACCAGTTCGCGGCTGTAGATTTTCGGTGCCGATTGTTTCACATGCTCAATCGTTAATCCTGACAGGCTGCGGATTGCGGCGATCTTGGCGGTGGTCCAGCGGGCCGTGTCTTCGATGCCTTGCAGCAAGTAGACAATCCAGGGTTCCCATGCCTGATTGCGCGTGACATCGAGCAGGAGGCGGTAATACTCGGCTTTGTTTTTAATGATGTAGCGGCTCAGATACAAAATCGGCAGCGTCAGCAAGTCTTCCTGGATCAGAAACAGGCTATTCAGCACGCGCCCGGTGCGGCCATTGCCGTCGGTGAACGGGTGAATCGCCTCGAATTGGTAATGCCCGGCTGCCATGCGAATCAGCGGGTCGACATCGCGCGCTTCGTGCAAGTAACGCTCCCAGTTGGCTAATTGGATGCGCAGTAGTTCTTCCCCGGCGGGCGGCGTATAGATCACTTCGCCGGTCGCTTGATTGGCGAGTGCTGTTCCGGGTACCCGCCGCATTTGCATGTCCGTGCCCTTGATGCGTGTACATACTTGTTCCGCAGTGCGGGTGTTCAGCGGGTGCTGTTGCAATGTTTGGAACCCTTCGAGCAAAGCGCTGCTGTAGCGCAGGGCTTCGCGCGTGGCCGGGTCGGCGTACTCGTTCGCGTTTTGAAACTGAAACAGCCGGTCTGTGGTGGTAACAATGTTCTCGATTTCCGAGCTGGCTTGGGCTTCAAGCAGCGGCAGGGTATTGATCAGAACGCCCTGATTGGGAATGAGTTCGGCAGCTTGCTTGAGTTCTGCCAGGGCGGCCCGGGCGGCGATGCATTGCTTGAGTACCGTGCGCGTTTCAAGCTCGGTTGCGGGAGGTAAAAGAGGGAGATCGTTATAAGGCTGATCCGAACGCCAACGGGTCATGGTTTAATTTTTGCATTTTTGCGACACGTTGTCAGTTTATGTCGTTTGCAGCGACAGGTCAATCAAACATGTCGCAAAAACCTAAAATCTGCGACATGTTCAATCAGGAAACTTAGACGTTAAACCGGAAGTGCATCACGTCTCCGTCCTTGACGACATATTCCTTGCCTTCGAGGCGCATTTTGCCCGCTTCCTTGGCGCCTTGTTCGCCGTTGTAGGCGATGAAGTCGTCGTAGCTGATGACTTCGGCACGGATGAAGCCTTTCTCGAAGTCAGTGTGGATGACACCGGCGGCTTGCGGGGCGGTATCGCCTTTGTGGATGGTCCAGGCGCGGACTTCTTTGACACCGGCGGTGAAGTACGTTTGCAGTCCAAGCAATTCGTAACCCGCGCGCACCAGGCGGTTGAGGCCGGGTTCTTCCAGGTTTAGGTCGGCTAGGAAGATTTTCTTATCTTCATCGGACAATTCTGCGATTTCAGCTTCGAGCGCGGCGCAGATGGCGACGACCGGCGCACCTTCCTGGGCGGCATATTCTTGCACGCGGGTCAGCAGCGGGTTGTTTTCAAAACCGTGGTCGTCGACATTGGCGACGTAGATCGCGGGTTTGGCGGTCAGTAAGCACAGCGGCTGCAATAAGAGTTTTTGCTCTTTATCCAAGTCCATTGTTCTGGCGGGTTTGCCTTGGTCAAGATGCGCTTGAACTTGCTCCAGCAGGGCACATAACTTGATCGCATCCTTGTTGCCGGATTTGGCCACCTTGGATTCGCGCAGTAATGTTTTTTCAACTGTGGCGAGATCGGCTAAGGACAATTCGGTTTGAATGACTTCGATATCGGAGATCGGATCGACTTTACCGGCGACGTGCACGACGTTGTCATCGTTGAAGCAGCGCACCATGTTGACGATGCCGTCGGTCTCGCGGATGTTGGCGAGGAATTTGTTGCCCAATCCTTCGCCTTTGGATGCGCCCGCGACCAGTCCGGCGATATCGACGAATTCGACGATGGCCGGTTGTATTTTTTGCGGTTTGACGATGCCGCTAAGTTTTAGCAAGCGTGGATCAGGTACTTCGACAATGCCGACATTCGGATCGATGGTGCAAAAAGGATAGTTTTCCGCCGCGATGCCTGCTTTGGTCAAGGCATTAAACAAGGTGGATTTGCCGACATTGGGTAGACCCACGATTCCACATTTCAGACTCATGACCGGTTTCTCATTAAAAAGGGTTAAATAACAATATGATGAATTATTGCTGGAATTTATGCTTTCGTGTGCAGTTTCAGCATGGCCGCTTCGCACGCGCCTTGCGCGATGAGCGGCCAGACTTCCAGGCTTTTTTGAATGGCTTCATCGATCAGCGGTGCTTCTTCTTTTCTCGGCGGATGCAACACATAACTGGCCACGGCATTGCGGTCGCCAGGATGACCGATGCCGATGCGCAGCCGCCAGAAATCCTGCGTGCCCAATTTTGCGGCGATATCCTTGAGGCCGTTATGCCCGCCCAAACCGCCGCCTCTTTTTAGTTTGGCGATGCCTGGGAGTAAATCCAGTTCATCGTGGACCACGATAATTTCATCCGGCTGGATTTTATAAAATTGACACAAGGCGGCTACCGATTGGCCGCTTCGATTCATAAAGGTTTGCGGTTCCAGCAACCACAAGTCGGTATCTTTCTCCCGCACCTGCGCGCACAATCCATGAAACCGGGCTTCCGGTCTTAACGTGGCGTGCAGCGTATGCGCTAACCGGTCAACCCACTCAAAACCGGCATTATGGCGCGTACCGGCATACTCTCTGCCGGGATTACCCAATCCAACGACAAGTTTCATGAAATGGTGTCAGGTTTCAGTGAGAATTTATCGGGTTACTGAGAGCATGCCCAGAAACGAAAAATCTGCCGGTGTATATTGCAACCCCGGCAGATTTGTCCAATTTCCAGAACAGCTCAGTGTGTTGTCGCTCAGCTTACTTTTTCTCAGCGCCCGATCCCTCGGCACCGGCTTCATCGGACAATACCGAGCGTGGAATGACGATCGTGGCTACCGGCAGATTTTCACCTTTGCTCAGTGCCACGGTTTCTACGCCTTTAGGCATGACCAAGTCGCTCAAATGCAGTGTGTGTCCGGCAGTGAGTTCGGCCAGATCGACTGAAATAAATTCAGGCAGATCATCGGGCAGACAGCTGATGTCTACTTCCGTCAGGATATGAGAAACGATACCGCCGGAGGTTTTTACACCCGGTGCAACTTCGGCATTGATAAAGTGCAACGGCACTTTCATGTGTATTTTCTTGTTCTTGTCGACGCGTTGAAAATCCACATGCAACACTTGCTGTTTGTAAGGATGCATTTGAATGTCGCGCAGCAGTACGGGCTCTTTTTTCCCTGCGACATCTAACGTCAACACGGAAGCGTGAAAAGCTTCCAGCTTGAGTTTGTGATACAGATCGTTGTGATCCATCTCAATCGATTGCGCTTCTTGATCACCACCATAAATGACTGCCGGAACTTTACCGGAACCACGCAGGCGGCGGCTCGCACCCTTTCCCTGCAACGTGCGCTTACCGGCGCTGATTTCTATTTTCATTGTGATACTCCATAAAGATGGTTTGCTCGCGACCAAACAAACCGGTTAAAAAAACTTAATCTATTCCATGAATAATGAGCTTAAAGAGCTTTCATTGCTGATACGCAACATGGTTTCCGCCAGCAGATTGGCGATGCTCAACTGACAAATGCGATCGCACGCCTGCGCGTCCTCGCGCAATGGTATGGTATCCGTCACCACCAGCTTATCCAACGCCGAGTTCTGGATGCGTTCCACCGCATTACCGGATAATACCGCGTGCGTGGAATACGCTATCACGGCTTTCGCGCCGTGCTCTTTTAATGCATTGGCTGCCTGACACAGCGTATTGGCGGTATCCACCATGTCATCAATAATCACACAAGTGCGGTCTTTGACCTCACCGATGATGTTCATGACTTTTGCTTCATTGGGTTTGGGGCGGCGTTTGTCGATGATGGCTAGATCGCATTCCAAGCGCTTTGCCAGATGGCGGGCGCGGACTACACCGCCGACATCCGGCGATACCACGATTAGATTCTGGTAATTATGTTTCCAGATATCGCCGAGCAAAATGGGCATGCCATATATATTATCAACCGGCATATCGAAAAAACCCTGGATTTGATCCGAATGCAAATCCATCGTGAGCAGCCGATCAATACCCACGGTGCTCAGCATATTGGCAACCACTTTGGCGGTAATCGGAACGCGCGCCGAGCGCGGCCGTCTATCTTGACGGGCATAACCGAAATAGGGGATTGCAGCGGTAATACGGCTGGCTGACGCGCGTTTCAGCGCATCCACCATGACCATTATCTCCATCAAGCTATCATTAGTGGGCGCGCATGTGGATTGCAATACAAACACATCCTTACCGCGCACATTCTCGAGAATTTCCACCATGACTTCACCGTCGCTGAAACGTCCGACAGTAGCGCGTCCCAGATGGATATTGAGATGCTTCACGGCATCCTCCGCCAATTTGGGATTCGCAGTTCCGGTAAAGACCATCAAACTGTCATAAGCCATGATATTTCTTTGCGCTAGCTAGCTGGATAAGGGAGTACAGGTTTCTCTGGTTAAATAAGCAGCTGTGATGATCACAGTTTTGTTTAATTCCGCATCCATTCTCAATCGGAATGAATGAATAGTCTCCTCTCCGGAGTTACTGCCATGCCAAGATACTGGCTGGGGAGGTAGGGATCGAACCTACGAATGCCGGAATCAAAATCCGGTGCCTTACCACTTGGCGACTCCCCAAAATCTTCAATTTAGGGTTTTGTGCATCGGATGGCAATCCAATCCTTTTGCGACAAAGCCTTTCATATCATCTGGAATCTGTTCAAAAGCAGCTCGCGCGGCCCGTTCTGTGGCAAATTCTGCAAATACACACGCGCCTGAACCGCTCATCGCCGCTATTGTAGTATTTTCTAGCCGCTTTAGCCACTCTAAGCATCTTGCCACTTCAGGATACGCCCGGCAAACGACTAATTCTAAATCGTTATGCCCTTGCCAGACAGAAAAGGGCGGTATTGTGATGGGTATCGTGTTGCGTGTCAATTCCTTACTGGTAAAAATCTCTGCGGTCGATACTTGCACCGGTGGTACTAGAACCAGGTACCAAGCGGGTGGCAGTTCAATAGCGGCGAGTTTTTCACCAACTCCTTCAGCGAAGGCATTTTGTCCAAAAATAAATACCGGCACATCGGCACCCAGTTGAAGCCCTAATTCGAGCAATTGCTCAGGATTTAAATTCACTTTCCACAAGTGATTCAGTGCCAGCAATGTGGTAGCGGCATCAGAACTCCCGCCGCCCAGACCGCCGCCCATCGGGATTTGTTTTTGCATAAAGATATCCACACCCTGCGTGGTCCCGGTTTTCTGTTGCAGCAGTTTGGCGGCACGGACGCATAAATCTTTATCTTCCGGCACACCGGCAATCGGATTATGCAGCCTGACGATACCATCCGGGCGTACTGCAAAACTAAGTTGATCGGAAAAATCGAGAAACCGGAAAACCGTTTGCAGCAAATGATAACCATCTTGTCTGCGGCCAACGACATGTAAAAAAAGATTCAGCTTGGCAGGAGCGGGGAATGTGAACATAGAAATAAGGATCGAGCGCTTATGCTTTAACGGCAGTAACGGTTATTCAACTTTCCAATCATCCACAACCAAGCGGATTTTCAGCTTCTGATAGACTAAATTCAGTACCCGGGGAAGCGCTGCGGCGTTGGGTTGTGCCGCCGTGAAACCCTGATAATGAATGTGCCAGCCATCTTGCCGGATCGCGATAATCTGATTTTTATTATCGAAATCCTTTTGCGACGCGTTTGCAGGCGAGTGCATGCCCTGTATCCAGAATTGCAACCCATTGAGCGGCAGGCGCCAGCCGAGAATTTCTTCCGTCAAACTTTCCACATCGTTGGCATAAAAAGCTTCCAATTTAGAGGTAATCAGCCGCACGCCTTCGTGATCTTTGGAAATTTCCGCAACCGCTTGACCTAACGGTGTGAATAGCAAAATTTCATCACTGGCGGCCAGATGCTGCCAGCGGAAGCTGCCGGAAAAACTTTGATTCTCGTCTTGAATCGCTATTCTGCCCAGGATGTTGAAATCAGGGGCAACCGCGTTATGCGCACCCGCAACAGGCTCTGTTTGGATGGTCGTGACGGCCGCTTCGGGTTGCGTTTGAACGGGTAATAGCTGGCAGCCGGAAAATAACGGAAAAATACAACTGGACAGAATTCCCAGAATAATCTTCCACGGTTGAATTCTGAACTTGTTTGCTGGTAATTCAATATAAAAACGGGCCGATATCAATTGCGCAATTACCAACGGATTATGGAGTGTGCTTCGTTAACTATTGATCGTCTTGTTCGTTTGCTGAAAATCAGGCAATACGATATTGAGTTCCAGCGTTTCCTGATTCTCGTCTTGTTCAAAGTTAACCGATATCGCATCCTGATCAACGTTCACGTACTTCCGGATAACCTCTAACAGTTCTTTCTGCAATTGTGGCAGGTACGAAGGTTGATTACGGTAGCTGCGCTCATGCGCAACCAGAATTTGTAATCGTTCTTTCGCCAGCGAAGCGGTTTTGGGTTTGGATGATCTGAAATAGTCCAGTAAACTCATTTTCTTCCTCCGAATAGCCTTCTGAGAAACCCTTGTTTACCATCGATAAACCGATGCGGCAGCTTTTCTCCCAAGTAACGCGCAACGACATCGGCGTATGCCTGACCGGCTTCACTCTTCTCATCGAGAATGACCGGCATACCTGCGTTTGATGCGGATAGAACCGATTTCGATTCGGGAATAATGCCCAATAATTCCAGCGACAGGATTTCCTGCACATCCTCCAGACTCAGCATCTCACCCAGCTTAACCCTGTCGGCATCATACCGGGTCAGTAATAAATACTCTTTAATGGGCTCTTCATTTCTTTCGGCCCGGCGTGATTTACTGGATAGAATCCCCAGCATGCGATCCGAATCGCGGACGGAAGAAATTTCCGGGTTGGTAACGACAAATGCATCATCAGCAAAATAAAGCGCCAGATTGGCGCCTTTCTCAATACCGGCGGGTGAGTCGCATACAATATACTCAAAATCCTTGGATAATTCGTCTAAAACCTTGCCCACGCCTTCCTGCGTCAGCGCGTCTTTGTCGCGTGTTTGAGATGCCGGCAGGATATACAGCAGATTGCAGTTCTTATCGCGAATGAGCGCTTGATTGAGACTGGCTTCGCCATTGATCACATTGATAAAATCATAAACAACCCGGCGTTCGCAGCCGAGAATCAAATCCAAGTTCCGCAGGCCCACATCAAAATCGATGACCGCTGTTTTATGCCCTTTTTTCGCCAGCCCCATGGCGATCGCTGCGCTTGTGGTTGTTTTACCAACGCCGCCCTTGCCTGATGTCACGACTATAATTCTTGCCAATTGAGCCTCCTTTGCTGTTTGGTCTTAAGCAATCTCTTTAATGATCAACGCATGATTCTGCAAATAGATCTGCACGGGATGATTGTATGTCTGCTTATTCAAATCCTCGCTGGTTTTATAATCGCCCGCGATGGAAATAAGCTCTGCCTGTAAATCGAAACAAAATATCCGGGCAGCTGTATTGCCATGCACGCCTGCCAAAGCACGCCCTCTTAACGTATTATAGACGTGTATATTGCCTTCGGCCATAATTTCGGCGCCAGCGCTGACCTGTGACAAAATGATCAAATCGCCGGCCGCATAAATCCGTTGCCCAGAGCGGATCGGCTGCGTCACTAAGGTTGCCGTTGCGGCAACCGGCGGAATCGGAACAGGCCGGATGGATGGCTCTTTGACCGTCACTGCTTCAGGTTGCGCGGCGGGCTGTTGAGCCGCTTCCTGTTTCTGCGGTTCCCCAATGATGATGGAACTGCCTTGCTCGCGTACCGTATCGATCGGAATGAATAAGGCGCGCGCCTGTTTATTCTGGCTCTCATTACCGCCGCGGATACCGACCGGAAAAAAACTGACTCTGCGCAACAGCTGGATGATCTGCGTGAAATCCAGATCCTGATTTTGCTTGTTTAATTCGCGCAAATCGATAATCAGCGGAGAATCTTTGAAGAATTCCGGCGCTAGGTTGATTTTTTCATGCAGTGTCTGTTCGATTGCAGCCAGATCGTTGGTGTAAAGAATCAAGATGGGCGCGAAAAAAGTGCTGCTTTTGAATTCCAGTGCTGGAGTGGTGTTTAGCATTTTAATTGTTTGACAGGCTCACAGAGATTCATCGCAGGATCAATAGCACTGTTTAATGATGTTTGAAAAGGAACCGGTTACGTCCATGAAACCGATTTAATCAACCGCTTTCTTTTTTGTTAACCGTTGCAATGTTTCCAGCAGGATTTCGTTGTCCGGATCTTTTTCCAAGGCAGTACGCCATATATTTTTGGCATCGTCTTTAGCGCCTTGTACCCAAAGCACTTCACCCAAGTGCGCCGCAATTTCAGCATCCGGGCGGGCGGCAAATGCCAAATTCAAGAAATTCAATCCTTCCACGACATTTCCCATGCGGTAGTATACCCAACCCAAGCTATCCATAATATAGGGATCCTCCGGATTGAGCTCAACGGCTTTCCTGATCAATTTCAACGCTTCCGGTAAATGCATACCACGCTCAGCGAAGCTGTAACCCAAGGCATTATAGGCATGCGCATTTTCCGGTTTTAGCTTGATCAGTTTACGCAGATCCTGCTCCAGGATTTTAAATTTACCCAGCTTGTCGGCTGCTAAGGCGCGGTCATAAAGCAGCTCGGGATAATCCGGCAGTTTCTTTAATCCTGCATCGAGCAAATCGTAGACTTCTTGGTGGGCCTTGGAACGCCGCAGAATCTGCGCTTCCGCCAATATCAAATGCGCGGCCTGCTGATCATTGGCGGCGGGCAGTTTTTGCAGGTGCGCGCGCGCTTCCTGCAAATGACCTTTTAATGCCAATAAATCCGCATAACGGATTTGTGCCGGTAAATAACGTCCCCCACTTTTTACCTGCTGATACGCTTCCATGGCTAAATCGGGGCGATTGGTTTCCTCATAAATCTGCGCCAAGTGGAAGTAAACCGCATTGGTGTCTTTGTATCCCAGGGTCAGTGCCTTTTTGAAACTGGCTTCGGTAACATCAAAATCACCCATCTCCGTGGCCAGTAATCCGGCTGCTAGGGTAATTTCAGCGTCTTCGGGATTTTTATCCAATAACCATTGCACTTGCTCGCGCGCCTGATCAATCTCGTTTGCACCGATCAATACCCGGGTATAAGCCACTCTGACTTCGTTAGATGCCGGATATTTTTCGAGATAGCCGCGGTAGAATTCGCTCGCATCAGCAGCGGAAACGCGTTGCAATATTCTGCCGTTATGAACGGCGGCGATTTCCCATTCAGGGCGCAAAACCAGCGCGCGCTGCATCTCATCCAATGCCAGCTGATGCTGATTGGCAAACCATGCTGCCTGGGAAATGGCGAAATGGACTTCCGGAACATCCTTATACGGTTGCGAAAGCTGTTGTATCAATTGCAATGTCGCGGTTTTGTCCGGATTGCGTGACAACAATTGGTTGAGTTGCATGAAGGCATTGTCGACGCCTTCTTTTTCCGTAGCCAGCAGTTTTTCGAGATGGGGCCGCGCGGCATCCAGCTTGCCAAGATTGACCAGCAATGCAGCGATGGTTTGGCGCGCATCGACGGAATCAGGCTCGAGTCCAACCCACAGAGTGGCTGCTTGTTCCGCCGCAAAGGGATTGCCGGCATGCAGGGAAATTTCTGTTGCGCGCTTGGCGATGCGGGGATCGCGCGTCGTTTTGGCCAGCTTGACATAGCGGTTGACCGCAATATCCAAGCTACCCCGCTGCAATGCGGTTTCACCGACTAAAAAATCAAACAGAATGGGCGCAGTCAGCTCCTGCTTGGGTAAATTCAGCTGACTGACTTCATCCGGATCGGTGGATTCCCCTGTTTTTTCTGCCTCCTTGTTGGAAGGAAGCTGCGCGCAGGCAGTAAGTCCGGACAGCAATAACACGCATAGAATTTTAAATTTCATGAGAAATCCGATTGATTTTCAAATATAAGATAAAACGTACAACTTCTGTGCAGCATTCGCAGGATTCATAAATCATTAAGCATTCAGTCATTTTTCGTGCAGCCGTGCGCTGGATTCAAGACCGGATGTTACGCAAAACAGTGCGCATATTCTACTTTTATACCGGCAATAAAGTGAATAAATAATTATTTAGCATAAGTCGTATGGAATGTCACCCGGAAAAGTAAGATTAAAATTGTACGCAAAGATGTCACGGGTTAATTTATGATAAAGCAAATGCTGAGAACACCATTAAAATATGAAAGTTCAGTGCAGTTTCTATGGTATCCGGTAATTTCCGGCGGCTGACCATTTTTCCCATCTTCATCGCTAATTGGACTCGATTGAAAAATCCTTTGTTACAACTGATTATTGTTTTTCTGCTGGGTATGCTGACCGTCCTCGGTTTTGCCCCTTTCTATCTTTTTCCGGTGCCGGTCATCACCGTGGCTGTATTGCTGGGATTGTGCCACAAAAGCCAAAGTCCGCTGAAAAATGCCGCATTGGGATTCGGTTTTGGCATGGGGCTGTTTAGCGCCGGAGTCACCTGGATTTACGTCAGCTTGCACGATTTTGGCGCAATGCCGATGCCCATCGCGGTGGTTGCATTGATCGTACTCTGTGCTTACCTGTCGCTGTTTCCGGCTTTAGGTTTTTGGCTTCTGACCCGATCCCGCCTGACTTCGCCTTTTCTTTGGGCATCGCTGGCTGCGGCCTTATGGGTGCTGTCGGAATGGTTGCGCGGCACGTTATTTACCGGTTTTCCCTGGCTGGCACTGGGCTATTCGCAAGCGCCGTTGAGTCCCTTGGCGGGTTTTGCACCGGTTTTCGGTGTTTACGGTATTTCGTTTTTGCTGATATTCAGCGCGGCTTTGCTTTTTTTCTGGCTTGACCAAGGGATTAAAAAATGGCGTTACGCATTGCCTTTGCTACTGATATGGTGCGGCGGGTATGGCTTGCAGTTGATCGACTGGGTTAAACCGGAAGGAGAGCCGGTTAGCGTGAGTTTACTGCAAGGTAATATTCCACAAGACATGAAGTGGCGTGAAGATCACCTGGAAAGCACCATGCAAACATACGCCAAGCTGATCGTGGAAAGCGATAGCCGCTTGATCGTGACGCCGGAAATTTCCATTCCGTTGTTCAGCGATACCGTGCCGCCACGGTATTTGTCGTATCTGGCCGAGCACGCCAGGAATAATAACGGCGACGTGTTGATCGGCCTGGCCGAGCGCACTGGCCGCGAGGGCAACGAATATTACAACACCATGTTCAGCTTCGGTACCGCGCCGGAACAAAGTTACCGCAAGCATCACCTGGTTCCCTTCGGCGAATATATTCCGTTCAAGCCGCTTTTTGGCTGGGTGATTCAAGTACTGCAAATCCCGCTGTCCGATTTTTCGCGCGGCGGTTTGGATCAGCAGCCGATGAACTTAGCCGGGCAGCGGGTAGCGATCAATATCTGTTACGAAGATGTATTTGGCGAGGAAATTATCTATCAATTGCCGCAAGCCACGATGCTGGTCAATGTCAGCAATGATGCCTGGTTCGGGCGCTCAATCGGACCGCAGCAACACTTACAGATTTCGCAAATGCGCGCCTTGGAAACCGGACGCTATATGCTGCGCGCCACGAATACCGGTGTGACTGCGATCATCGACGAGCGTGGCCGAGTGTTACAAACCATCGAAATTTTCACCACCGCGGCGCTGCATGGATTGGCGCAAGGCTTTACCGGTGCGACACCGTATGTGCGCATGGGAAATTACCCAGTGCTAGGGCTGGCCGGATTGTTATTGTGCATCGGTTTACTATCCGCCTTTCGCGCGGCATGGAAAACCCGGTAAAATCCGCATAATTTTTCTTTTAATGGCGATAAAACTCGACTTTTCATGCCGACATTGACCTTCCAGGAAATTATCCTGACCTTGCAGCAATATTGGAACGAGCAGGGATGCGCGATTTTGCAGCCGTACGATATGGAAGTGGGCGCGGGCACCAGCCATACCGCCACATTTCTACGCGCCATCGGCCCCGAACCGTGGAAAGCCGCTTATGTACAACCGGCGCGCCGTCCCAAAGACGGGCGTTACGGCGACAACCCCAATCGCTTGCAGCATTATTATCAGTTTCAGGTGGTATTGAAACCGGCACCAAAAAACATTCTGGATTTGTATCTCGATTCGCTGCGCCTACTGGGATTTGATTTGACGCAAAACGACGTGCGCTTAGTCGAGGACGATTGGGAAAATCCGACGCTGGGCGCGTGGGGATTGGGCTGGGAAACCTGGCTGAATGGCATGGAAGTCACGCAATTCACCTATTTCCAGCAAGTCGGTGGCATTGACTGCAAACCGATCACCGGCGAAATCACCTACGGACTGGAGCGTCTGGCGATGTATTTGCAGGGCGTGGAAAGCGTGTTCGATCTAACCTGGACCAAAGGTTTAACGTACCGCGACGTGTACCATCAAAACGAAGTCGAGCAATCTAAATATAACTTTGAACACAGCGATACCGAATTTCTATTTCTGGCGTTCGGCAAGTATGAAGCGCAAGCCAATCATCTCATCGAACAGCAGTTGGCGTTGCCAGCCTACGAGCAAGTGTTGAAAGCGGCGCATACGTTCAATCTGCTCGATGCGCGCGGTGCTATTTCAGTGACCGAGCGTGCCGCCTATATCGGTCGCATCCGCAACCTGTCGCGCCAAGTTGCCAAAGCCTATTACGATAGCCGTAAAAACCTCAATCCGCCGTTCCCGATGGCGCCGCGCGAATGGGTCGCACAAATGCCCGACATGCAGGAATCCGCATCATGAGCAAGAATCTGCTGGTTGAATTATTGGTCGAGGAATTGCCGCCCAAATCGCTGAAACAACTGGGCGCCAGTTTTGCGCAATTGCTGGCTGACAGCTTGAAAGCGCAAGGTTTGATCGCGCACGACGCAACCATCACGCCGTACGCCGCCCCGAGACGATTGGCGGTGCATATCGTCAACGTCGCGGCGCAAGCCGCCGATCAAGCGGTCACGCAAAAACTGATGCCGGTCAAAGTCGGACTGGACGCGCAAGGCCAGGCTACGCCACCGTTATTGAAAAAACTAGCCAGCCTCGGCGCGGATGCCTCGGTCGTGCCGCAGCTGAAGCGTGCGTTGGATGGCAAAACCGAAACGTTGTTTTGGGATACCACCGTGACAGGCATAGCACTGACCGATGGACTGCAAAAAGCGTTAGAGGAAGCGATTGGACAATTACCGATCCCGAAGGTGATGACGTATCAATTGGCGGATGGCTGGAGCAGCGTCAACTTTGTGCGTCCCGCGCACGCACTGACTGCATTGCACGGCGCGGACGTCGTGCCGGTCAGCGTGCTTGGCTTGCAAGCCGGACGCGAAACGCAGGGGCACCGCTTCGAAGCCAAAGTCAATCCGATCGTGCTGCACAACGCCGACAGTTACGCGCAACAACTGCAAACCGAGGGTGCCGTGCTTGCCAGTTTCGCCGAGCGCCGCACCGAAATCACGCGCCAGCTCGCCGCCGCTGCGGCGCATGAACACCTGACACCGGTCGATGACGACGCACTACTCGATGAAGTCACCGCGCTGGTCGAACATCCGAATGTGCTGGTTGGCCAATTTGATGCCGAATTCCTGCAAGTACCGCAGGAATGCCTGATTCTGACAATGAAAGCGAACCAGAAATATTTTCCATTGCTTGATGCCAACGGAAAACTGGCCAACAAATTCCTGCTGGTTTCCAACATCCGCCCCGTCGATCCCACACAAGTCATCACCGGTAACGAACGCGTAGTACGCTCACGCCTCGCCGACGCCAAGTTTTTCTTCGATCAGGATCGCAAAAAGACGTTGGCATCGCGCTTGCCGGAATTGGATAAGGTGGTTTATCACAACAAAGCGTATACACAAGGAAAACGCATACACTCTGTTTGCGCCATCGCCAAAATGATTGGCGCACAGTTGGGAGGCAATGAGCTGGCCGATCAGGCCGTTGAGGCTTCTAAGTTGGCCAAGGCAGACTTGCTGACCGACATGGTCGGTGAATTTCCTGAACTGCAAGGCATCATGGGGCGCTATTACGCGCAGCATGAAGGTTTAAGCGACGATGTCGCGTTTGCCATCGAAGATCAGTACAAACCGCGTTTTGCCGGCGACGAATTGCCGCGTAACCCGGCGGGGATTTGTCTGGCGCTTGCGGATAAACTGGAAACACTGGTGATCATGTTCATAATCGGTGAAGTACCAACCGGTGACAAAGATCCGTTCGCGTTGCGCCGTCATGCATTGGGAGTCATTCGCATTCTGATCGAAAAAAACCTGGCTCATTTTAAATTGAATCAATTAATCGATCAGACTTATCGAGAAATATTGAGTATCACCGCGATTCCGAATCCACAAGGGGTTTTTCTGAAATTACCCCCTAACCTGGAAGAATTACTGCTGCAATTGAAGAAATTTTTCTGGGAACGCCTCGTTGGCTATTTGCGCGAGCAAGGCTACACCGCCCAGGAAGTCGACGCCGTACTCAGCCTGAATCCACAGCATTTAAGCGATATTCCCAAACGTCTCGCCGCCGTGCGGGCGTTTGCCGCACTGCCGGAAGCGGTCAGTCTGGCGGCGGCCAACAAGCGGGTCGGTAATATCCTTAAGAAATCCGAAGGCTCTATCGCTGATGTTGTGAATCCTGATTGGTTGCCGGAAGCCGATGAGCAATCGCTTTACCAAGCGTTGCAAGACATTGAGCCGAAAACCAAAAAAGCTTTTGCCGCTGGTGATTACACCGCTTCGCTGCAACTGCTGGCAACGTTGAAAGCTCCAGTCGACACTTTTTTCGATCACGTGATGGTGAACGTCGATGATGTGCAATTGCGCAATAACCGTCTTGCTTTGCTGAAGCAACTGCATCAGACGATGAATCAAATCGCCGATCTTTCCAAGCTGGCCGCCTGACATGAAGCTGATCATCCTCGACCAAACCGGCGTGATTAATCAGAGCAGCGGTACGTTTATCAAAACGCCGGACGAATGGATTGCGATTCCTGGTAGCCTGGAAGCGATCGCCCGCTTGACGCATGCCGGGTATCGCGTGGTGATCGCTACCAACCAATCGGGCATCGGGCGCGGGCTGCTCGATATGGCGACTTATAACGCCATCAATGACAAAATGTACAAAGCGGTCAATCACGCAGGCGGGCGCATCGATGCGATATTCTTCTGCCCGCATACCAACGCGGATAAGTGTTCCTGCCGCAAACCGGCGACTGGGTTGTTCGATGAGATCATGCAGCGTTACGGCGTCAATCTGAAAAATGTCATGGTAGTCGGCGATTCGTTGAAAGATTTGCAAGCGGCGGCTGCGGTCGGTGCAGTACCGGTGTTGGTGCTGACCGGCAATGGAGAAACAACGCGCGTCTCTCAGGAAATTCCGGCGCATACGCAGATTTTCGACAATCTCGCCGCCGTGGCCGATGCGTTGGTTGGAGAAGAATAATAGTGGCCATTTTCCGTTCGGCGCTGTACATGCTGCTGCAAATCATCATCACGCCGCCGTATGCCATTTTTACGCTGGCGTGCTTTCCACTGTCGCCGCATAACCGCTACCGCGTGACCTCGAGCTGGACGCGCATCATGCTGTTTCTGTTGTGGCACTTGTGCGGTATCCGCTATCGCATCATCGGCGCGGAAAATATCCCAAAAACCCCGAGCATCGTGCTCTCCAAACATCAGTCGGCATGGGAAACACTGGCTTTCCAGGAAATTTTTCCGCCGCAGGTGTGGGTGCTGAAAAAAGAACTGCTACGTATTCCGTTTTTCGGCTGGGGCTTGGCGATGACCAGTCCGATCGCGATCGACCGCAGCGCGCGGAAGAAAGCTTTGGAACAAATTGTCGAGCAAGGCAAGGACCGTTTGCAACAAGGCTTCTGGATCGTGATCTTTCCCGAAGGCACACGCATCCCGCCGGGACAACGCGGTAAATACCGCATTGGCGGGGCCTGGCTGGCGACGCACACCAATGTGCCAGTGGTGCCGGTCGCGCACAATGCCGGTGAGTTGTGGGGAAGAAATTCTTTCGTCAAACACCCCGGCACCATTACCGTTAGCATCGGCCAGCCGATCGATCCCACCGGTATGGAAGCCGGGGAATTGAACGCACAAGTGGAAGCCTGGATCGAGGACGAAATGCTGCGCATCGGCCGGAAGAACCTGCAAGAATCATAACGTGCTCGTGCAAGCCACTACGACGCTCAACGGCCGGGAAATTACCTACACGCTCAAACGTTGTCAGCGCAAATCGATCGGTTTACAAATTGATCACCACGGTTTGCGCATCAGCGCGCCGCTGCAAACCGCACTCCCGCACATCGATACCGTTCTGCGGGAAAAAGCCGGTTGGATCACGAAAAAGCTCGATCAATGGCAAGCCAAAAAAAACCTCGCATTGACGTGGACGCACGATGCGGCCTATCCGCTGCTCGGCGAACCTTGGCACATCGCACTGAAACCATCCGGCGAGATCGACATGACGCGGCAATTTACCTGCAGTGAAGCGAAACAATCCCTCGCGCAACTCAATCCCCGCCAAATCGAGCAATTCGTCATGGCCTGGTACGGCCAGCAAGCGGTTGCGTGCTTCAAAGAACGCATTGCAATCTACGCCCCGGCATTGAATGTACCCCCGCCGCCATTCCGTCTGTCACGCGCCAAAACTCGCTGGGGCAGCTGCAACAGCCGTGGTCTTGTCACGCTTAACTGGCGCTTGATCCAACTGCCGCTGCATTTGATCGACTACGTCGTCGCGCATGAACTGGCGCATCTGATTGAAATGAACCATTCAAAGACGTTTTGGAGACTGGTTGAGACGATTTACCCCGATTATCAGGTTGCCCGGAAAATGCTCAAAAACTATGGTTGATCTCTTGTTTTGCAGGAAAAAAATAGCTTTATGCGTATAATGGGCACCTATTCAATATAAGTTTTAGTAACCAATAATCATCTTGATTATTAGAAGTTTTTTAATTTTGCAATTACCAAAGCGAGGATAAACATAACATGCGCGTTTTAAAAGATACCGTGGTCTCACTCAACTATGAATTGTCGGACGCTTCGGGAAAAATTCTGGAAAAAACAGATACACCGATCAGTTATTTACACGGTGGCTATGGCGGTATTTTTCCCCTGGTTGAAGAAGCGTTGCATGAAAAGGAGGTTGGTCATTCCTGCACGGTTTCGATGGAGCCGGAAGATACTTTCGGTGAGTATGACGCTGAATTAATTCGCGTGGAGCCGCGCAATTCATTCCCCGATAATGTGTCAATCGGCATGCACTTCGAAGGCGGCGCGGAAGATTCCGATGATTTTATTCTCTACAAAGTCACTGACGTCACGGAAGACTCGGTTATTGTCGACGGTAACCACCCATTCGCCGGGATGCGGTTGAATTTTGCCTGCACCGTGACGGATGTACGTCCGGCCACTGAGGAAGAAATCGCGCACGAGCATGTTCACGGCGCGCATGGACATGGGCATGAGCATTAATGCAGCAAAAATTGCGCTGGGGTGATAAAAGCTAGCTGTTATCCGCAGTACCCAGGGCTTCTTTCAATACATAGAGTTGTTCCAATGCTTGCCGGGGATTCAATTCGTCCGGCGAAAGCTTTTGCAGCATGGTAATGACGGGATGTTCTTGCACGCTTTCCTCTTGCGGCCCGGCAATCGAAACAGAAAACAGATCCAATTGCGGTTCTTGTTTTACACTTTCCTGTTCCAACTTAATCAAGTGTTTTTTCGCCAGCTTGATCACCGCATCGGGAACGCCTGCGAGTGCAGCCACTTGCAGGCCATAACTTTGACTGGCCGGTCCTTCGGCAACCTTGTGCAGAAAAACAATACGGTGCTTATACTCGACCGCATCCAAATGCACGTTTTGGAGCTGTTTGAATTCTTCCGCAAGCTTGGTCAATTCAAAATAATGCGTGGCAAAAAGGGTAAAACTGCGGTTCTTGATCATTAGATGGCGCGCAATGGCAAACGCCAAAGCCAAACCGTCAAATGTCGACGTACCGCGCCCGACTTCGTCCATCAGCACCAGGCTGTGCGCCGTGGCGTTATGCAGAATGTTAGCGGTTTCGGTCATTTCCACCATAAACGTCGAGCGTCCGCTGGCCAAATCGTCGGCAGCACCGATACGAGTAAAGATTTGATCCAAGATTCCAATTTGTACAACTTTAGCCGGTACATAACTGCCGCAATGCGCCAGCAAGGCAATCAACGCAATTTGCCGCATGTAGGTTGATTTACCGCCCATGTTGGGACCGGTAATCATCAGCATGCGCGGTTTTCCGCTATGCTCGGCGCCCAGCTGCACATCATTGGCGACAAAGTTTTCCACCTGCTGCTCCACCACCGGATGGCGGCCGGTATCGATGATAAACACATCCTCACCGGCTAACTGCGGAGCAGCATAATCGAGCGCTTGGGCACGTTCGGCAAATGCGCACAGAACATCGATTTCCGCGACGCTCGCGGCGATTTTTTGCAGCGCATGAATATACTGGGCAAGCGCATTCAACAGTCCCTCGTACAAATATTTTTCCCGCGCCAGTGCCCGGTCTTGCGCGGATAAGGCTTTCTCTTCGAAGGTCTTCAGTTCCGGCGTAATGTAGCGCTCGGCATTCTTTAGCGTTTGTCTGCGCCGGTAATCGTCGGGGATTTTCTCGCTGTGCGCATGCGTGACTTCGATATAAAAACCATGCACACGGTTATATTCCACCTTAAGGTTAGGAATGCCGGTACGTTCCTTTTCGCGCATTTCCAGTTGCAACAAAAATTCACCGCAATTGTTTTGCAGCGCACGCAACTCATCGAGCTCAGCGTCAAAACCATCGGCAATGACATTACCTTCGCGCAACACCACGCCCGGCTCCGGCAACAAGGCTTTGCTCAGTAACTCAACCACTGCGGGTTCAATCTGCATGACGTGAAGCAATTGGCCGATGCGCTCACTGTTACAGTGGGCGGTAGCCAAAATGACTTGCGGCAGCAGTTTCAAACTGTCACGCAAACCCGATAAATCCCTTGGTCGCGCCGATTTCAGCGCAATACGCGCGGTTATCCGTTCGATATCGGCGCATTGCCGCAGCAGAACGCGCACGGCCGCAAAATGATGCTGCCCGTTTTCTCCGATCAACGCCGCCACGCTATCGAGCCGCTGTTGTATGATGGTGCGATCGCGCAGCGGATGATGCAGCCAGAATTGCAGCAAGCGGCTGCCCATATTGGTGGCGCAGGTGTCGAGCAACGACAGCAACGTCGGCGATCGCTCGGCGCGTATCGTTTCGGAAATTTCCAAATTGCGGCGCGTTGCGGCATCCATGCGCACATAAATGCTTTCCCGCTCCGCTTGCAACGACGAAATATGGGGTGCGGCGGATCCTTGCGTCAGGCGCGTGTATTCCAATAATGCCCCGGCGGCACACAGCGCGGTGGACAAATCATCGCAACCGAAACCGCTGAGATCATGGGTTGCAAATTGCCGCGTCAGCGTATTGCGCGTACTGTCATGATCAAATTGCCACTGCGGCAAACGCTTCAACGCCCAGTTTCTTCCTTGTATCTCAGGCAATTTCAATGATTCGGGCAAAAGAATCTCCGCCGGTTGCAAACGCTCCAGTTCGCTGAGCAGATTGTGCGGCACCGTTTCCAGCACGCGTAACTGCCCCGCCGCGAGATTCAACCAAGCCAACCCCAAGGTCGACTCCTGTATCGACAACGCCAATAAGATGCAATCGCGCTTATCTTCCAGCAAAGCCGCATCGGTCAGGGTTCCCGGCGTGATGATGCGCGTCACTTCCCGAGCTACTGGCCCCTTACTGGTCGCCGGATCTCCGACCTGCTCGCAGATCGCAATGGATTCGCCCGCCTTGACCAACTTTGCCAGATACTGCTCGGCCGCATGGTAGGGCACGCCCGCCATTTTGATGGGCTCCCCGGCAGAAGCGCCGCGTTGTGTCAGCGTGATCCCCAGGAGCTTTGCCGCTTTTTCCGCATCGTCAAAAAACAATTCATAAAAATCCCCCATGCGGTAAAACATTAGCATATCCGGATGCTGCGCCTTGATGCGCAAATATTGCTGCATCATCGGCGTATGCTGTTCTTTTTGGGTTTTCATTTATTCACGCAATGATTATTTTTGCATTGGAAAATGCATCATTTGTTTAAAATCTTTCCGCCCACACGAATCTCTTGATGTCTCACGATTCTCTTTAAACGCTGCATTGATTCAAAATAGGATAAACCTGGACCGAGTGGATGACTGGCATAGAACGGCGATTGATGCTACCTCAGTATTCGCACGGTATTATAGGCAAATTATTTGGATAATTCCGGGAAATTGATTTGCGCGGATAGAAACAAATGAATTAGGGAAACGCTGATTAATTCGGCGAACGAGATGAAGCACGAGGCGCACGGAACACAGCAACCGAGACATATCTACAAGATAGGCAAGGGAGCGAGTACCGCGCAACGAAGTGATTCGCTCGTGTAGTCAATTAATCAGCGTTTCCTTAGAAATTAAGTGATGCGCCATCGCGTTGCAGGCGTGTAGAATGGAAAATACTGAACAAACCGGGGAATTAACTGACGCTGCTTTGCAGCGTGAAAAACACACAGTAATTCTTTTTTGAATAGGCGCTATACCATGCGAACAACTCTTTTTTTGCTGGCACTGACTTTTTCCCTCATGGCTTGGGCTGATGAGGATAAGGGTATGACGGATACGGAAAAACAATCACGTCAGCTGGAAAAAGCGTTAGCTCGCATACAGCAAGAATCTCAATCCATTCAACAGCAATTCATGATGATTCAAGAATTACGCCGCAATGATATCGCTGAGCCTTCCATGAATATACCGTTGCCGAGCACACCCGGGCAAAGTATTCCGGTGCCTAATTACAATAATTTAATGCAGCAGAAACAAGAAAGGGATCAACGGATTGAAAAATATACAGCCGACTTAAACCGGCTGTATGCACGTTTCACAGAACTGGAAAATGAAAAACAGGTTATCCTGGAACAAATAAAATCACTGGAACAAAAAACGGAAGAATGACGATCATCAGCGGTGCTGACGGCTACTTTCCTTCAAAATTCTTGAACCAGATGTCATAAATTTCGTCCGACCATAGGGATTTTATCCAGACGATCACATCATCCACCTGCTGTTCAGTTAGCTTACCCTCCCATGCGGGCATGGAGCCAATTTCAGGCGGCGTTCCTTTGAGTATCGTTTTTTTCAAAACGTCGGTCGAATGATGCCAGGCATGCGCGGTGCTATCCAATGGCGGTGGCGGATATTTTCCATCCGCGCCAGGTTTACGCCATTCCGGGGTCGCTTCACCGTTAGGTCCATGACATCCAATGCAATTGGCGTTATAGACACTCTCACCGCGTTTGATTTGCGCTTGATCCAAATTCCGCTTTATTAAGCCTGTCTTGCTATCGACCTGATGCTGGCCGGAAGAAACGCCGGGCGGCGCAGAATTACCGCAACCCAGCATTGTTGCAACAAAAATGCAGAGCACCACATTACGCACGATCATGAAAAAGCCGCTACTACTTCAAGCGCATCACAGAACTGCTTTTCTCCGGCTCAGCATTAGCCGGTTCCGCTTCTTGCACGGCTTTCTTGGCATAAGGGTCATAACGGTGATAAATCTTCGTATCCTTACGCGCTTGATCCCGTTCTTCGATCAGCAGAACATTATATGGATCGACTCGTCCGCTGCCTTCCATACCCGGTGTGCCGTGCGGCATATCAGGCACTGATAAGCCGATGGCTTTGGGTTTTTCCTTCAGCATGCGAATGATATCCGGCGCCGGTACATGCCCTTCAATCGCATAGCCGTTGATCAACGCGGTATGGCAAGAACCCAAGGATTCGGAAATACCCGATTTTTTGCGGATTTCCTTATTGCCTACATCGTGCGTTTTTACGGTAAAACCGTGATCACGCATGTGATCAACCCATTTAGCGCAGCACCCGCAGGTCGGGCTTTTATAAACATCAACCGTCGTTGTAGCGGCTGCTTGCGCAGCAACACCTAACAATCCAGCTGCCAGTATCGCACCTATTCGTAATTTCATTTTTTCTCCACAATGATTGTTCCATGCATCTTCTTAAAATGGCCCGGCAGCGGGCAGGCAAAATCAATTGTCCCTGCGTGCGTGAATTGCCAGATCAGTTCTTTTTGCTCGCCCGGCTCCAGTTGCAGCAGATGAGCTTCGGAATGCTCCTTATCAGGATACATGCGCCGCATATTAGCAACTTTTTTCAACTCTGCCATCGAACCCAGCAACATTTCATGCCGGTGATTGCCGCCATTTTTCACCACAAACCGGATCGTTTCGCCTTCATTTACTTTGACTTCAGCCGGTAAAAACATATTATCCACTTGTGTCAGCTTGATGATACGGGATACTTTGTCCGCATCACCCGGCCTGCCAATATCAACTTCAACATTGGAATAGTTAGTATTCGAGTAACTACTGGTTGAAAACAAGACCAAGACCACAAATGGTATAATCCCGTTCATAGAATGCTCCTGAAATAATTCCCGAACCTGTTTATCCGTCTTGATTAGAATCCGGCTATGCTAAATTGTTCCACTTTATTTGTCTAATATTCCACCACCAGTATCGTGCATTTTACCGGGTTAAAAAGGTCATTTTCATCCACTGGAATCTCATAAAGTATGCAACAAAAACAACAATATAATACCAACAAGCTGCAAAAACGCCTGCGGCGGTTGGCCGGTACTGCGATTGCTGATTTCAATATGATCGAGGCCGGCGACCGGATAATGGTCTGTTTGTCCGGCGGCAAGGATAGTTATGCTTTATTGGATATCCTGCGCAATCTGCAAGCGCATGCGCCATTGGAATTTGAGTTGATCGCAGTCAATCTGGATCAAAAGCAACCCGGTTTTCCTGAGCAGGTACTGCCCAGCTACCTGACGGAAATCGGTATGCCTTTCCGTATCGTCGAACAAGATACTTACAGCGTTGTAAAACGCGTCATCGCGGAAGGGAAAACCACGTGCAGTCTTTGCTCGCGTTTGCGCCGCGGCGTGCTTTACCGGGTTGCCAGCGAATTGGGCGCCACCAAAATCGCGCTGGGCCATCATCGCGACGACATCCTGGAAACCCTGTTTCTGAATATGTTTTATGGCGGAAAATTGAAAGCGATGCCGCCCAAGCTGGTCAGCGATAATGGCAAGCACATCGTTATCCGTCCGCTGGCTTACTGCAAGGAAAAGGATTTGGCAGCGTACGCCGCCATTGCAAATTTTCCAATCATTCCCTGCAATTTATGTGGATCGCAGCCTAACCTGCAACGTCAGGTCATCAAAGAAATGTTGCAACAGTGGGATAAAAAATTTCCCGGCCGGCTGGAAACCATGTTTCGCGCCTTACAAAACGTTCAACCATCGCATCTGGCCGATACTTCCCGCTATGATTTCTTCAACCTGAAAGCGCAAGATCAACCCTTCATCGGCGGCGACACGGCATTCGATGAAGAAACTTTCGAACCCAATATCGAAGAAATGCTTACCCCTACCGCGGAAGAAACGGATGATCATTCACTCGTTTCATCATCATGACCGGCGATTTCCGCGCACCGGCGGCACCCATTTGAAAGTCATCGCGACCAAACCGGCAAACACAATATAAATCGCTGTCAACACGCCTTCCGGTGCATCGTAAAACATGATGCGATGGAGCCAATGCTGAATAAAACTGCCGCCGGTTTCAACCTGGCGCAAGCTATTTTCCCATGCTGTCAACGGGCAAGCGACGCCCATCAAAGATTCCATCACGACCAATACAATCGCGCCAAGATGTAAATAACGAAACCATGGATTCCTGACAAAGCTCAGCTTAAACCACGTGCCCAGCCAAATGACGGGCAGGCTTCCAACCACAAACAGCACATACAAAAAATGGACGATCAGTACAATGTCAGCCAATGGCGTGTTTGATTGGGTAATTTTGCATTAACGATGACCGGCGCAACAACTCATCGCGCCATTGAGGCAGGAATGAATTGCAAGTTTTGTTTTCCATACAACTTGCAATTCATGGGTACAAACAAAATTAATAATCACCGGTTCCTTGGGTACGCATATCATTCTTGATGAATCTTATACCATTGATACTGCGTGCAACCGCCATGGCTTTATCGATATCGTCGCGAGAATTGACGGTGCCGCTAAGTTCGACCACACCCTTTACGGTTCTGACATTGATTTCGAAAGGCCGCAAGGAGAGTTCATCGATAATGGCTTCGTGAACCTTGGTGGTAAGGACAATATCATCGTATTGCTCTGCGCTTCCCTCATACTTAGGCGCCGATGTGCAGGCCGGGAAGAAAGCCATTTGCGCAATCAAAAAGAAAACAACGAAACGACTATTGCGATCAAGTTTTACCATGATGAGGTTCTCCTAAATGAATATTGGAAAAATATCCCTCGTCACATTTAGATTAAAGATCCTTGCGTTACTGCCTTCTGAAATTGATTCAATTCAAAATTAACAGTGTTATTGAATTTCCGGTAAGTATTCGCAAAATCAGAATGCGAGGTTTTTATGGACAGAGTAGCTCGCGTGCATACCAGTATAAAAAGCATTCTATTCCTGCAATAAATATTACCTGAATATCACGCAGTACAATTGTTTATTTGGAATACTTGCGCAATAGATCTCACTATAATTTTGCAGTTTTAGCGCTTAAGGCTAAGAAAAATTTCAACAGATAAATACAGCTTATGATCCTGAAGAAATCGGCACTATTAGCTGGTTTTTTCTGACGGCTGCGCTGGTAAAGTTTCCTTAAGCAATGGAAGAACCAATTTTTCCAGTTTTTTCAGATTGACCCGGCCTACATAGGTTTCCGCAATTTCACCAGAACGGTTAATGACCACGGTATACGGCAATACCGACATGCGGTTGCCAGCCGCCGCCGCCAGCGACCACGCGTCCATGCTGCCGACCAGTACGGGATAGTTGATGCCGAATTCCTGGCTGAACATTTTTACTTTGTCGGCTTGATCCAGCGCGATGCCGATAAACACCAATCCTTGCTCGCGGTATTTTTCCTGCGCCTCGACAAACTCAGGGATTTCCTCTTGGCAAGGTGTACACCAAGTCGCCCAGAAATTCACCACCAGGACTTTTCCAGACCACTGCGAAACGGCCTGATTTTCGCCGTGAATATCCGGTAAATTGGCTTCGAGAATCGCTTTTGCACCTTGCTGGCTTTCCGCACTGGATAATTCAACTTGATACGACTCCATCAATACGGATCGCAGAAATGAGCCTGCTCCCAGTGCAAATAATGCGACACAAACATACAAAAAAATCTGCTTAAATTTTGACATCACGAAATCCTTTGATAGTTTTCCAGCTTGAAGAAACTTGATATTGGGTTTTAGTGCGCGCAAATACAACGCAAGAAGTTTAGATTTTGGCATCGCTACTTCACTTCCTTAGATAATTTTCAATCTGCAGAAACCTGCTGCCAGGTTTAATGCATGCCTAAATCAAAACGGCGTTCAGCACAGTTAAGAAATCATTTTTATTCAGAAAACCGATCACTTTAATATCAGGCACATCGTTGCCCTGGCGATCGATAAATAGAATGCCCGGCGGGCCGAATAGCTTAAACCGCTTCAATAAAGCCGCATCATCCGGTGTACCGTCGGTCACATCGATTTGCAGCAGCACGACATCCTTCAAACGTGATTGCACTTTAGCATCGGACAACGTAAAACGATCCATTTCCTTGCAGGAAACACACCAATCCGCATGAAATCTGACCATAACGTGCTTGCCTTTGGATTGGCGGATTTGCTCATCCAATTCCGCAACGGTTTTTACCCCCTGAAAAGGTAAAGCCGGATAACTGGAAACTGCTGCCTCTTGACCGCTTGCCGCATCCGCTGCCAAGTTTAGTTTTGACAGCGGCTGCAACACATCGCGACTGCCGGATAACACGCCGATTAATAATGCCACACCCACCAGCAAAGCAATAACACCGATGCCTTTGAGAAATTTCTGCAAACCCGAAGCGCGTTCCGGCAACGGATCAATCGCATGCAGATAAATAGCCGAGATAATCAGCAACGCCGCCCACAGCAGCATATGCACCACGTCGTTAATAACCGGAGAGATCAACCAGATAGCGACTCCGAGCAGTAATACGCCAAAGAACCGCTTGATCGATTCCATCCATGCTCCGGCTTTTGGCAACAACGCACCGGCGGATGTGCCCAGCAACAGTAAAGGCACGCCCATCCCCAGCGCCATGACGAACAGCGCCGAGCCGCCCAGGATCACATCGCGGGTCTGACTGATATACAGTAAAGCACCGGCCAAAGGCGCCGCGACGCAAGGGCCGACGATCAATGCCGACAGTGCGCCCATGCCGAACACACTGGTCAAATGCCCGCCTTTTAGGTGACCGGCTTCTTCGGATAATTTGGTCTGCATAGCGCCGGGTAATTGCAGCTCATAAAAACCGAACATGGAAAAAGACAGCAGCACAAAAATCACTGCAAACGAACCCAGCACCCAGGCATTCTGCAATGCGGCCGACAGCATTGAGCCCGACAACCCAGCCGCCACACCGGCAATAGCATACGTAATCGCCATGCCCAGCACATACGCCAATGCCAGGATAAATCCATGACTTTTAGTCACGTGCTTGCCGCGATTGGCAATAATTCCCGACAAAATCGGAAACATCGGAAACACACAAGGGGTAAGTGACAACAACAAGCCAATGCCGAAAAATCCGGTCAGAATCAACCAGAAATCACCGGTTTGAAACATTTGGTCAATTTTGTACGCCTCGGTTTCAATGGCAGGCGCTTTGGACGGCATGCGGAACAATTCCGCGGTTGCATCCACCCCGGCCGCAGCCGCCGGGTTGCTCACGGCGTTAGCAACCGCGCCGATAGCGGCTTTCACCGCCGGTAACGTCAGATCGATGGCTTTATGAATCGGCGCGTAACAAACACCGATCGGCTCATTGCAACCCTGGTAAGTCGCCGATAGCGTCAGCGGTTGCTCGCTTGCGGAATCCACGCGTTTTAGTGAAATGATGGCTTGTACCGGACTGTAATAGACTTCCGTTTGACCAAACGTTGCGTCTTCTTTCATTTTGCCCGGCGGCAACGTCACCTTTTCAATCACCATGCCATCTTGCTTTGGCTCAAAAACGATTTTGTCGCGATACAGATAATAATCCTTGGCCGGAGTCAGGTTCGCGATCAGCGTGTTGCCATCGCGCACTTCCACTGAGAGCTTAAATGCCTCATCCGGTGGCAAAAGTTCTTGTGGATTGCTTTGCCCCAGATTGATACCCAGCCCCTGCAGTTTCTGGAACAAGCTGAAAGACCCGCTTTCCTGAGCGGAAACAGCGGTACTGGCCAAACATAAAATCAGTAACAAAAAGTGGATTGATCGCATCGGTATTCAGTCGTGTTTAATCGGAATCGGATAGTGGTGTTGTGTCGGCGATCCACTGCAAATAAGCAGGCAGCCCACCGGTTATAGGAACCATAATCACTTCAGGAAGTTCATAAGGATGCATCATCTTGATCAACTGTTCAACCCGGTCGTAGTGCTGCTTCCGGGTTTTGATCAAAACCGGAACTTCCCCGGCCGATTCGATTTTACCTTGCCAGTGGTAGATCGAAACACAGGGGCTCAGCACATTGACGCACGCTGCCAAGCGCTGCTCGATTAAAGCTTCAGCCAGTAGCGTAGCTGTTTTTTGATCGGGGAAGTTGGAGATGATCAGTACCGCTTCCATTGGCGTTATCAGTTAATACTCAATAGCTGATTTTACCTCGCTTAGCGCTGCAATGGACAGTTGTGATAGCAAACACGCGCACTGGGCATGCCGCGCCAATACGCATATACTTAAAAAATAATTAATCGCAAGGAGTAGAGCAAATGAAAGGACTATTTAACTTGGTTATAGCGCTATCGATTATTACCCCGGTCACTGTATTTTTTGGCTACATCCTCATGGATGAAGGCGATCAATTCACAACCGAGCATTATATGGTGACAGGATTAAGCACAATTCCCTTCATTTTCGCGCTGCTCGTCAAATTTCTGATGTCAGGCGCCGAGAAAGAATAACAAACCCTTCGCAAAAAAAGTCCTGATAAACTCGAGCAATTCCAGTGACAAAGTTGCACGAAAATTCTTTGCGTCAATCTCAATACCTCTCCCGGTGACTGACATTCCAACTGCTGAACTTAGGATCAGCAGTAAAATAATGCGCTTGCTGAAAGCGCTAAAATTTTAAACGGCCGCCCGTAATCTGTTTGTTAACCAAACAACCTCATTTTCTTTAATCCCCGGCTAGCGCGCCTTGTGAACATTCAAAGGCACGCTGATAAGCCAATCCGGCTACCGCCAGATCCCCTAGCGCCAATCCCCGGAACACAAACGCCGTGCGCTCGTCAGCCATGCAGCGCCCCGCCGCATCGCCCGTCACTAATCCGGTCAGATCGCCGTGCACCAGTGCCGGATCAACCAGCGGTTTGTCCATGCTGGCTTCCTGTTCCAAGTCATCGACGATAATCCGGTCAAACGCCGCCATGCTTTCTTGCAGCCACGGCGCGGCCAGATCCGTCATGGTGACAAAAACACCGGGTTTCAGCCAGCGCGCATCCAGAAAAGGAACGAGTTGCGGCGATAAGGTTATCGATGTGACAATCAAATCCGCATCGTGCATCGCTTCTCGCGCAGTTTCGCTGGCAACCGCCGCCAGTCCCATTTTTTCCGCGCTGCGGCAGAAAGTATCCCGGCTCGTCGTCCCGCGCCCAAACGCGCGAATCTCTGTGAGCGGAAACAACGCAGCCAGCGCCTGCAAATGGCTATGCGCTTGCACGCCGCAACCGATAAACGCAGCAACGGAAGCATCCGGCCGTGCCAGCCGCTTGGCTGCGGCTGCGCTCAATCCGGCAGTACGCACCGCCGTCACCCAGTTGCCGTCGAGCACCGCGAGCGGCAATCCGCTACGGCTATCGAGCAAAGTCACCAGCGAATTAATACTGGCCAAGCCATTTTTAGGGTTATCCGGATTCAACACCAAGGCTTTGACGGCAAGAAAAGGCGGATCGTCGGCCGCCGCCAGCGTAGCCATCATATACCGGCCATCCGGTGGTGTAATGACTGCTTTGGGCGCATTCCAAACTTGCTGCCGCTTACGGCCGAGCAACAGATGCTCAATACTGAACGAAATTTCCTGCGGCGTTAATTGCAGAGATTGCAATAAATCCCAAGATAAATACCGGATGTCAGAACTTTGCCGCACGGAACGTTGTCTCTGAAGATTCTATTAAGTTAATGGAAAATTAGCCATTTTCACGCTACGGCTGCTATAATACCGCCCCCGCCGCAACAACTAAAAGCTTATTTTTTGAGGAATTATTTATGTCTCGCCCGATCCGCAATATCGCCATCATCGCTCACGTTGACCATGGCAAAACCACGATGGTTGACAAACTGTTGCATCAAGCCGGCACCTTTGCCGCACACCAGCAAATTTCTGACCGTGTGATGGATTCCAACGATATTGAACGCGAGCGCGGTATTACCATTTTAGCCAAGAATTGCGCCATCGACTATGAAGGGGTTCACATCAATATTGTCGACACCCCCGGCCATGCGGACTTCGGCGGTGAAGTCGAGCGCGTGCTGTCGATGGTCGACGGCGTTTTGCTGTTGGTCGATGCCGTAGAAGGCCCGATGCCGCAAACCCGTTTTGTCACCAAAAAGGCGCTGGCGTTGGGATTGCGTCCGATTGTCGTGATCAACAAGATTGACCGCCCCGGCGCGCGTGCCGATTGGGTGGTCGATCAAACATTTGATTTGTTCGACAAACTGGGCGCCAGTGACGAGCAGCTTGATTTCCCGGTCGTGTATGCTTCGGCGTTGAATGGTTTTGCCACGCTGAATATTGAAAAACCCAGCACGGACATGCGTCCGTTGTTTGACACCATCCTCAACTATGTCCCCGCTCCCGATGAAAATCCCGATGAGCCCTTGCAACTGCAAATCAGCGCGCTGGATTATTCCAGTTTCGTCGGCCGTATCGGCATTGGCCGTATCCGCCGCGGTAAACTGAGACCCGGTCAGGAAGTCATGGTGTTAATGGGCGATAAGCCGCCGAAAAAAGCCAAAGTCAATCAAGTGCTCGGCTTCCAGGGTCTGGAACGGATTCAAATGAAAGAAGCCTTGGCCGGTGACATCGTGCTGATCAACGGCGTGGACGAACTCAGTATCGGTGCCACACTGGCCGATGTCGACAAACCCGAAGCGCTGCCGGTTCTCGCTGTTGATGAACCAACCCTGACCATGACGTTCCAGGTCAACACCTCACCATTCGCCGGCCAGGAAGGCAAATTCGTCACCAGCCGCCAATTGCGCGAACGTCTGGAAAAAGAATTGCTGACCAACGTCGCGCTGCGTATGGAAGAAACCAACGAGACCGATTCGTTTCTGATTTCCGGACGCGGCGAATTGCACCTGACCATTCTGCTGGAAAATATGCGCCGCGAAGGCTACGAGCTGGCAGTATCGCGCCCGCACGTGGTGATCCGCGAGATCGACGGCGTCAAATGCGAGCCGTTTGAAATGCTCACCGTCGACGTCGACGAAGCCAATCAAGGTGCGGTGATGGAAGCCTTGGGCGCACGCCGCGGCGATTTGCAAGATATGGTGTCGGATGCCAAAGGCCGCGTACGGCTGGATTACCGCATTCCGGCGCGCGGTCTGATCGGTTTTCAATCCGAATTCATGACCATGACACGCGGCACCGGCTTGATGAGCCATGTATTCGACGAATTCGCCCCGATGCGCCCGGAAATCCCGCCGCGCAGAAACGGCGTGCTGATTTCCGCCGAACTGGGGGAAGCCGTCGCCTATGCGTTATGGAAACTGCAAGACCGCGGCCGCATGTTCGTCAGCCCCGGCGACCGCCTGTACGAAGGCATGGTGATCGGCATTCACACCCGCGATAACGACTTGGTGGTCAATCCGATCAAAGGCAAGCAATTGACCAACATCCGCGCCTCCGGCACTGACGAAGCCGTGACGTTAATCCCGCCGATTCAGCTGACGTTGGAATCCGCGATTGAATTCATCGCCGACGACGAACTGGTCGAAATCACGCCGCAAACCATCCGCATCCGTAAACGCTTTTTGCTCGAGCATGAACGCAAACGTGCTTCACGCGCGGCTGCTTAATAGCTGATCT
Organism: Nitrosomonas oligotropha; assembly: GCF_900106555.1. Classification (GTDB taxonomy): domain Bacteria; phylum Pseudomonadota; class Gammaproteobacteria; order Burkholderiales; family Nitrosomonadaceae; genus Nitrosomonas; species Nitrosomonas oligotropha_A. The sequence goes on along the minus strand of NZ_FNOE01000001.1, from coordinate 163,930 downwards.
AAAACGCGCCGGTCTTGATCACACCGGCGCATTCCATTCTTTCCGTTGCAACAACTGATCAGTTCGCTTTTGTTGCACCGCTTTTCAGCAAATTAGGCGGTGGGCCGATCGGCTCAAAGCCCTTCAGCAGCGGCACATCGCTTTTATTAATCGAGCGGAGATCCATATCGTACGTGCTGTGCGGCCCCCAGCTACCGGTGAATTGCTTGCCATCCGGCGTGAACGTCCAGCACATATCCTCGCCGCCAGTGTTAACCGCATCACCGAGATTCACTGGCTCCTGCCATTCACCATTGGCATTTTGCCGGGCAATCCATTCGTCATGACCGCCGCGCGAACCCAAATCGGTGCGCATACTGGTGATGACCAAGCTTTTACCGTCCTTCGATAACCCCGTCCAATGCATATGGTCGCGCTGCGGTGAATTGATCTTCGGCCCCAGGCTCTCAGGCTTCTGCCACACACCGTCTTTCTTCTCGACCTTCCAGATATCGCTGTCCTGCGTCACGCCTGGCTGGTGGTAGCTGAAATAAATCAAACTATCGGACGCGATAATCGGGCAATGTTCCTCGCCTGTCGAAGTATTGATGCTCGGCAGCTCCGGTACGTCATTCCAGTTTCTGGCCGCTTGCCACACGCCATCGACTTTTTGCACCACATACAAATCGCCGGACAACATATTGCCCGCCTCGTAGCGAGTAAAATAAATCGCGTTGCCGTCATCGGAAAAACTCGGCTCCAGCTCCCACGCCGAAGTATTAATGTTCGGCCCCACCTTCGGATTGATCCCCGGCCCCAAATGAACCGGCTTCTGCCACTCACCATCGACCCAATGCGACATCCAGATATCGAAACTGTAATGACCGCCGGGCGACTGAACACTACCTTCGCGAGTCGACACAAAAATCGCCGTTTTGCCATCGGCGCTATAAGTAATCTCCATCTCCGACCCAGATGTATTGATTTTCCCGCCGATGCTGTTCGACACGCGCGGATGCTCCGTCGCCGCGCCGCTGCCGGAATCGTGCATGCCGGGCATGGCATGGGAAACGTTGTATGCCAAAGCGAATGCCAGCGGTACAAATAAAAGTTTTAGATTGATAAATTGCTTTTTCATTAATTGATCTCCTGTTTCAGCAAATATTTTTTCACAAGAATAGGCTGGTGTGTCTTGAGCTGCAATTCAATTTTCGTCGGTATTCTTTTCCTGCCAGACTGCAAATTCTAACGGCCGCAGGCCGAATCGAATGGCATTACCGGAATGCAGATTCTGAAATTCCTCCATCGCCAACGCAACGAAGCGCTCACGATCGGCCTCAACCACGGTACCGGGCACCTGGGCGCGGATCACAGCTAAGTCGGCTTTAGCGCCACTGCGGATAATGGCCGCGACTAGCGCTGACAATTGGGTACGATAGCGCAGACGCACGGCATCTGGCGGGATTAACTGCTGCCGCACGGCGACGTATTGCTGGCAGGAACGTTCATAGGCACGCACAAAGATGTCGCGTAGCAATTCCACACGATTAAGTTCATAGACACCGAGCAGAGCTTCAATGTAATCCTTCGCAGCAACGTCGATGAAGGACAGCGGCGAGAGGTTGTGCCGGATAAAAGGAATATTCGCGGCCAGCCGGGAAACGCGTTTATTGACGTCCTCGAACGGTTGCAGGTAGGGCAGATGCACCATCAGAAAGAAAGCCTGCTCAAAGGGATCGAGAATTTCACCCGCCATCTCGATAATGACACCGAACAACTCTTCGATACGCTGCGGCAGGGCAACCGGCAAATAGACACTTCCGCCGATTTCGACCGGCCGGTTACGCAAGCGGCCGCAAGTAGCCGGGTCGGGCATGAGGCCATCCGACAAAAAGGCATGCAACGCAATCACGGTTTCAGGATTAACACCCACATGCTCGGTATCGCGTACCAGATATTCAATCGCCGCTTTATGATTAAGGATCATCTGGGTTTCCAGCGCATCCTTTCCCGCGGCGGCTTGCCCGTATTCGATCAGTCGTTCGGTATCGAGCCGCGAATAGGTATTGCCTTCGAGTTGAGACGAGGCCCAGGAGAGATCGATCAACAGACGATTGAGAATGTCGCGGGCAAAAGTACCCGCCGGAGCATCTTCAACAGACGACGCGCCCGGACGACCGAGGTTGTGCAATTGCACACGCAGGGATTCGGGGAGATAGGCCGTACTGTTAGGGGTGTATTGCTCCAGAAAAGACTGCTTGTAACTGACCGGCGCCCGCTGTTGCCGGGACTGACGCACATAGCGCCGGATCTCTTCCCCTTCCAGAGATACCGGGATATCAACTTCGGTGCTCGGCGAATTCGCGGCTAAAGCCGGTTCATACGTCTGGGCGTCGATTATTTGGGATTGGCGGTAACGTAGCCCGGGACCTTTACCGAAGGTAAACACTCTCTTCTGTTCAATCAGGTTTGCAAGACGGCGCTGCAACGTGCGGCGGCTGACTATCTGCGCCAATGTCGCATGCAGCTCGTCAATACCGACACCTTCGATGTACCGAACAATCTCGGCTTCGATCCGCTCGCTCAGATCATCAGGCAGTTTTTTAGGCATAACAAGATTATTTGGCGCAATAGAAAGATTATTGTGCCAAAAGATTAACTTTATTGGCGCGATTTGTCAAAATTTGCGCCAATTAGAGATATGAATAGACATGATATCCCCGGCAAGGCTAACTTCAGCACATTACTTCAAAGCGTAAAAAGTTAATGTGTAACCCTCTTGAGAACAAACTTATCCAGCCATCCGTTTCGCGATCTTAGCAATTTCAGCCTCGGTTAAACGATCCAGAGTCCAACCCTTCGCAAATTTTGCAGTCTCCGACTTTGGAAGTTGGTCGTCTGTAAGATCACGAATTCGAACCCTCGCAGGCATTGAGGCTCCCTCCCCGACAAAGATCGCCTCTTGCTGAGCAAGATTCGGCAAAGCTTTCGTCATTCCAGACAGGCCATCCGGCAAGAAACGAGAAACATGTTGTTGGTCTGCTGCATTCGTAAGCCTCAAAACGAGCCAAGTCCCACACTGGGAAATCACTGTGCTTTCAACGTCTGCAGGTCTCTGGCTAACGAGCATTAACCCAATTCCATATTTTCGCCCTTCACGAGCGATTCGTCGTATAGCGGTTTGAGCCGCTGCATATTCGGCCTCGCCTCTGTCGGGCACATATCGATGAGCTTCTTCACAAACAAGGACAACTGGGTCGCGCTTTCTCTCGTCAGTTGTTTGGTAAACCTTATACTGAAATAATAGACGGGCTAACATGGCTGCAAGTGGCCCAGCCACTTCATTTGGAAGCCCCGAAATATCTAGAATTCGAATATCTTGATCGACACCACCGTCACTTTGGATCTGTCCGACTAACTGAGCAATAATGTGCTCAAGCGAAGGACTCTGATCGTTCCAATCCCGCATCATGAAACGAATCCGTGGATCACGTCTCAATACTGAGAGTTTATCCAAGATGGATTTAAATTTTGTTGCGAAATCAGAAGCCGTAACATTCTGAAGTTGGGTACCCTGAACGCGAGCTGCCTGCAAATAAAAAATGTGGTTGTAAAACTCTTCAAGGCTAAATGGCCGTGGTTTATCGTGATCAAATTCAATCAACTGTTCATGCGTCACTCCCTCTTTGGGCCTTGGTGCATCATGGTCAAGGCCATCGGCAGGTGCTACCCCACCAAATGCGGTCGGCGAGGGATCTACAAGTTTTGCCGTTACCATACGGGCATAGGTGATCGCCTTGTAGACGATATTATTCTGGGAAGTCGCTTCCTGCTCAGTTTTTCCAATAACCAACGTTCTGAATTCATCAGCCGACATCAGCCAGTAGGGAAGGCAGATCGGAGCGCCGGTCGTCTCTTCGTTTCCAAGTGGATCGTACGCACGATAAACGATCGCACGCTCCTTGAATGCCTGCCCGTATTCTCCGTGGGGATCAATAACAAGTATTCGTGGATGACAAGCTTTGTTCAGCTCTGGTCTGTGATCCAGCATGCTGTGAAGTAAAGCGGCAACTGCTCCAGACTTTCCCGATCCCGTCGAGCCGAGCACAGCGCAATGCATACCAAACATTTTATCTACGTTTGCTCGACAGATGGCATTGTCCGCACCGACGTAATAAGCAAATGGAACAAGTGGGCTATATTCGCCTTCATTCTGCTGTCCTTCAGCAGCAGAATAAATCTGAACGGTCTCTTCGCGAGTCAGCAGGTGCACGCTTTGACGGGGCAGCGGATAAGTTGTAACGCCCCGGACGAACCGAAGTTTTTGGTCCGCTGCGTTCCAGACCCCTTCGGCAAACAGTTCGACCTCCATCAGTCGTTGATCAGCATCCGGCGGAATGGGCTTAGCGATCTCAAGCAACTCCTCGGAACGCATGCGCAACAAGGTCACAAATCCGAACACGAGACGTCTTCCGAAATGTACTTTGACGATACTTCCTATCTGTCCTATGGGGTAGACCCGACCTTCGTAAGTTCGGGTGAGCTCCGTGACATCGCCAGATAACTCTACACGAATCGTAGTTCCAGACACTTCGACGATGTGACCGATCTTGAGGTCAGAAATAAGATCAAATCTGTTCATAGCACGCTGGCCCCCGCTCCACTGTTTAGCATTTTGGTGACTCCAGCAAACGTCCACCAATCTCGTTTTGCTTGGGCAGTCGGAGATGAATGAGGACCGTCCGCGCCGACATACAAGCCATCTCCGGTAATGACATAGACCCGTTTGCCCCACGGTCCAGTCCTCCATCTTTCAAGAGTGGAATTGAGGCTCGGAGCGAAGGCGAGAACCGTTGTTTTGTTTTCCGGGCGTTGAAGCGCTAGTTCAATCTCTTGGTTAATGTGCTCGTCCCCAAAGCTGTATCCGCAGGTTGCAAGAACATTCTCCTCCCTCGCGCTAAGTGCTCGGCGAAAAAGGTCAAATTGGGCAGCGAACGGGTCCCTTTGAGTCGCCAGGTATTTAGTCGATTGCGGGTAAATGAGAACACGAGAAGCCCTCTTTGGATATAGGTCGCCGTCGCGAACTCGCCAGACACGATCATCTTCCCCTAAATGCCAGTCGATCGACCCGTGAAGTTTAATTATATGGGCACGATCTCCGAGGCTTGGTTCTTCGTCACCATATCTGTGGCTTCTGTATGCTACAGCACCACCTGAGAAGCCGTCCCAGTAGGAGAAGCCACCGAGTGCAAGCGCATCCTCAAGGAGCGTGTCATAGTTGGTTGTGAACAGTCGCACTGCTCTCCGCCGCTCCGCGACCCCCGCTTGACTTCGATTGAACAGAGCAGAAACAAATGCTGAATGGTGGTCGATAACGACGATCCGGTTCGCATGTGTTCCGATCACCTCCTGGCCCACACTAGGGTTAGCAGGCTTATATCCCCATCGAATAGTCTCAGCAATCCATGTCAGAATCTTTTGGTGGAGTTTATCGAGTTCATCTACCGAGAGAGTTACGCTGTCGAATACGACGGTCTTGTCCTTGGATCGATCAGCAATCGCACGGTGATCCCCGAGCTGACTCAAGATGTGTTCGATATGCGAGTTATCAGAAAGCTGACTTTTCACAAACTGAAGAACCTTAATGTCGTTTGGCTCTTCTTCTGTTTCTGCCAAAGTGAGTACACGATCCGTTAGCGGCCCCATAAGGGGAATCCCAGCGTCAAGACTGATCCCAGCGCCGAATAGCCATGACTGATTGCTTGCTGCGAGAAGATTGTCGAGTTGGGCGAGAGTATCTTTTGTTGCTGGGTTCATAGTGAACATATCCTCAATTGTGTTTGACTACGAGCCCATAAGCCCTATCTTACTTATAGATCATTAGTTTCTACTCAATCATCAATGAATGACCCCGCCCCAAGGGACAGGGAATTAAACCCGGAAGAGACTAAATATCAATATTCGTCGCCCGCAACGCATTCTTCTCAATAAACGCCCGTCGCGGTTCGACCACGTCGCCCATCAGGGTGGTGAAGATTTCGTCGGTGAGGATACTGTCTTCGATTTGCGCACGCAGCAGGCGGCGGTTTTGCGGGTCCATGGTGGTTTCCCAGAGCTGGCTGGGGTTCATTTCACCCAGGCCTTTGTAGCGCTGCACGTTCAGGCCTTTTTTCGCTTCTTCTAGCAGCCATTCCAGCGCGTGTTTGAATTCACCGGCCGCTTGCTTGCGTTCGCCGCGTTGAATGTAAGCGCCTTGACTCAGCAAGCCTTCGAATACAAGCGCAGTTTTCTGGATTTGCGCGTAGTCGCCGCTGTCGAGAAAATCGTTATCCAGGTAGCTGGTCAGCACATTGCCGTGCGACATACGCATGATTTTGAGGCGGTAACGTTCGTGAAGATCGTCGTATTCTGCGGCAATTTCCACATCTTTGACGCGCGCTGCCAGGCGGGATGCGCTGTCCGCGGCTGCTTGCCCGCTACTCAAATCGACATCGGGTTTGCGCAGCAGGGCGTGCATGACATGGCTGTCGATCGCTTGAGTCATGCGCTCGATCACGGCTTCGGCCAGAATGTATTCATTGGCGATTTTTTCCAGCGTTTCGCCGGTCAATGAGGGTTTGCCGTCGCCGGTATGCAGTTCCGCGCCATCCAGCGCCAGGCTCAGCATGTATTGCTTTAATTCGTGATCATCCTTGACGTAGCGTTCCTTTTTGCCGTGCTTGATTTTATAGAGCGGCGGTTGCGCGATATAAATGTGGCCGCGCTCGATCAATTCGGGCATTTGCCGGTAGAAGAATGTCAGCAGCAGCGTGCGGATATGCGAACCGTCCACGTCTGCGTCGGTCATGATGATGATGCGGTGATAGCGCAGTTTGTCCGGATTGTATTCGTCCTTGCCGATGCCAGTGCCGAGCGCGGTGATCAGCGAAATGATTTCCTGCGACGAGATCAATTTGTCAAAACGCGCTTTTTCCACGTTCAGAATTTTACCCTTGAGCGGCATGATGGCTTGGAATTTACGGTCACGCCCTTGTTTGGCGGAGCCGCCTGCGGAATCACCCTCGACCAGATAGAGCTCGCACAATGCCGGATTTTTTTCCTGGCAATCGGCCAGTTTTCCCGGCAGTCCCATGCTGTCGAGCACGCCTTTCCGGCGCGTCAATTCGCGTGCCTTACGCGCCGCTTCGCGCGCTCTGGCGGCATCGATGATTTTGTTGCAAATCGTTTTGGCGTCGATGGGATTTTCCAGCAAATACTCGGTCAGTTTTTGCGACACGACTTCTTCCACCACCGGCCGCACTTCGGACGACACTAGTTTTTCCTTGGTTTGCGACGAGAACTTGGGTTCGAACAATTTTACCGACAACACACACGACAAGCCTTCGCGCATATCATCGCCGGAGGTTTCCACCTTGGCTTTTTTGGCCAGTTCGTTCTTCTCGATGTAATTGTTGAGCGTACGCGTCATCGCCGCACGCAGACCGGTCAAATGCGTGCCGCCGTCTTTTTGCGGAATATTGTTAGTGAAGCACAGCACCTGTTCGGTGTAACTGTCGTTCCATTGCATCGAAACCTCGACGGCAATGTTGTCCTTTACGCCGGTTGTATAAAAAATACTGGGGTGCAGCACGGTTTTGCTGCGATTGATGTACTCGACGAAGTTTTTGATACCGCCGGTGAAAGCAAACCTTTCATCCTTGCCGGTACGTTGGTCGATCAGATGGATTTTCACGCCATTGTTAAGAAATGACAGTTCGCGCAAACGCTTGGCAAAAATGTCGTAGTGGTATTCGACGTTGCCGAAAATTTCCTTGCTGGCGAGAAAATGCACTTCGGTGCCGTGCCGTTCGCTTTCTCCGGTAGCTTCTAGCGGCTTGACCGGAACACCCATGCGAAATTCCATCTGATGCATTTTGCCGTCGCGGCGGATGGTGAGCTTCAACCATTCCGACAACGCATTGACCACCGATACACCGACACCGTGCAAACCGCCGGAAACCTTGTACGAATTGTCATCAAATTTTCCCCCGGCATGCAGTTCGGTCATGACGATTTCGGCTGCGGAACGCTTCATTTCGTCGTCATGCTTAATACCAGTCGGAATGCCACGGCCGTTGTCCAGCACGCTGATGGAATTGTCCGGATGGATGGTGACGGTGATGTCGTCGCAATGACCCGCCAGCGCTTCATCGATGGCGTTATCGACGACTTCGAACACCATGTGATGCAAACCGGTACCGTCGCTGGTATCGCCGATATACATGCCGGGCCGTTTACGCACGGCGTCCAGGCCTTTCAGGATTTTGATGCTTTCGGAACCGTAATCGCTCGAACTGTCTTTAGGTACGTTGGGGTTTTGATCGCTCATGGGTCAGGATTTTCAGGGTTATGTACGTTGCAGGGAATGACTTCGATAGTTGCAGATTTTGCTGAGTTCTTGCTCACATGCGGTTAAATTCTCATCGGCATGACGATATATTTAAACGCATCGTTCCCAGGTATTGTGATCAGCACGCTGCTATTGGCATTTTCAAACGCGCACAGCACGGTTTCGCTATCGATATTGTTCAATAAATCGAGCAGATAGGTGATGTTCAAGCTGATATCTACTGCTTCTTCACGGTAGTTGATTTCCAGTTCCTCTTCAGCTTCTTCCTGTTCGTTGTTTTTGCAAACGATACGCAGGTTATTTTCACTGACGATTAAACGCACGCCACGGAATTTTTCGCTTTGATTAGACAATATCGATACGCGTTGCAACGCTTGCAAGAAGGTTTGGCGGCTAATTTCAAACTGTTTGTTGTTCCGGGTCGGGATAACGCGGTTGTAGTCGGGAAACTTACCGTCGATGACTTTGGACGTCAGGACAATGCCTGAAAAGGAAAACCGCACCTTGTTCTGGAAGTATTCAATGGTCACCGGCTCTTCGCTGTCTTCGAGCAGTTTGGATAGTTCATACACAGCCTTGCGTGGCAGGATGACTTCCTGTTTTTTCTGTGCTTTATCCAATGCCGCTGCGATGTAAGCCAGACGATGCCCGTCGGTGCCGACACTGATAAATTGCTTGTTATCCGTCAATAACAAAAGACCGTTCAGGTAATAACGGATGTCTTGTTGCGCGACGGCAAACTGGACATGGTGCAACAAGTCTTTTAATTCTTTTTGTTTCAGCGTAATTGCATCTTCCGATTCAGCTTCCTCAGCAACTTCCGGAAAGTCTTCCGCCGGAAGTATTTGCAGATTGAACGCGCTTTTGCCCGATTTGACGTAGAGATGATCGTCTTGCCGGGTTAATGTCACTTCGGCATCGGCGGATAGCGAACGCAAAATATCCTGCAGTTTTTTTGCGGAAACCGTTAAGGAAAAATCCTGTTTGGGCAACAAATCAAGGGTTGCAATCGTTTTGATTTGTATTTCCAGATCAGTGGTCAAAAAAGAGGTCTTTTCCGCATTTTGCCGGATCAGCACGTTTGATAGGATGGGTAATGTCTGACGTCGTTCGACAATTCCGGTAACCGTTTGCAACGGTTTTAGCAACGTATCTCGATTGGTTTTAATTAAAAGCATTTAAATAAAAATAGTAGTAATTAGATAATGTCGGCAATTCTTCTGTATAGTTTTTAACATCCGCTGAATATCAACGAGATAGTATAAAATTTTCGACTGTATGATAAGTGTATACGGCTTGGATAGTTTGTGGATAAAAATCGCGATCTTTTAAAAAAAAGAGTTATACACAATCTATTCAACCATTATCAACCTCTTAAAATGAGTATCAGCGCGTTGAAATCTCGGTTCACCACGGGGTCGGAAATCCGCAGTTCGTTGATCTTCCGGTAGCCATGCAGCACGGTGGTATGATCTCTGCCACCGAACGCTTCGCCGATATCCGGCAGGCTCAATGCAGTCAATTCCTTAGCGATAGCCATCGCCATTTGCCGCGGCCGTGCAACGATACGCGAGCGTTTTTTCGAGTACATTTCCGATACTTTGATTTTGTAATAGTCGGCAACGGTTTTCTGAATGTTCTCGATCGAAATCTGCCGGCTTTGCACGGCGAGCAAGTCCTTTAGCGCTTCCTTCGCCAGATCCAGCGTGATTTCCTGGCCGACAAAGCGCGAAAAAGCCAGCACGCGCTTCAATGCGCCTTCCAGTTCGCGCACATTGGAGCGGATATGTTTGGCGATGAAAAATGCGACATTTTCGTCCAGGCGCATTTTTTCCTGGAAGGCTTTCTTTAATAAAATCGCCACACGCATTTCCAGCTCCGGCGGCTCGACCGCAACCGTCAATCCCCAGCCGAAACGCGATACCAGTCGTTCTTCTAGTCCGGTAATTTCTTTCGGATAGGTATCGCAAGTAATGATCACTTGTTTATGTGTTTCAATCAGTGCGTTGAACGCATAGAAAAACTCTTCCTGCGTGCGATTCTTTCCGCCAAAGAACTGCACATCGTCCACCAGCAGCAGATCGAGCGAATGATAGTACAGCTTGAACTTGTCGAAAGCTTTGTGCTGGTATGCGCTGACCACGTCGGATACGTATTTTTCCGCATGCACGTAGCGGATCTTGGCGTTTTTGTTGTTTTCCTGCACGTAATTACCGATGGCCTGGATCAGGTGCGTTTTTCCCAGTCCCACGCCGCCGTAGATGAACAGCGGGTTGTACGCAATGCCGGGCGATTCGGCTACCTGAATTGCACCGGCGCGCGCGAGCTGGTTGGCTTTGCCAGTGACGAAATTATCAAATGTAAAATTTGGATTCAGACCGCTGGGATTTTTCCTGCCCGGCTGGTATGCGGCCTTGAGTTCCACTGGCGGCTCCTGTGGCGTTTCCACCGGCGCGGCTTTGACTATCACAGCTTTTGCATCATTTGGCTCAGCCAGTTTCAGGTGAAACTGGATTTTCTTACCGAAGTACATCAGCGCCATGTTTTCAATGTGCGCGATGAAATTATCTTTAACCCATTGCGACACGAAACGGTTCGGTGCAATCAATACAACTTCGTCGTCGCTATTCAGTTCCGGATCAATTTGTAAGGGTTTGATCCAGGTGTTAAATTGCTGTGCGTTGAGTTCTTTTCTAAAATGATCAAGGCAAGATAACCAGAAAGTATTCAGTGATTGCATCATTTTTTGTTCTTCGTCTGTCTGGTTTGGAAAAGCAGTCATAATGCAATGTTATTTTAGAAAAATCGGCGGTTCAATTTCCAGGTTATCAATTAATCGTGTCTTGTCGAGCCAGGCTGCCCCTAAAACGACTAAATCTTGATCCGGAGCTTGTGCCGGAAGTAGTGAACTGCGTCTATGGATGCTGATGTAATCAACTTTCCAGCCGCGCTGCGCTAGATTGTTGCTGGCGTTTTCCTGTAATGCCTGAAAATCGTTGCAGCCTGAAATGATTTTCTGCTTGATGCGCAAAAGCGTCTGATAAAGGTGACAGGCTTCTGCCCGTTGCGTGCCGTTTAAATACTGATTGCGCGAACTTAATGCCAGTCCATCAGTTGCCCGAACTGTTTCTCCAGCTACAATATTAACGGGTAAATTCAATTGTCGTACCATTTCACGCACTATATGCAACTGCTGATAATCCTTTTTGCCGAATACAGCCAGGTCAGGTTGAATAATATTGAATAGTTTCAATACAATCGTTGCAACACCACGAAAAAACCCCGGACGGAATTTCCCTTCCAGGATATCTGCTACAGGCGGTAATGCTAACAAGAATTCTTGTGGTGTTGGGAAAAGAATTTTTTCATTGGGTGCGAAAACGGTCTTGACATTCAACGCGGACAGCGCTCTGCAATCTTCTTCCAATGTGCGCGGATAGCGCTCGAAATCTTCGTGCGGCAAGAATTGTAGCCGGTTGACAAAAATACTGACCACCACGCAACCGGACAACCGGTTTGCCTGTTCGATCAGCGCCAGATGGCCTTCGTGCAGATTGCCCATGGTTGGAACGAAAGCAATGTTTTTTTCACCGCGCAGCGTTTCACGCAATGCGGCAATATCGGTCAGTATGTTCATACAGCGCAGGTGATCAAAATTCGTGTTCTTTAGCAGGAAACTGTCCGGTTTTGACAGCCTGCACATAATTTGCCACAGCTTCGGGTACATTTTTGGCACCCGGCATAAAGTCTTTGACGAAACGCGGTTTTTTACCCTGGGATAGTCCCAGCATATCGTGCAGTACCAGCACCTGGCCTGAGCAATCGGGGCCCGCGCCGATGCCGATCGTCGGAATAGATAATGCTTGGGTAATTTTTTTCGCCAATTTCGCTGGAACCATTTCCATGACCAGTAAGCTCGCACCGGATTTTTCCAGCGCCTTTGCGTCGTCGAGCAATTGTTTTGCCGATTTCTCCGTATTGCCCTGTAGTTTATATCCGCCCAGCTGATGAACTGATTGCGGTGTCAGACCGATGTGCGCGCATACCGGAATACCGCGCTGGGAAAGAAACTGGATCGTATCGGCCATGATGCGACCGCCTTCGATTTTAACCATCTGCGCACCCGCGGCGATAATCCTGGCGGCATGCTCAAACGCTTGCGCGGGTGAGATCTGATAACTACCGAACGGCATATCCGTGATGATCAGCGCCTTGTTGCTGCCGTGCGCGACACAGCGTGTGTGATAAATCATGTCTTCAGGCGTTACAGCTAAGGTAGTGTCACTGCCGTGCAATACATTGCCCAACGAGTCGCCAACCAATAACACGTCTACACCAGCATTTTCCAGTACGGCAGCAAATGTTGCGTCGTAACAAGTCAGTACCGCGAATTTTTCACGGTTTTCAACCATTTTTTGCAGGGTAAGGTGGGAAATTCTCATGTTTTTGTATCAATACCTGATAAAGACTTAGCTGTTACCGGATCATCATAGCGTATTTGTTGGCTTCCAATGGACGTTTCAATATCCGGAATGGATGTGCATTCCGCTGTGATTTTTCTCACTGCGATTCTGGGTCAATCGCGTTATCTTGAAACTGGATTGGTTGATAAATGCATTGGCAGCAGTTTTTGGCAGCGCCAAAACCTTATTTCAATTGCAACTTTGGGATCGATCAATCCGCCTAGTAATGTTTATTAAATCCTTCAAAGGAGAAAAATCATGTCTCATGAAATGAGCGGTTCTGAAAAACTGAAAGCCGAATGCCAAACCATGGCGAGCTTAACCCCGGAAGAAATCAGTCAAATCGCGGGTGGATTATCCGGTTTCGGTGCAGTTAATTTTAACACTTTTCCATCTTGGCTAATCAGGGGTATCCCGGTCGATATTTATCACGTTAACAATTCGATCAGTAACGGATTCTAACAGTTCATAAAGAGGGAGATAGCAATGGGACCAACCGGATCAGCCCGTATTTTGCAAATTCATCCAACACGGCAGTGCAATCTGAGTTGTCTCCACTGCTATTCTTCTTCTTCACCGCGCGCGCATGGCGCACTTGCGCTTGATCTTTTGTGTGAGGCCATTTCGGATGCAGCCGATGAAGGTTTCAATTTTGTCAGTCTTTCCGGTGGTGAACCGCTGCTTTATAAACCGTTGGCGCAATTATTACAGCATGCCCACACGTGCGGTATGCGTACCAGTGTGACTTCCAACGGAATGTTGCTGACGGCGCCCAATATCGAGCTGTTGTATGGCAACGTCGATGTGCTGGCGATAAGCATTGACGGCATACCCGAGTCGCATAATCGCATCAGAGGTTCGCAACTGGCGTTCGATACCATGAAAGCGCGCTTGCCGTTGCTGCGCGCAGCGAATCTGAATTTCGGTTTTATTTTCACATTGACGCAATACAATCTGAACGAACTCGACTGGGTCCGGGATTTTGCCATTAGCGAAGGTGCAAAATTGCTCCAGATTCACCCCTTGGAGGAAGTCGGTAATGCCGCCACGATGTTGCAAGGAAGCGCGCCGGATGCGACGGAAAGCGCGTATGCCTGGCTGCTTGCCCAGCAAAGCAATAACAGTGCGTTGAGAGTGCAAATTGATCTCGCATTTAGCGAAACCGTGAAACAACATCCTGAGCTGGTTTTTGCCAGTGCTGCGTCAGAACTCAAAATTAAACGGTTTGGCGATTTGGTTTCTCCGATCGTGATTGAGGCGGACGCCACCGTCAGTCCAATTCAATACGGATTTGCGCGGGATTTTGCCATCGGTAATTTAACCCAGGCACCGTTGCGCACACTGCTGAAAGACTGGCAAGTACAGCGCCTGCCAGCGTTTTATGCGCTCTGCCGGGATGTGTACGATGAAATTGCCTGTGCGCCTAAACCCTATTTCTTTGATTGGAACAATTTGATTGGCAAACGGGCGGAAGAAACGAATCATCCGTCTCCCATGAAAAAGAGCGGTCAATCGAATGTAGTGCATGCGCACAGCGATATTTGACGTCATCCATTGATCCAATGAAACACAACCTCTTTCGCACAGAAGCCTTATCCCACCAGCAAAACCGCCTGCATGGCGATGTTTTGATTGCCCGGTCTCCGGCGATCAGTGTGCTGGTTTGGGCAGCTGCGCTTTTTGCCATCGCGATCGCTGGTTTTGCATACTGGGGGGAATATACCCGTAAGGAACATGTGGTGGGTTATTTGTCGCCGACACAAGGCATGATCCGGATTTTCTCCCCGCAAGCCGGAACTGTGGTTGAAAAGCACGTCAGTGAAGGTCAACAGGTCAAACAAGGCGATGCATTGCTGACCATTACCAGCGAACGGACCACGTCGAATACGCGCGAAGCGCAGGCGGCGATGCTCGGTGAACTGAAACAACGGCGCGATAGTTTGCGGCAGGAGCAAGGTAAGCAGCAGCAAATCGATGTATTGACCAGCAGCAGTATTGCCGGACGGATCCGGGGATTGGAAACGGAAATCCGCGAAGCTTTGGCGCAATTGGCGCTTCAAGCCAGCCGCGTGGCGAATGCGGAACGCACGGTGGCGCGCTATGAAAAATTACTGACAGAGCGTTTTGTCTCCGATGCGGCCGTGCAGGAAAAGCAGGAGGCGCTGATCGATCAGCGTAATCAGCACGCGCAATTAAAACGCAGCATCACCGGCCTGAATCGCGAGCTGAGCGCGGCGCGCGTGGAATTATCGGCTTCCGGTTTGAAACAGGCCAATAATACCGCAGCGATCGAACGGCAAATCTCCGAGTTGGAGCAGCAACTCACGGAAGTGGATGCACGCCGTAGCGTTATTTTGACCGCACCGGCCGATGGCACAGTTACGACCATTTTGGCTGAAGTAGGGCAGATGGCGAATCCAGCCATGCCGCTGCTTTCCATTTTGCCCGAGGGCGCCGAGCTACAAGCGCAGTTATTGGTGCCCACGCGCGCTGCCGGATTTATTAAGCCGGAACAGCAAGTTTCCCTGCGCTATCAAGCTTTTCCCTATCAGCGCTTCGGACATCATCTCGGTGAGGTGGCCGAAATTGGCCGCACGGTGATTCAACCGGATGAATCCAGTTTGCCGGTAGCGATTCAGGAGTCGGTATACCGCATCACGGTCCGTTTGCCGCAGCAGCAGGTGCAAGCGTACGGCCAAGCGATGCCACTGCAAGCGGGCATGGTGTTGGATGCGGATATTCATATCGACCGGCGGAGGTTGATTGAATGGGTGTTTGATCCGGTGTTGTCGATCACCGGCCGGATTTAAAGGATTGATGATGCTTAATTTTTCCTTACGCCACAAAACCCCGGTTATTCTGCAAACCGAAGCGGCAGAATGCGGTTTGTCGTGCTTGGCGATGATTGCCAGTTATCATGGCCATCGCATCGATCTGGCTACTTTGCGAACACGCTATCCCATCTCGTTACGCGGATCGACACTCGCCGATTTGATGAAAATTGCCGGTCAACTCAAACTCACACCGCGCCCCTTGCGGCTGGATCTTGTACATTTGCCGGAACTGAAGCTGCCTTGCGTGTTGCACTGGGACTTCAGTCATTTTGTGGTATTGACTCGTGTTCAAGGAGACCGGGTCACACTGCACGATCCGGCCGCAGGCGAACGTGTATTGGCGTTAGCCGAATTCTCCAAGCATTTCACCGGGGTTGCGTTAGAGCTGATGCCGGCCAGCGAATTCACGCCGCGCGACGATACGCGCAAGGTAAAACTGACCACGTTGATCGGCCGTTTGCAAGGATTGAGCGGGACGGTTACCCAGATCCTGGTGCTCGCGCTGGTATTACAGCTTTTTGCTATCCTCGCGCCCTTCTATATGCAGTGGATTGTCGATCAGGCACTGGTGGCACAAGATTATGATCTCATCACCGTGCTGGGAATTGGATTTCTGTTGTTCGCCATAGTGCAAGCGGGTGTGACAGCATTGCGCGCCTGGGTGCTGATGGTGCTTGGAACAATGCTCAATTTGCAGATGATCACGAACCTGTTTCGTCATTTGATCCGCCTGCCCATGAGCTGGTTTGACAAGCGTCACGTCGGCGATATCGTGTCGCGTTTCGATTCGCTCAATGTCATACAACGTACCCTGACAACCGGATTTCTGGAAGCGTTGATCGACGGTGTGATGGCCATGGTCACGCTCGGCATGATGCTTTTTTACAGTATCAAACTGGCATTGATCGCACTGATTGCCGCTGTGGTTTATGCCTTGCTGCGGTTTGCGTTATACCGTCCGTTTCGTCTTGCCACGGAAGAACATATTGTCCGCAGCGCTAAACAACAAAGTCATTTTCTTGAGACGATCCGCGGCATGCAGAGCATTAAGCTGCACGCGCATGAATCGCCGCGTACGGCAGCGTGGCAAAATCTGACGGTCGATCAGTTTAATGCCAGCATCCGGACCCAGCGCCTGGGTATTTTGTATCAGGGACTCAATGGCTTGCTGTTTGGTGTGGAAAATGTGATTGCCATTTGGTTCGGCGCCATGCTGGTGCTGGATACCGCGAACGGCAGCGGTTTTTCGATCGGAATGCTGTTTGCTTTCATCGCGTATAAAACCCAATTTGTGCAGCGTGTCGCGGGCTTGATTGAAAAGGGCCTGGAATTGCGCATGCTAGGGTTGCACACGGAACGTGCCGGTGATATTGCGCTCACGCCCACGGAACCGCCTGATGAATCGGGAGGTATCACGGCGCCGCTTGCCGGACGGATCGAAGTAAAACATCTGGCCTTTCGTCATGCGGAAACCGATCCGCTGGTGCTGCACGATGTCAGCTTCGATATCCAACCGGGTGAGTCGGTCGCCATCGTAGGCCCGTCGGGTTGCGGTAAAACGACTTTGGTTAAACTGATGCTGGGACTCTTGCAGCCGAGCGGCGGAAGTATCGAAGTGGATGGTGCCCCGCTGGGCCGTTTTGGGATTGAACGGTACCGCAATGCGGTCGCCAGCGTCATGCAGGACGATCAATTGTTCGCCGGTTCCATCGCGGAAAACATCTGTTTTTTCGATGCGCAAGCGGATTACGGCCGTATCGAAGCAAGCGCGCGGCTGGCATCGATCCATGACGACATTACCGCGATGCCGATGCAATACAATACATTAGTCGGCGATATGGGCGCGGTTTTGTCAGGTGGACAGAAACAGCGGCTATTGCTGGCCCGGGCGCTTTACCGCCAGCCCAGTATTCTTTTCCTTGACGAAGCCACCAGTCATCTCGATATCGCGCGTGAGCACAGCGTCAACGAAGCGATTCGTGCGCTGAAACTGACGCGCATCATCGTTGCGCATCGTCCCGAAACCATCGCCAGTGCGGATAGAGTCATTGTGTTGGAGGGTGGAAAGATTATCAGCGATATGCCGGGCCAAACGTCCGCGCAAATACTGGAACTCGATCCCACCGCGCATTCCCCGGCAGAACTGCCGGTTGCCGTTGCAGGTTAAAAGCCGGGTTAGGGCGATTCCTTGATTTGTTCCAGTTGTTGTTCGTGACACGCCGCAAGCAGCGGTGCAATGGGTCCGTGACCCGGAATATCGTAATCCGGCGCAATCTCAAACAACGGTTTTAACACAAAGGCACGTTGCGTCATGCGCGGGTGAGGGATGGTCAGGTGGGTATCCTGGTATTGCAGCGCATCATACAATAGAACGTCGAGATCAAGCGTTCGCGGCGCGTTGAGCGATTCGCGTATGCGCCCGTGGCATTGCTCGATGGCCAGCAACGCATTGAGCAGATCGTGTGGCGCAAGCTGGGTTTCAATCAAGGCCACTGCGTTGATAAAATCAGGCTGATCCAGTCTTCCCACCGGAGCGCTTCGATACAGCGATGAGCAGCTGATCAAGCGGGTGCCGGGCAGTCGTTTCAATTCGTCAAATGCCTGTTGGATCTGAAAAACCGGGTTTTCCAGATTGCTGCCCAAAGCGATGAAGGCCTGGCTCGGTTTTTTATGCATGCGAGGAGTGTATTAAGAGCTTTCTTGATCCGTTGCGTTGCCGGACGGAGCAGCGGAACTGGAAGAAGATTTTTTGCGGCTGCGTCTTTTCCGGGGTTTTTTACCGGATGTTTGCGTGGGCAGCATTTTTTCCCGTTCTTCACTATCTACGGACAGGAAAGTTTTCCACCATTCGCCCAGCTCCGCGCCCAATTCACCGCTTTCGCAGCGCAGTTGCATGAAATCGTAAGCTGCACGAAAACGCGGATGGGCGAGTAAACGGAACGGTTGACGGCCGCTACGCGCTTCAAAGCGTGGTTGCATCGACCATATTTCCTGTATCACCGCGTCAAAGCGACGGGGAATCGCCAGGTTCTTGTGTTGCCGTGCAAGAATTTGATCCATCGCCTTAAATAAAGCGGGCATCGGTTTTTCGCCGGATGCTTTCAAGGTGTTCCAGTTTGCCAGCACTTCGTGCCACAACAATATGGCAAACAGAAATCCGGGTGACACGGGTTTGTTTTGCCGGACCCGTTCGTCGGTATTCTTCAGTGCGATGGTGATAAAACGCTCACCGAGCGGTTGTTCCAGGATCACATCGAGCATCGGCAGAAGACCGTGATGCAACCCGCGCGCGCGCAATTCGACCACGCAAGACAACGAGTGTCCCGACAGTAACAGCTTCAGCATTTCATCAAACAAGCGCGATGGCGGAACATTTTGCAGCAATGGCGCCAGATCACCGATCGGTTTGGCGGTTTCCGCGTCGATTTGCATATCCAGTTTCGACCCTAGCCGCACTGCGCGCAACATCCGCACCGGGTCTTCGCGGTAACGCTGCTCCGGATCGCCGATAATGCGCAGCTTTTTGGCTTTAATGTCGTCAAAGCCGCTCAGATAATCCAGAATTTCTTCCTTGATCGGATCGTAAAACAGTGCGTTGACGGTGAAATCGCGGCGTACCGCATCTTCTTCCTGACTGCCGAAAACATTATCCTGCAACAGGCGGCCATGCTGGTCGGTTAACGGGACTGCTGCGGAATCTGCCTCATCGTCCGGTGATGGTCCGCGGAAAGTCGACACTTCGACCGTTTCCATACCGCACATCACATGAACCAGGCGAAAACGGCGCCCGATGATGCGTGAACGGCGAAATAGCTTATGGATTTCTTCCGGGGTTGCGTTGGTTGCGACATCGAAGTCTTTCGGTGTCAATCCCAGCAGCAAGTCACGTACCGCCCCCCCGACGATATAGGCGGAAAATCCGCCCTGTTGCAGGGTAGTGGCGACTTTTAACGCGCACGGATTAATCTGGTTACGCCGGATGCCGTGGCGCTTGTTTGGAATGATACTCAGCGTTGCGATCGATTCGGCAGCGGGCGCTTTACGGTTGAATACCTTGCAGAGAAATTTACGGATCATTGCTAAACGTAAAGTATCAAGCGCTCATTGTGTTTTTGCATGATGGCTACAATTCAATTCGGGTCAATCTCATTAAAATTTTGTGAAGCTGGCCGGTAAGCCGGGTTCTGTCGTGGACAGTCATTCCTCTAGACGCACGGTTACCCGTGCATTCAAGCAACCTACCCGCAGGCTCTGCGAGCAACATCATCGCCTGCCTATTTGGTCTTGCTCCGGATGGAGGTTACCGCGTTTCACCGTAACTGAATACGCTCGTCTCTGTGGCCCTGTTCCTCGCCTCACGGCGGACGGCCGTTAACCGTCATCCTGCTCTATGGAGCCCGGACTTTCCTCCCCCTGCGTTCAAAAAGAACGGCAGGCGGCGACTGTCTGGCCAGCTTCGGCGGTTATTCTATCACTAGCGGGATTGGCCGTTGGAAGATTGTCCGTTACTTGATCAACATGGCGTTAATTTGTATTAACGCATCTTCGTCCAATTCACCGGCTTCCGCGCTCAGGCGCAAGCGGGACATCAGGTAGCTGTGGTAGGCCTTGGCCAGATCGCGCTTGGCGGCATATAGTTGCTGCTGGGCATTGAGCACGTCGACTTCGGTTCTGACCCCGACTTGCTGGCCGAGAATGGTCGAATCCAATTGGCTTTGGCTGGAAACCAAGGCTTGCTTGAGTGCTTTGACCTGTGCAATACCATTGGTTACGTTCAGATACTGCTGACGCGTTTGTATCGTGATGTTGCGCCGGGTGTTTTCCAGATCGTGCAAGACTTTATTTTGCAGCGCCATCGCCTCGCGTACCTGGGATTGCACCGAAAAGCCCTGGAATAAGGGGACATTGAGCTGTAAACCGATGGATTGCGAAGTGAGATCGATGCCGCGTCCGGTAACCGCCGCGCCGACGCCGATTTGATTGCTGTATTGCGCCACCAGATCCAATGTCGGGTAATGTTGCGCCCAGATTCTTTTTACGTTTTGATGCGCCGATTCATACGCGGCTTGCTGTGCTTTCAAGGTAAAGTTTTTTTCTTCCGCGGTGCGCACCCATTCATCCATGCTGCCGTATTTCAAAGTGGCCAAGTTGTTGGCGATTTCCCTAGCGCCGGAGAGATTCTCCGGGAGACGGTCGATAATGCCTTGCAACGCGCGCTTTTTGATTTCCAATGCGTTGCGCGCGGCGATTTCCTGCGACAACGTCAAGTCATAACGCGCTTGCGCTTCATTGGTATCGACGATGGTCGAAACGCCCACTTCAAAATTACGCCTGGCTTGTTCGAGTTGTCTCAGGATGGCATTTTTCTGCGTTTCGATGACTTCGACATCGATTTGCGCATCCAGTACGTCGAAATATGCTTGCGCTACGCGCAAAATGAGGTCTTGCCCGGCTGTGATGAATTGTGACTCCGCTTTGCTGACTTCGATTTTTGCCTGCTGGTAAATGACGATATTTTGCATGCGGAAAATCGGCTGCGTTGCGGAGATCGTAATCCCGCCGCTTTGAACGATATTGGCGCCGGGATTGATGGCCAGCCCGGTTGTCGAATTGACGATTTTGCCAGCATCGACTTCCTGCACTTGGCGTGTGCCCGACAAGGTGATATTCGGTAAAAAACCGGCCCTGCCTTGCGGTATTTTTTCCTGAGCCGCTTCATAGGCGGCCCGCGCAGACTTGAACTGGGCGTCTTGTGTTAATGCTTCCTGATAAATATTCATCAGGTCGGCGGCTTGCAGCGTGGCATGCGATAGCATCCCGATGCAGGCAACCCAAACGAATGGCATAAATTTCATAGCGATTTCCGGCAATTGCCCGGAGCCGGTGATACTTCAGCTATAGGTTGATTGCTGTGGCCAATGACGCGCGTCAATGCTGTGATACTCAAAAGCTGAACCTTACGGGTTGCTGGGCATTCACGAGTGCTACCGTGCTGGTTTCAAATAATTGTTCGGTGGTGAATTCACCGGGAGCCACGCAGGTAATCAATAATGCTTCCATGACGGGATCTTCGCCGACAATCGCAAACAAACGTCCGCCGGGATTCAGACTGTTTTGAAAAGCAGCCGGTAACACCGGGGTCGATGCGGTTAACACAATCACATCGTACGGTTCATGCTTGGACCAGCCGCGCGCGGCATCGCCTTGTTCGACGGTGACATTGGTGATGTTGTGCGCTTTCAGATTGTTTTCCGCCATCGCTTTCAGTTCGGGTATGATTTCGACGCTGTACACATGCGCGCCTCTGTCCGCTAGTAACGCTGTCATGTAGCCGCTGCCGCTGCCCACTTCGAGAATTTTATCTGTCTTCTGAACGTGAAGTTCCTGCAGAATGCGCGCTTCCATTTTCGGCGTCAGCATGACTTGGCCGTAACCGAGCGGAATTTCCATATCGACAAAAGCGGCGGCACGATTTTCCGCCGGAACGAATTCTTCACGTTTTACTTTATATAGCAGATCCAGCACGTTATCATCCAATACATACCATGTGCGAATTTGCTGCGCTACCATGTTAAACCGGGTTTGTTCAAGGTCCATTTCTATTCCGTATTCTTAAATTGACATAAGACTTGCAATTATTTCACATTTCCATTAGCTTCACAGCATCAGCTAGGGGTCCGTTTTCAGAATTGTCTGATATTTGGTGAGAAAGTCCCTTATTACCTGACGCGGATAATGCCGCCGTAGGGAAGCTGGGATTCATCCTCCCGCTCTTTATGGCATTTCTATTAAGGAGCATTTTATGAGCATTACAGTTTTAAATCAGAAAAGTTTTTCCAGTTCCACAGCCGAAGTCGACGCCGCCGCCATCAAGCCGCTGCCGAATTCGCGCAAAATCTACGTGCAGGGTTCGCGTGCCGATATTCAAGTGCCGCTGCGCGAAATCCAGCAGAGCGACACAACCACGAGCATGGGCGGGGAAAAAAATCCGCCGATCTGGGTTTACGATACTTCCGGTCCCTATACCGACCCGGCAGTAAAAATCGATATCCGTTCCGGATTACCGGCACTACGGGAAAAATGGATTGCCGAGCGTGATGATACCGAAATCCTGGCAAGTCATAACTCCGCTTACAGCCAAGCCCGTTTGAATGATCCGAAACTGGCGGATATGCGCTTTAATTTGCAGCGCCAGCCGCGCCGCGCCAAGACGGGACTGAATGTCTCGCAAATGCATTATGCCCGCCGCGGCATCATCACACCGGAAATGGAGTATATCGCCATTCGCGAGAATCAGCGCGCGGAAGCGTTCAGCGCGCAGCATCATGATTTATTGACGCGCCAGCATCCCGGGCAGGATTTCGGCGCGTCGCTGCCGAAAACGATCACCCCGGAATTCGTGCGCGATGAAGTGGCGCGCGGGCGCGCCATCATCCCGGCGAATATCAATCATCCCGAATCCGAACCGATGATCATCGGGCGTAATTTCCTGGTGAAAATCAATGCTAATATCGGTAATTCCGCATTGGGATCGAGCATCCAGGAAGAAGTGGAAAAAATGACTTGGGCGATCCGCTGGGGCGGCGATACCGTGATGGATTTGTCCACCGGCAAGAACATTCACGAAACGCGTGAATGGATCATCCGCAACAGCCCGGTGCCGATCGGCACGGTGCCAATTTATCAGGCGCTGGAAAAAGTCGATGGCAAGTCCGAAGAGCTGACTTGGGAAATTTTCCGCGACACGCTGATCGAACAAGCTGAGCAGGGCGTGGATTATTTCACGATTCATGCCGGTGTGCGTCTGGCGTATGTGCCGATGACCGCGAAACGTATGACCGGCATCGTGTCGCGCGGCGGCTCGATCATGGCGAAATGGTGTCTGGCGCATCATAAGGAAAGCTTCCTGTACACGCATTTCGAGGAAATTTGCGAGATCATGAAAGCGTACGACGTCAGTTTTTCGCTCGGTGATGGGCTGCGTCCTGGTTCTATTTATGACGCCAACGACGAAGCGCAGTTTGCCGAACTGAAAACGCTCGGTGAATTAACGAAAATTGCTTGGAAACACGACGTGCAAACCATGATCGAAGGCCCTGGCCATGTGCCGATGCATCTGATCAAGGAAAACATGGAATTGCAGTTGAAACATTGCGATGAAGCGCCTTTTTATACCTTGGGACCACTGACCACCGATATTGCGCCAGGTTACGATCACATCACCTCCGCCATCGGCGCGGCGATGATCGGCTGGTATGGCACGGCGATGCTGTGTTACGTAACACCGAAGGAGCATCTCGGTTTGCCGGACAAAGACGACGTCAAGGATGGCATCATCACGTACAAGATCGCAGCACATGCCGCAGATCTGGCGAAAGGCCATCCCGGTGCGCAAATCCGCGATAATGCCTTATCCAAAGCGCGCTTCGAATTCCGCTGGGAGGATCAGTTCAACCTCAGTCTCGATCCCGATAAGGCGCAGCAATTCCACGATGAAACCCTGCCGCAGGATGGCGCCAAAGTTGCGCATTTCTGTTCGATGTGCGGCCCGCATTTCTGTTCGATGAAAATCACTCAGGACGTGCGTGACTACGCGGCTAACCAAGGTGTCGCCGAGGATGAAGCCTTGAAACTGGGAATGGCTCAAAAATCGGCGGAATTCAAGGAAAAGGGCGCTGAGATTTACAGTAAGCTGTGATTTTCAATTTTATGAAGGCATAACAAAAACGCTTATGGATTTAGCCTTATTGCTAAAAGCGTTGATCCTGGGCGTTGTTGAGGGATTGACCGAATTCCTGCCGGTTTCATCGACCGGTCATTTGATCTTGATCGGCGATTTGCTCGACTTCACCGGCGAACGCGCCAAGGTGTTCACTATTGCGATCCAATTGGGCGCGATTTTGGCGGTTTGCTGGGAATATCGCGCTAAGGTGATCGAAGTGGTTCGTGGTATTGGCCGCAGTGCGGCGGCGAACCGCTTCGTCATCAACCTGATGATCGCATTCCTGCCGGCTGCGGTGATGGGATTGTTGTTCATCAAAACTATCAAATATTATTTGTTTCACCCCATTCCGGTGGCTACCGCTTTGATTGTCGGCGGTTTGCTGATTTTATGGGCGGAGCGCAGAGAACATGTCATTGAAGTCGAGCAAGTCGATGACATGGATTGGAAGCATGCGCTAAAAGTCGGCTTGGCGCAGTGTTTGGCGCTGATTCCCGGCACTTCGCGCTCCGGCGCCACAATTATCGGCGGCTTATTTTTCGGTCTGTCGCGCAAAGCGGCTGCGGAGTTTTCTTTTTTCCTGGCGATTCCCACTATGTTCGCCGCCACTTTTTACGATCTCTATAAAAACCGTGAACTGCTGGATTGGAATGATTTAACGCTGATCGCAGCAGGTTTCGCTGCCGCCTTCTTCAGTGCTTTACTGGCCGTACGCGCTTTGCTGCGGTTTGTCAGCAATCACGACTTCACCATTTTTGCCTGGTACCGGATTGTGTTTGGCATTGTGATACTGGTGACGGGGTATACCGGTGTGATTGGCTGGTCGGAGATGTGAGTGAAAAATTAATCCTATAAAAATAGACGATTAAGTTTTTTTATTTTCTCTGATCGAGCATCAACGTGTTTGACCGCCAGTTCGACTTTCAGTACAGTCGCAAGGGGAATTTTTTCCCTATAACTTGGAGGGACAAATCATGAATATTAATAAATTAATTTTAGGCTTCTTTGTTTTTTTCAGCGCAACATTACCGGTAGCGGCGCACGAGGCGAAATACGCCGCGCCTTTGCTCGGTAGCAGTGAAGCGCCTGCAAATGGGTCACCTGCCACCGGTTCGGTGCTGGTTACGATCGATTTCGACTTAGTGACGATGCGGGTCGAAGCCAATTTCAGCGATCTGCTGGGAACTGTGACTGCAGCGCATATCCACTGCTGCACGGATCCGGGAACCAATGTCGGTGTTGCAACGCAAACCCCATCTTTCTTTGGCTTTCCTCTGGGGGTGACAGCCGGTACGTACGATCATACTTTCGATATGGCGCTGTCTTCCAGTTATAACGCAGCATTTATCACAAATCACGGCGGCTCGGTGAGCACAGCTTTCAACGATTTGGTCGCAGGTCTTGATACCGGAAAAGCTTATTTCAATCTTCACACGAGTGTATTCACGGGCGGCGAGATACGGGGATTATTGAGCCCGGTGCCGGAGCCTGAAAGCTATGCGTTATTGCTGGCCGGTCTTGGAGTTTTAACACTATTCGCGCGCCGTAACAAGCGTGAAACTGCTCACGGTTGAGTGGTTTTTGACGGAAGCCAATTCGGCTTTTCTTAATAGAAAAAAGCTACCCAAAACTAGTATAAATATACTAGTAAACTAGGAAGATAATCCATTGCGTAAAATTGCTCCCACCGA
The DNA here is from genome assembly GCF_900106555.1 of Nitrosomonas oligotropha. GTDB lineage: Bacteria > Pseudomonadota > Gammaproteobacteria > Burkholderiales > Nitrosomonadaceae > Nitrosomonas > Nitrosomonas oligotropha_A. The sequence goes on along the minus strand of NZ_FNOE01000001.1, from coordinate 137,852 downwards.
TATTGTCATTAAAAATTGTCTGGTTATTGGCATTTTTTATAAAAGAAATATCGGGAGCGACTTTTATATAGTTAGCTCAAAGAGGAAATTTGAACACTACGTGGATGGAATCTAAAGCAGGATTCGTCCGAATTGGATCAATGACAAAAAGGAATAATAAAATGAATAAAATACGATTTACGGCGCTATTCGCGCTAACTGCCTTTATCGGCACATCAGCTGTAGCTGCGCCGGTGCTGTTTGGGCCCTCTTCTTATCTATCGGATGCTGATATTCCCGCCGGTTTTTATCAGGGTGGCGCACCGGCATTTCTGGATAACTTTGAGGATGGTCCCGGCATTGGCGGTGGCTTGACGGCTAGCGCTGGTTCCCGGATTGGAGTGGGAGTATTTGACGGCATCCGTGATTCAGTCGATGGCGATGACGGTGCTATTGATGGATCAGGCGTAACTGGTTCAAGCTGGTTCAACGGCGCAGGTGTTGTGCAATTCACCTACACAGGTAGCGATCTGCCGACGGCCTTTGGATTGGTGTGGACTGACGGTGGTGGCTCCATTACATTCGAAGCCTTTGATGGTAGCGACACGTTGCTGCTTTCACAGACTTTCAGTGGCATACCTGACGGTAGCTTTGGTGGTGGAACCGCAGAAGACCGCTTTTTCGGCCTAACGTTCGATGGCGGTATTAAGTCGATCTTTATTTCGAACAGCGGTGGCGGCATTGAAGTGGATCATGTGCAATACGGCACCATGTTTGCCGCACCGATACCAGAACCCGATACCTGGGCGTTATTGATAGCTGGTTTGGGGTTGATTGGTGTTGCTGTACGCCGACGCAGTTGAGTCTTTAAGCTTCAAACTGTTACTATCAGCCGCCTGCCGGATTAAAGGCAGCGCGGCAGTATTGCTAAAATCACCGTTTTCTTAATTCTTAACTTTGCACCCACGGCAAACCGGCGGCCTTCCAACCGGAAGCCTTGCCGCGCTGACCGTTTTCATCGCGATCGCCTTCAAAACCTTCCAGGATGTTGTAGCATTCAGCAAAATCCATGTCCGTTGCCATCGCGGCTGCTTGGTTTGAACGCGCGCCGCTGCGGCAGATAAACAGCACCGGCAGTGTTTTATCGGTTTGCTGTATGAGCTGATCCAGGAAGTTTGGATTGGGTTGCATATTGGGATACGAGCGCAATTCGATTTCCGTTGCACCGGGAATGCGTCCGACCCAATCCAGTTCGGCGCGCGAGCGCACATCCACCAATTGTGCTTGCGTATGTTCCTGTAACACACGGTAAGCTTCCATCGGCAGTAATGCGCCTTTGTAGGGAAGCCCCAATTCTTGCGCGCGTTGTTGCGCTTTTTCCAGTATTGCTACGGTAGTTTCCATAAATGATCCTAGCGATGTTATTAAAAATGATCGATTGATTACCTTTATAATAGCGGTAACGCCCACTTTTCATTCCTCGAATTTCCAATATTATAGCGCTTCATGGAAAAAATCCGCTTATCCAAACTGATGTCCGAGCAAGGTATCTGTTCGCGCCGTGAAGCGGACCGGTACATCGAGCTGGGTTGGGTATTTGTTGACGGCGAACGGATTTCCGAGCTCGGCACTAAAATTTTTCCAACGCAAAAAATCACCCTGAACAAAGCCGCGCAAGCGCAACAAACCCAGCAGGTGACGATATTGCTCAACAAGCCGGTCGGTTATGTATCCGGGCAACCGGAACCGGGTTATCAACCCGCCGTGGTATTGATCAAGCCTGAAAATCAGTTCATTCCGAAGCAACCGGTGCAACCCGCTAAAAGATTTCAGCCTGCGCACCTGAAAAACCTCGCACCTGCGGGGCGGCTAGATATTGATTCGCAAGGCTTACTGGTGCTGACACAGGACGGCCGCATCGCCAAGCAGTTGATCGGTGAAGAATCCCGTATTGAAAAGGAATATCTGGTGAGGGTCGAGGGTGGTTTGCCACCGGCCAAACTGGCATTGTTGAATCATGGTTTGAGCTTGGACGGTAAAGCTTTAAAACCGGCGCAAGTGAGCTGGCAAAATCAGGATCAACTGCGCTTTATCCTGCACGAAGGCAAAAAGCGCCAGATCCGCCGCATGTGCGAGCTGGTTGGTCTGAAAGTGACCGGTTTGAAGCGGGTGCGCATCGGCAAAGTCAAACTGGGCAACCTGCCCGAAGGCCAGTGGCGCTATCTGGAGGATGGCGAGAAGTTTTGATGGTGTTTCCTGATTGAGGCTGTTTATGCATCAACACCTGCACGTTGTGCTTAAAATTCCTGCGCATCAATTGCTGTACTACTACGAAGGTGCAGTGGATACCGTGGCGGCCGAGGCAATCGATGGCCGCATCGTTCATTTTCCGGCCAATGTATTGCGCTCCGTAGTACGGAACAACGGGGTGTACGGCACGTTTGAATTGGTTTTCGACGAAAACAATAAGTTTGTATCAATCAAGCGCATGGGCAGTTGAGCAAATCCCTTCCATTTGGCTATCATTGCCGCGAGACGTGCGCTAAACTCACCGTCTATTCGTTTCTTAATTTTTTTCATATCAAACAAAGATTAAACCCATGGCTCAATATGTAATGTCGATGCTCCGCGTGAGCAAAATCGTTCCACCCAAACGTCAGATTATCAAGGATATATCGCTCAGCTTTTTTCCCGGCGCAAAAATCGGCCTGCTCGGTTTGAATGGCTCCGGCAAATCGACCGTGCTGCGCATCATGGCCGGTGCGGATAAGGAATTTGACGGCGAAGTGCAGCGCCTGCCGAACATCCGCATCGGCTATCTGCCGCAGGAGCCGCAGCTGAATCCCGAGCACACCGTGCGCCAGGAAGTCGAGGAAGGCATGGGCGAGGTGATGCAGGCGCAGAAGAAGCTGGAAGATGTCTATGCGGCGTACGCCGAGGAAGGCGCCGATTTCGATGCGCTGGCGGAAGAACAAGCGCGCTTGGAGGCGATCATCGCCACTGCGGGTAGCGATACCGAGCACCAGATGGAAATCGCCGCCGATGCGCTGCGCCTGCCGCCGTGGGATGCGGCGATCAGCCACCTATCCGGCGGGGAAAAACGCCGCGTCGCGTTATGCAAATTGCTGCTGGAAAAGCCGGACATGTTGCTGCTTGACGAGCCGACCAACCATCTGGATGCGGAATCGGTCGAATGGCTCGAGCAATTTCTGGTGCGTTTTCCCGGTACCGTCGTCGCGGTGACGCATGACCGCTACTTCCTCGACAACGCTGCCGAATGGATTCTCGAGCTCGATCGTGGCCACGGTATCCCGTGGAAGGGCAATTACTCCAGCTGGCTGGAGCAGAAAGAAGCGCGCCTGGAGCAGGAGCAGAAGCAAGTCGATGCGCATATGAAGTCGATGAAACAAGAATTGGAATGGGTGCGGCAAAATCCCAAAGGTCGTCAGGCCAAATCCAAGGCGCGTCTGGCTCGTTTTGAAGAACTCAATTCGCAGGAATACCAAAAGCGCAACGAAACGCAGGAAATTTTCATTCCGGTCGGCGAGCGCCTCGGTAACGAAGTCATCGAGTTCAACGGTGTGTCGAAATCCTACGGCGACCGTCTGCTGATCGACAATCTGAGCTTCAAAATCCCGCCGGGCGCGATCGTTGGTATCATCGGTCCGAACGGCGCGGGTAAATCGACGCTGTTCAAACTGATCACCGGTAAGGAACAACCCGATTCCGGCGAAGTGAAAATCGGTCACACCGTCAAGATAGCGCACGTCGATCAAGCGCGCGACTCACTGGAAAACGATAAAACCGTATTCGACGCCATTTCCGGCGGCAACGATCTGCTGGTGGTGGGCAAATACACCACCCCGGCACGCGCTTACCTCGGCCGTTTTAACTTCAAAGGCAGCGACCAGCAAAAAGTCATCGGCCAGCTCTCCGGTGGAGAACGCGGCCGCCTGCACCTGGCGCAAACGCTCATTTCCGGCGGCAACGTGCTGCTGCTCGACGAACCCTCCAACGACCTCGACGTGGAAACGCTGCGCGCATTGGAAGACGCCCTGCTCGAATTCGCCGGTTGCGTGCTCGTCATCTCACACGACCGTTGGTTCCTCGACCGCATCGCCACCCACATCCTCGCCGCCGAAGGCGAATCGCAATGGACCTTCTTCAACGGCAACTATCACGAATACGAAGCCGACAAGAAAAAACGCCTGGGCGAGGAAGGGGCGAAACCGAAACGGATACGGTATAAGCCGATTAGCCGGTGATTATAAAATTTTTACAGTGAAGAAAGAGGATGCCAACGATCAGCCAGTTTTTTGGAATCGTGATTCAAATGTTCTGGCGCGAACATTCGCCAACGCATTTTCATGCGCTATACGCGGAATATGAAGCATTAATTGATATAAGAACATTGGAGATCATTAAAGGTAATCTTCCAAAAAGGGCATTGGCAATGGTTCTGGAATGGGCAGTACAACATCGCACTGAATTGATGGAGGATTGGAAATTATGTCAACAGAAACAGCTACCCAAGAGCATCGCTCCTCTGGAATAAAGGCTGTAGCGCCATGGCGTATAAGTTCAGTGACTGTACTGCCTGATTATTGCCTTTCAGTCACTTGTAGCGATGGCACGGCTGGTACCGTCGATATGTCGCAGCTTATTTCCAGTGAGGAGGCGGGCATCTTTGCATCACTCAAAGATGAACAATTATTCAATCAGGTTCGTATAGAGTTAGGTGTGCTCACGTGGCCGAATGGTGCTGATCTTGATCCGGTATGGTTGCACGAGGAGATTGGGAAAGGTGGAACTTGGTGTGTTCCAAGATAATCACTTTTATTTCTTCTTGGCTATTACAAAAACAAAACAAAAAAGAATTCTAATCCTAAGAGGCGTAAGTACGGCAAGTGCAATCACCTAGAGATATTGCTCAATTCTTAGAAGAATATTGGCACAAAAAAATCGGTTTAATCAGTGCTGAAATTTTTTCTATATGTTCAGTATCTTTTCTTTTAATATCGGCTAATGCGGAGCTTACTTGGTGGATTTCAATACCAGTGATTAGCTTCGTTGTTTGGTTTTTATGGTTTTATACGACGAAACCGCCAGTTGTTCCAAAAAACAAAATCGGATTCTTGGTATGTATTACATGTTCGGATGAGAAAGAATTAAAATCGGTTACTGAGGATTTTATTATTCCGCTTAGACAGCTTATTAGAACCGGTACAAGCGGGAATTCTTTTCACTTTATCGAGATGCCTCAGCGATTGGCAAATCAAGTGATTGATGTAGATTCTGCCCTTGAAATGCGAGTTCGATGTAAAGCGCATTTTATGATTTATGGGCGCGTACGTCGAAAAATTATCAACAAGCAAGAGAACCACATTATTGAGTTAGAAGGGGCTGTAGCTCATCAGCCAGTGTCAGATGAAGTTCGTGAAAATTTGACCGCAGAATTCTCAGAACTTTTACCAAGAAACGTCCATATACCAATTGAGAACGATCTTTTTGCTTTTCAGTTTACCTCTGAATGGGCTGAGACTGTAGCTCGTTACATAATTGGCGTTGCCGCTGCCTACTCAGGGGATATTAATTATGCTGAAAATTTATATCAGGATGTTTTATCACGCCTTCAAGGCAAAGATCAAAATTTTCTTATTTATAGGAAACTAAAAGAACGTATTCCACATAGATTGGCAGAGCTATATGAAGCCATGGCCTCTACTTATTTTTCCAAATGGTCTGAAACGCGCAATTTTGATTATTTGACCGAAGTCGATGAGTGGCTTGATAAAATTGATGAAGTGGTAAAAGATAATAAAACGGTTTTATTTCTGAGAGCAATTACTACATTTTTAACTACTCGCTCTGTTGAAAAAGCTATCGACATGTTAAAAAGAGTGAAGGAAAGTGATAATCAAATTTGGCAGTGTAATATGGCTTTCTTATACGCGTATAAAGGGGATTTAAAAAAAGTCATTCAACATTATCGCTATGCTGAGCAGTGTGATTATCAGCAAGAAAAATTATTTCAAATTGAAGATTTCATTCACTGGTTAATTGAACAAGAGCCTACTAAATATCAACTATATTATTGTCTTGGTTTTATAAATATGGGAATCAAAGGCGATCAGATTTTGGCGGTAGAAAACTTTAAGAAATTTTTAGAAATGTGCGATGAATCTGAATATGTTAAAGAAAAGGATTTAGCTCAAAATTGGGTGAGAGAATTGCCTGTTTAAAATACTTTTATAAATAGTATTTCTATGAATACAATTAATTACTCAACCATCTGCACCAATTTAGCCCAAACAATGAAACGGGTTTGCAACGATCATGTGTCTGTCATTATTACCTGGAAAGAGGGAGCGCCAGTTGTTCTGATCTCTCTCGAAGATTATCAGGCGTTGGAAGCTGGAAAAGGCGCCGTGCGATAACAGATTGAAAAAATTGAACGACATCCAGCAACTCACCGAGACGTTACGCAAATTCCGCGATGAGCGCGATTGGGCGCAGTTTCATAACGCCAAGGATCTGGCGATGGCGCTGAACATCGAGGCGGCTGAGCTGCTCGAGGTTTTTTTGTGGAAAGCACCGGAGCAGGCGGATATCGATAGTGTCAAGGAAGAGCTGGCTGATGTGATCGCGTTTGCGTTGCTGCTGGCCGACAAATACGATCTCGACGTGAAGCAGATCGTACTGGAAAAAATGGCGAAAAATGCGCTGAAGTATCCGGTCGAGAAATCCAAAGGCAGTGCGAAAAAGTACACTGAGTTATAGCAATTCCCCGGCTACTTTATTGCTAGCCGCCATAATGACGTGAGTTCCGCAGCCCGGGCGCTGTGCAGCGGATCGCTGGTATCCGAAACGCGTGGATGGTGCGGTTTAATATCAGTGCGTCCTAGCACTTTCAAGCCCGCCGCATCGATCATGTGCAGCAATTCTTCGCGCGTGCGCAATCCCAAATGTTCGGCAAAATCCGACAGAATCAGCCAGCCTTCGCCATCCGGCAGCAAATGATCGCGCAAACCTTGTAGAAATCCGCGCAGCATGCGGCTTTCCGGGTCGAAAATGGCATGCTCGAGCGGTGAGCTGGGGCGCGCCGGGATCCACGGCGGATTGCAGACGATCAGCGCCGCTTGTCCTTGCGGAAAAAGATCGGTTTGCACTAACTCGACATGATCGATCAGATTCAAGCGTGTTAAATTGTCGCGTGCGCATTGTAATGCGCGTGGGTCTTGATCGGTCGCGGTAATGTGTTGCACGCCGCGCAATGCCAATGCGGCGGCCAATACGCCGGTGCCGGTGCCGATGTCGAAGGCGATGGACTGTGTGGCTAGCAGTTTGGGTAGCGGTGCTTGAGTGACCAATTTGACATATTCGTTGCGGATCGGTGCAAATACGCCGTAATGCGGGTGTATCGTCATACCCAGCGCGGCAATTTCAATCCCTTTCTTACGCCATTCGTAAGCGCCGATCAATCCCAACAGCTCGCGCAGCGAGGCAATATACGCTCCGGTGCAAGCGCCATAGGCTTCGAGGCAAGCGGCATGCACATCCGGTGCGCGGCGTAGCGGGATACTGTGATCTGCATTAAAAGGAATCAATAATTTTTCCAGCGTGCGTGCGCGTTGTGATTGCACCAGACGGTGCCGGTGAAATGCTTCGGCGGGCGATACAATGGCTTGCTGCTTGGGCTTCTCCGGCTTTTTTTTATCCACACGCCGCGCCAATGCTTGCAACAGTTGGCGCGCATTTTGGAAATCACCGCGCCATAACAACGCCGTTCCTTCACAAGCCAGACGATAAGCAGTATCGGCAGGCATGCGGTCGTCAATAACCTGCACCCGTTTAGGCGGCGGCAAATCCTTTTCCGAACACCAGCGTGCTGATTTTTCTTCGTCCGCTTCATGCCAGCGGATGACGGGATAATCACACATTGTGAGAATTGCAGCAGGATAATAGGGCCACGGAATAGAAGTATAAATGCATGGGAAGTATGAGAAATTTATTAATTATAGTTGAGATTTTAAGTTCAACCCATATTATACTCATCATAAGTTTAAGTTCTGGATTTATGGCAGTATCCTTCATCCGCTTACCTTGATTGTCATGCGATAGTCGCTATGACAGACCGTTAACCCTCCTGGATTTTTATGTCTTTCTCAAATTTCGGCTTGTCCGATGAAATTATCCGTGCCGTCACTGAACGCGGCTATACGGTTCCTACCCCCATTCAAACACAAGCCATTCCAGCCGTATTGGCTGGCGGTGATTTATTGGCCGGTGCACAAACCGGCACCGGAAAGACTGCTGGTTTTACTTTACCCATTTTGCATCGTCTTTCCGACAAAAGTATCAAAGGACCATCCAGCGGGCGGCCACCGATACGAGCGCTGATTCTTGTGCCGACGCGTGAACTGGCCGCGCAGGTGGAAGAGAGTGTGCGTGATTATGGCAAATACCTGAAATTAAGCTCGATGATCATGATCGGCGGCGTGAATATTAATCCGCAAATCACGCGCCTGAAAAGCCGTGTGGATATATTGGTCGCCACGCCGGGACGGTTACTCGATCATGTGCAGCAAAAAACGCTGAATCTGTCGCAGGTTGAGATTCTCGTGCTGGATGAAGCCGATCGCATGTTGGACATGGGATTTATCCGCGATATTAAAAAAATTCTCGCACTACTGCCCAAGCAGCGGCAGAATTTATTATTCTCGGCCACTTTCTCGGATGAAATCCAGGCACTGGCGGATAATTTACTCAACAAGCCGGTAATGATTGAGGTTGCGCGCCGTAATGCGACTGCTGACAAGGTCACGCACGTGGTGCATCCCGTAGATCGTGACCGCAAAAAAGAGCTACTTGCGCATTTGATTAAACAACATCGCTGGTCGCAAGTGCTGGTATTTACTCGCACCAAACATGGTGCTAATAAACTAACTGAATTTTTGGCAGCAAACGGCATTTCAGCGCTTGCCATTCATGGAAACAAAAGCCAGTCGGCGCGTACTCAGGCTTTGGCAAAATTCAAGGCGGGTAGCCTGCAAGTGCTGGCGGCCACCGATATTGCCGCGCGCGGCATTGATATCAGTGAGCTGCCGCACGTTGTTAACTTTGAATTACCCAATGTGGCTGAGGATTATGTGCACCGAATCGGCCGCACAGGCCGTGCCGGTGCGGAAGGCGATGCGGTGTCGCTGGTGTGTGTCGATGAAACTAAGTTACTCACAGCAATCGAAAGATTGATCAAGCGTGAGTTACCCAGTCAAGTAATTGCCGGTTTTGAACCGGATCCACGCATTAAAGCCGAGCCGATAAAAAATGGCCGTGGCGGCGAGCCGCGTGGTGCGCCATCTTCACGAAACGCACCGCGTAGCGCACCAAAAAATGCTCCAAGCAAAAAACCAGCCGCTAAGAAACCTGCTGGGTTGGGTGGCTCTGCGCATCCGGCGGCCAATCGGCCATCCGCTCAGCGCCGTGCTGGGGGTGGAGGACGGGGACGTCATGGCAATGTTTAGCAGGCGCCGTTGAAAAACTATTTGCGTTGCCGCTGTGGTGTTAAAACAGGCTGAAAATGCTCATTTATTAAGCAGAAACTGCGCTATCGCCTGTTTCTGCCTTGCATCGGCTGTCTCGAATACATTGACGGTGTAGCAGTTTACTTCTGATCACCGCTTGGATGATGATCCTGATTTTCCTTTTGTGGCGCAGGATCTTTGGCCTCAATGCGTTCGCTCTCAGCGGGTGGAAGTTTGCCGCGGTGACCGATCTTACCGATCAGCACAAAAAACAGCGGCACGAAAAAGATTGCCAGAAATGTCGCCGCCAGCATACCGCCGAATACCCCGGTACCGATCGAATGACGGCTGGCGGCACCGGCGCCGGATGCGACCACCAAGGGAAATACGCCGAGAATGAACGCCATTGAGGTCATAATAATCGGGCGGAAGCGCAGTCGCGCGGCATCCAGCGCCGCATCGGTGAGCGTTTCTCCGGCGGCGTGGCGCTGATTGGCAAATTCGACAATCAAAATGGCGTTTTTGGCCGCCAAGCCGATCAAAGTCACCAAGCCGATCTGGAAATAAATATCATTGCTCAAACCGCGCATCCATATCGCCAACAGCGCGCCGAGTATGCCGAAAGGAATCGCCAGAATCACCGCCATCGGAATCGACCAGCTTTCGTACAGAGCGGCCAGTACCAGAAACACCATCAGAAGGGCAAATGCAAACACCATGACCGATTGTCCGCCCGCTTTGCGCTCTTGCAGCGAAATACCGCTCCAATCGAGCGTGTAGCCGCGTGGCAGCAGAATTTCATCGGCGGCTTGCTCCAGTGCGGCCAGCGCCTGCCCCGAGCTGTAGCCCGGCGCGGCGCCGCCCAGCACCAGCGCGGAATTGGCGCCGTTGAAGTGCGTTACCGGATCGGGGCCGCTGTTGAATGTGGTATTGACGACCGAATCCAGTGGAATCATGGTCGACGTTGCGCCGCTTTGCGCACGCACATAAATTTTGCTGATATCGTCGGGATTGGAGCGGTATTCCGGCAATGCTTCGGTTTGCACCCGGTAAATGCGGCCGAATTTGACGAAATCATTGATATAAAAATTACCGAAATAGGCCTGCATGGTATCGAAAATTTCCGAAATCGGCACCCCTAGGGCCTTGGCGCGTTCACGATCTACCGTTACATACAGTCTTGGTGCACTGACCCGGAAATTGGTGCTGGCCACGGCAATCGCCGGATTTTCCATGGCCTTGGCGGTGAATTCCTGCGCCACCGCAGCAAACTCGGCGAAATCGCCGCCGCTGGGATCTTGTATCTGCACCGAAAATCCGCCGGTCGATCCCAATCCGCTGATCGAAGGCGCATTGAAAGCCAGAATCAGCGCCTCGGGAATCTTGGCGAATTCCTGAAAAGCCGCGCCGATCAAGCCGTGCACTTTTTGTTCGGGATTCGGGCGCGTATCCCAGTGATTCAGCGGAACGAACATGGTGGCTTGATTAGCGCCGCGCGTGCTGAACACAAAGTTCTGGCCCGCCAGCACATCGGTGGAATGCACCGCCGGATTCGCCTGAAAATAGCTTTCGATTTTACTCAACACTTCCCGTGTGCGCGTCATCGAAGCGCCGTCCGGCAATTGCACCACGGTGATGAAATAACCTTGATCTTCTTCCGGCAGAAAACTGCCTGGCAGAATTTTGAACAAACCGATGATACCGGCAATCATCACCGCGAAAAGCGTCAGCGCGATCACCGAACGCCGTATGATCGTTGCTACGGCACCGATATAGCGGGTCTGCATCCAATCGAACGAGCGGTTAAACAACTGCCAAACCCCTTGCGGCGCTTGATGCGCAGGTTTGAGCACCAGCGCGCATAAAGCGGGACTCAAGGTTAGCGCGACGAAACCGGATATGGCGACCGACAACGCAATGGTGATGGCAAATTGCTTATACAATTCGCCGGTAATACCACCAAGGAAAGCGACCGGCAAAAACACCGCGGCCAGCACCAGCACGATCGCGATCACCGGACCGGATACTTCCTCCATGGCGCGTTTCGCCGCATCCCTGGGGGACAAACCGCCTTGATTCATGTGCCGCTCGACGTTCTCTACCACCACAATGGCATCGTCGACCACGATACCGATCGCCAGCACCATGCCGAACAGCGTCAGTGTATTGATGGAAAATCCCAGCATTTCCATACCGGCCAGGGTGCCGATCAAGGAAACAGGAACGGCCACGGCGGGAATCAACGTAGCGCGCCAGCTTTGCAAAAAGACAAAAACTACCAGAATCACCAGCAGTGTCGCTTCCGCCAGCGTTATCAACACTTCTTTAATGGAAACATCGATGAACGTGGTCGTGTCATAGGGAATATCGTACGACACCCCGGCCGGAAAGCTTTTGCTTAAGCGCTGCACTTCCGCGCGGATACCTCGCACGGTCTCGAGCGCATTGGCGCCGGGCGCCAGGAAAGTCAGCAAGAAAGTATTTGGCTGACCGTTCCAGCGTCCCTCCAGATCGTACGATTGCGCTCCCAGTTCGATGCGCGCCACATCGCGCAGCCGCACCATCGAGCCGTCCGGGTAAGCGCGCACGATCATGTCCTCGAATTCCTTGACCTCGCTCATGCGTCCGTGGGTAATCACCGGAATGGTCATTTCCGTGCCTTCCGGCGTCGGTTCACGTCCGATCCGTCCCGCCGGAAAATCGCGATTCTGTTCGCGCACCACGGCGGCGATTTCGCTCGGTGTCAGGTTCAGTTGCGCCATGCGCACCGGATCGAGGATGAGCCGCATGGAATAATTCTGGCCGCCGAAAATGATGGCGTCGCCTACGCCGGGTAGGCGTTTGACATTATCGAGTATGCGCAGCAACGCGTAATTAGACAGAAAAACGTTATCATGCTTGGGATCGGTGGAGCTCAGGATGACCACAGCGAGCAAATCCGGCGATGTTTTTTTCACCGTCACGCCCTGCCGCACCACTTCGTCCGGCAGCTGCGGCTCAGCCAAGCGTTGCCGGTTCTGCGTCTGCACTTGTGCGATATCGACATCGGTACCGATCTCAAAGGTCAAGCGCAGCATCATGTGCCCATCGTTGGTACTGACCGATTCGTAATACAGCAGATTATCGATACCGGGTAACTGCACTTCGATCGGGCGCGCCACCGCTTCGGCAACGACTTCTGCGCTGGCGCCGGGATAATCCGCGTCGATCTGCACCATCGGCGGTGTGATTTGTGGAAATTGCGCAACCGGTAATTTCTGCAATGCCACCAAACCTAGCACGACGATGATGATCGACAATACCGATGCGAAAATAGGCCGGTCGATGAAAAAATGTGACTTCATGGTGCGACCTGCTGAGCCGGTTGATCGGATGTCTGAATGGCAGCGTTTTCCTGCAGTTGTTGCTGCTGTTCAATCGCGTGCACTTTTACCCCTGGCAGGATGCGGAAAAATCCTTCCACCACTACGCGTTCTCCCGGCTGCAAACCGCTCTCGATCAACCAATCCTTGCCACGCCAAGCGCTGGCTTGCACCGGACGCAGTTGTGCGGTTTCCTCAGCGTCGATCACATACACGAATGAACCGTTGGGACCTTGCTGCACCGCGCGTTGCGGGGTCAGCATGGCGTTATTGCGGATATAACCCTTGATACGGACTCTGACGAACTGACCGGGATAAAAATAGGAATCTCCCGGCGCCATGCCGCCTTCCGGATTGGGAAATTTGAAACGCCCCTGCAACGATCCGCTTTGCGGCCGTATCGTGACATCGGCGAAATCCAGTATGCCTTCATGCGGATACACGCTGCCATCGGAAAACGTCATGACGCCGCGTAGCTGGAAAATGTCGGGCCGTTCCACCTTATGTGCAGCCAATTCGCGGCGGCGGCGCAGCAAATAGCTTTCCGGTACATTGACGTTGACATACATCGGATCGAGCTGATCGATCGTGGCGAGTAGCGATTCCTGCGCGGAAACCAGACGCCCTTCGTAAAACTGGCTGCGGCCGATACGGCCGTTGACCGGTGCGGTGATCAGTGTGTTATCGAGATCGAATTTTGCTTTGATCAGATCGTTTTGTGCGGCTTCCAGCGTCGCGCGGGCTGCCAGCATTCCGGCCTCGGCGTCATCGACGTCTTTCTTGCTGACGGCTTGCTTTTCCAGCAACGGTTTGACACGCGCCAGATCCTGCTTGGCTTGGGTCAGGCGTGCTTGGGATTGTGCAACTTTTGCTTTGTTGCTAAGGTAAATGGCCTTAAAGGGCACCGGATCGATCAGGTATAGCTTGTCGCCTTGTTTGACATTCCGCCCTTCGGTGAAATGAATTTTTTTGATAATACCGCTGACTTGTGGGCGAATCTCAACCGGCCGGAAAGCTTCGGTCTGCCCGATGAATTCCGGCTGATCGTCAACCGTTTGCGGCACTATGGTAATGACCTCGACCTGCGGTGGCGGTGGCGCCGGATTTTCCGGCGGCTGGCCCGAACAGGCTGTTAACAGCACGAGCAACAAAACCGTCAAACAATATGCCGTGGTGGAACTGCTTCGAGCTTCACGGGCATTGATCCATTGAAATATTTTCTGCATAGCGTCGACTCTGGGTTATTTTGATTATTTAATGGAGAAGCAGGTCAGGAAAAATGTACTTAAACTGCTGCCAGACTATTTAAAATTTTATGTTTTAACTGGCGCGCGATAAGTTCCAGCTGCTTACGTGCTCGCCTGCTACAGGCCGGTGCTTACAGCAACACCCATCCGCCACCCAATGCTTTGTAAAGCTGCACGATCGATACCAGATGCAGGCGATGGGTCGCCATCAGCGCGAATTCCGCGTCGAACAAGTTGCGTTTGGCCAGCAGCACATCGACATAACTGGTAATGCCGCCGTGGTAACGTAGATCGGCTACCTGCAATGCCGAGCGCAGCGCCTCCACTTGTTCTTGCTGCGCCTTGCGCTGATCGTTGGCGGTGCGCACCGCTACCAGGGCATCTTCAACTTCCTTGAAGGCCACCAGAATGGTCTGTTCGTATTGCGCCAACGCCTGCCGCGCTTGCGCTTCCGCTGCGCGCTGCTCGAATCCCAAGCTTTGCGCGTTTAACAACGGTACGGCCAGACCAAGCCCGCCCGCGCCGAATTCACTGCCAGAAAGTAGCAGATTGGAGATCGCTGGACTGGCCACGCCAAGAAAACCGGTAATCGAAATCTTGGGAAAGCGCGCCGCTTTAGCCACGCCGATTTTTGCCGTCGCCGCCGCTAGCATATGCTCGGAACGTACAATGTCGGGACGCCGCTGCAGCAATTCCGATGGTAACCCGGCGGGTACTTCCGGCGGCATGACTTGCTCGATCAAGGTATGGCCGCGCGCCACCGGTGCCGGATTTTTTCCCAGCAGCACGCTGAGTTCGTTCTCTTTTTGCCGCATTTGCCGCTCCAGGTCGGCAATGCGAGCGGCGGCATTGGCGCGTTCGGCTTGGAATTGATCGAAATCAAGGCGGGGAATGATGCCGCCGAGCAACTGCGCCTGCGCAATGGCGACAGACTCTTCCCAGGAATTCAAGGCTCGCTGGGCGATCTCACGCTGCATGTCGAGTTGCAGCAGATCGAAGTAAGATTGCGCCACCGCGCTGACCAGCGTCAGAATCACGGCGTGCCGGTTTTCCGCCTGCGCCAGCAGATCGGCGCGCGCTGCCTCGTTGGAGCGGCGGATTTTGCCCCAGATATCCAATTCCCAATTCAGCGTGGTCTGGCCGTAATAGTTGAACGGCGTCGCAAAGCCCGGACGCAGAAACCCGCCGAGCGTGCCGAAAGCCGGCGCATTGGCATCGGCGCCGATGTTCGGAATAAATCCCATGCGCGTGGTATATAAACGCGCCTCAAACTCTTCAACAGTAGCCACCGCTTGCTTGAGGTTTTTGTTTTCCTGCAAAGCCTGCCGGATTAGCTGCTGCAACGTTTCATCCTGCAACAACTCCCACCAGCGCAAATTGGCAACCGATTCACCCTCCATCGGCGCCATGCGGAATTTCTCCGCGACATCGACCTGCGGGCGAATATAGTCCGGCCCCATCGCGCAGGCAGTGAGCAGCAGGATAGGAAGGATAGATAAGGTGCGAAGCCAGTTTTGCGTTTGTTTCATTTCGGGACTGGAGATTAGCCTTTTTTATGTATTGCTGAAATCGGTCATTGTTTGATTATAGACTATAGACAACATCTGGACATGTTGATTGCATGGACTACCCGTTAAGTATGAAATGCGGCTATCATTAATAGTAGTAACATCGCGGAAATCAATAAGAAGGCAGTCATCGCCATGGACAAAAAAGAATTAATAGCAGAAGCAGTGAAATTACCCCCAGCCGAGCGCTTTGCAGTGATCGATGAACTTCTGCATAGCCTCGATCGTATTGATCCCGAGCTGGATCGTATTTGGATCGAAGAAGCCGAGCGTCGTCTGCAAGCTTATCGCGAAGGCAAAGTTAAAGGTATTCCGGCCAGTGATGTCATCGGTGAATTCTGATGCATGTCGAGTTTTCACTCGAAGCCAAGGCGGAATTTGAAGACGGTGAACGTTACTACGAATGCCAAGTGCAAGGATTGGGCGCTCAATTCCGCACGGATGTCAGAAATGCACTGATTCGAATACGTAATTGGCCGCTGGCTGCACAGGTTGAGCAAGGCGATATCCGGCGCATGATGCTAAGCCGCTTCCCCTACAAATTGCTATATTCCGTCGAAACCGACCGGATTTATATTATCGCGGTAGCTCATTTGCATCGCGCACCGGATTATTGGATCAACCGTAGCAAATGACAAATAACCGCCTGAATAGACGCTGCAATATTGAATTGGTTCGAGCGTCCTTGCTGATATTCTCATCGAGTGTGTTGTATTGAAAATATTGCTGACGCATTATTTTTAGAAAGCTGAAGTAAATAGCATACTGTTTTTATTTGTTAATTTTATTATTGACGCATTATATTGTGTCATTTCGGTCGTATAATTCTAGTTAGGGTCTATCCAATGGCAACGCTGTTCGAAATAATATCGGATGCAAATGCAGTGCTAGAACTTGAGCCAGAAGAATTGGCGGGTCTTGCTCTAGAGCTAATCAACTCGGAAAGCCCAAATACGGCGTCTAGATTGCACCCGACTAGTTTTACTCATCTAGATACTTTGGGAGCATTTGATCCGAGTATTCGAGATCAAATCGCGTTTGCGATGGCTGAAGGATGGCATTGGCTTGTCCAGGAAGGATTAATTGCTCCAAAACCTGGTGATGCATTCGGTTGGCATTTCATTACCCGGCGAGGTAAAAAGATGCGAAATCGAGCGGAGCTGTCTGCTTACACAAATTCTGTAATTCTTCCACGTAAATTACTACATCCGACGATTGCAGAGTCATGTTGGTCGGCTTTTTTACGCGGGAGCTACGACACGGCCGTTTTTCAAGCATTTCGAGAAGTGGAAGTCGCAATCCGTGATAGGGGTGGCTTCAACGCAACCGATTACGGAGTTGATCTCGCTCGCAGAGCATTTCATCCTCACAATGGGCCTCTTTCAGATACGTCTAAGCCGATAGCTGAACGGGAAGCTCTAGCTAGCCTTGCTGCCGGTGCATTAGGGTCTTATAAAAATCCTCATAGTCATAGGAAGGTCGATCTATCTGCGACTGACGCGGTTGAAATGATCATTCTTGCAAGTCACTTACTTAAGATCATCGACTCAAGGAGCCATCCTAGATGATGGGTCCTAACCTTTCGGTCAACGTGACGGCCCAAAGCTGTGCTTTGGGTTCCCTCCGTGCCTATGGCATTCCGTTCGCATGTTACCGCCAATGTTAAATGTAATATTTAAGAGTGTTGAGTGTTGACGATTTATTGAAATTTGATCTAAAACTAAAATTTAGCGCTCCGCTCATGCCTCTCGATATTTCTTTTTTGACGAACGCAATTACCCGGTTGGCGGAAGGCTGGGTGCGCTATCAATCCGATATCAATGATACGCAAATCCGCGATGGCTTAATTCAGCGCTTAAAAATTACTTACGAGCTTGCGCATAAAATGCTCAAACGCTACCTGGAAGCATCGGCAGCCAATTCGGTGGAGTTTGACCAAGCCGATTTCCATTATTTGATTCGTTCCGCCAATGAACAGGGTTTGTTGCTGGGAGATTGGGTGCAATGGCGGCGGTATCGCGATATGCGGGCAAAAACAAGCCATACTTACGATGAGGCGATTGCTCGCGAGGTAGTTGATGCGATTCCGGGTTTTCTGAAAGAAGCGCAATATTTGCATCAGCAATTAATGCAACGCTTGTCGAATGAGTGACCAGCCGCTGATCGACGTATCCGAAGCCGATTGGCTGATCATACGAAACATTTTGCGTGCGCATGTTCCGGATTGTACCGTGTGGGCTTTTGGCTCCCGCGCTACCGGCCGTGCCAAGCAATATTCCGATCTGGATTTGGCGATCAGCGGGAATAAACCGTTTGGATTAGATTTGGCAGCGCAATTGGCGGAAGCATTCGCGGAATCAGATCTGCCGTACAAAGTGGATATTGTCGATTGGACGACGGCGAGCGAGGTTTTTAGAAAAGTGATCGAGCGGGATAGAGTGATTGTGCAGTCAGAGTATAGCTCTGACGCAAGAATGATGGGGGCTTGAAAGTGTAATGATTAATGGCCCTCCTAACCTGGAGAATTGCACTATTGCTCGAATTCGCCATTTCTTTGTAACATCGGCTTGCTTTCATTATTTCCTGCCACCTATAATTGCACGCGTAAATTTCACCCTTTTAGCTTACAATGAATGCAGGCAAGGTTTCACGTGAAACCAATCGATTAAATTCTTCTTGTGCTGTCTGAATTATCAATCATCTAACACTATGAGTAATCACATGGATTTTGACATTATTGTGGTCGGCGGTGGGCATGCCGGAACCGAAGCTGCGCTGGCGGCGGCGCGCATGGGCTGCAAGACGTTGTTGCTGACACATAATATCGAGACCATCGGGCAAATGTCGTGCAATCCGTCGATCGGCGGCATCGGCAAAAGTCATCTGGTGAAGGAGATCGATGCGTTGGGCGGTGCGATGGGATTGGCGGCGGATGAGGCGGGGATTCAGTTTCGTGTGTTGAATTCGAGTAAAGGTCCGGCGGTTAGGGCGACGCGCGCGCAAGCCGATCGTGTGTTGTATAAGCAAGCGATCTGCAGCCGTGTGGAGAACCAGCCGAATTTGCGGGTAATGCAGCAAGCGGTCGACGATTTGATTATCGAGCAGGATCGCGTGGTCGGTGTGATCACGCAGTTGCAGCTCAAGATACGGGCGCGCGCGGTGATTTTGACGGTCGGCACATTCCTGGCCGGATTGGCGCATATCGGCAAAACCCATTTCAAAGCGGGCCGGGCGGGCGATCCGCCATCAATCACGTTAGCGCAACGCTTGCGTGAAATGGAATTTCCGGCCGGCCGGCTGAAAACCGGTACGCCACCGCGCATCGACGGGCGCAGCATGGATTATGCCAAACTGCTGGAGCAACCCGGTGATCAACCGGCGCCGTCATTTTCGCTGATCGATACCGGCATCCGGCATCCGCGCCAGATTTCCTGCTGGATCACGCATACGAATGCGGAGACGCACGATATCATCCGCGACGGCTTGGTCGATTCACCGCTGTTTACCGGAAAAATCGAAGGTGTCGGGCCGCGTTACTGTCCTTCTATTGAAGATAAGGTGGTACGTTTTTCCGCGCGCGAATCGCATCAGATTTTTCTTGAACCGGAAGGTTTGGGCACGCATGAAATCTACCCGAACGGCATTTCAACCAGTCTGTCGTTTGACGTGCAGGTTAAGCTGATTCATTCGATTGCCGGTCTGGAAAATGCGCATATCACGCGGCCCGGTTATGCCATCGAATACGATTATTTCGATCCGCGCAATTTGAAACGCTCGCTCGAAACCAAAAACATCGGGAATTTGTTCTTCGCCGGGCAAATCAACGGCACGACCGGTTATGAAGAGGCAGCCGCGCAAGGGTTGCTGGCGGGTGTTAATGCCGCGTTGAAAGTTCAAGAGAAGGAAGCATGGTTACCGCAACGCCACGAGGCGTATCTGGGTGTGCTGGTCGACGATTTGGTGACTTCCGGCGTGACCGAGCCGTACCGGATGTTCACCAGCCGCGCGGAATACCGTTTGCAATTGCGCGAAGACAACGCCGATTTACGTCTGACCGAAACCGGCAGGAAGTTAGGTTTGATCGACGATCAGCGCTGGGAAGCGTTTTCTAATAAACAGGAAGCGATCGAGAAAGAACAACAGCGGCTCGATTCGATTCGCGTGTTGCCCGGTACATTGCCGGAGCAGGATGCCATTCGTGTGCTCGGCAAAGGCATTGAGCGCGAATACACGCTGACTGAATTGCTGAAGCGCCCCGATGTGACGTATGCGACATTGATGACCTTGCCCGGCGCGGGCGAATCGGTTGCGAGCGCGCAAGTCGCCGAACAGGTTGAAATCCAGGCCAAGTATCATGGCTATATCCAGCGGCAGCAGGAAGAAGTGTCGCGCCAGGCGCAATATGAAAATACCTTGCTGCCGAAGGAAATCGACTATTGCATGGTCAAGGGATTATCCAACGAAGTGCAGCAGAAACTGAATCAACACAAACCCGAAACCATCGGCCAGGCATCGCGCATTTCCGGCGTTACACCGGCGGCGATTTCGTTATTGCTGGTGCATTTGAAACGTGGCTTTGCAGTCAATGACAAAAAACAAAGCGCATGACCTTGCAGCAGCAGATTATGCACGGCTTGCAAGCGCTCGGAGCGGATTTTACCGCGACGCAAGAACAGCTTGCCGGAAGCATCGCGCATTATTTATTGCTGATCGAAAAATGGAACAAAATCCATAATTTGACCGCGATCCGAAATCCGCATGACATGCTGGTGCAGCATGTGCTGGATAGCTTGGCGGTGTTGCCGCATATTCATGGACCGCACATTATCGATGTTGGCACCGGCGCAGGCTTACCAGGCATTCCGGCCGCGCTGGCAAGACCGGATTGGCAAGTGACCTTGGTGGAAAGCAATCAGAAGAAAGTGGCTTTCTTGCGGCAAGTTAAAATTGAACTGGCATTGCAGAACGTGGAAATCATGGCGCAGCGCGTCGAGGAGGTCCGGCTGGCTGGCAAGGTGGATACCGTTATTACGCGCGCATTTTCGGAATTAGGTGAATTTATCGCATTAACCCGGCATTTGCCCGCGGAAAATTCTGCCAATTGCCGCTGGGTCGCAATGAAGGCGAATTGCGCTGAAAATGAACTGAAACAGATCCGCACTCCCTTTGGCATTGAAAAGATTGTTGCGCTGACAGTGCCCGGATTGGATGCCGCCAGGCAATTGATCATCATCAAAAAGAGCAATTTTGATTCAGCTCCACAAACGCAGGAATCAGGTCCGTGACGAAAATTCTAGCCATTACCAATCAAAAAGGCGGTGTCGGCAAAACCACCACCAGCGTCAATTTGGCGGCAAGTCTGGCGGCTGCCGATAAATGCGTGCTGTTGGTCGATCTCGATCCGCAAGGAAATGCCACAATGGGCAGCGGCACGAACAAACAGACAGTGAAAACCACGGTGTATCACGTGTTGCTCGGTCATGCGGAAATACAACAAGCACTGGTGAGCGGCACGCAAGGAAAATACGATCTGATCCCCGCCAATCGCGATCTGGCCGGTGCGGAAGTCGAAATGGTTGATTTTCCGCAACGCGAAGCGCGACTCAAGACCGCATTGCAAGAAATCCAGCACGAATACGATTACATTCTGATCGATTGCCCGCCTGCGCTGAATTTGCTGACGCTTAACGGTTTATGCGCGGCGCACGCGGTGATGATTCCGATGCAGTGCGAATATTATGCGCTGGAAGGCTTGAGCGATCTGGTCAATACCATCAAACGCGTGCGTGGCAGCTTTAATCCCGTGTTGCGCATCGAAGGGCTGCTGCGCACCATGTTCGATCCGCGCAATATTCTGGCGCAGCAGGTTTCCGATCAATTACAGAAGCATTTCGGCGATAAGGTTTACCGTACGGTGATACCGCGCAATGTGCGTCTGGCCGAAGCGCCCGGTTTTGGCTTGCCGGTGTTGTATCACGACGGGCAATCCAAAGGCGCGCAGGCTTATTTGGAGCTGGCTAAGGAAATACTCAACGCGTGACCGCAACGTAAGGGAATGGGTAATATGACAAAACAAAAAGGATTGGGGCGCGGACTGGATGCTTTATTGTCGGGCGACGGCAACGCCGCGCTGGCGGAAGAATCGTTGCAGAATATCGGAATATCCAAATTGCAGCCCGGTAAATACCAGCCTAGGACCAATATGGATCAAGCAGCGCTGGCGGAACTGGCCGAATCGATCAAGGCGCAAGGCATCATGCAGCCGATTCTGGCGCGTCCCATTGACACGGATCGCTTTGAGATCATCGCCGGAGAACGCCGCTGGCGTGCTGCGCAATTGGCGGGATTGAGCGAAGTGCCGGTATTGATCCGCAAAGTTGCCGACGAATCGGCGCTGGCGATGTCGCTGATCGAGAATATCCAGCGTGAAAACCTGAATCCGCTGGAAGAAGCCATGGGGATTCAGCGCCTGATCAATGAATTCGGCATGACGCACCAATCCGCCGGAGAAGCCCTGGGCAATTCGCGCAGCACGATTTCCAATTTACTGCGCTTGCTGAATTTGTCCGCACCGGTGCAGGAATTGATGATGCAGGGTAAAATCGATATGGGGCATGGCCGCGCGCTGCTGCCGCTCAATGCTGCGCAGCAAGTTAGAATTGCCAATATGATCGCGCAAAAACAATTGTCCGTGCGCGAAACCGAAAGGCTGGTCAATCAGCTTGAGCATCCGGCACCGAAAAAAATGCAGAAGCCTGACCGCGACCTGTTACGGTTGCAGGAGAATGTCTCCGAGCGCCTGGGCGCGCAGGTGGCGATCAAGCCGAAAAAGAACGGTCAGGGCAATATCGTGATCCACTATACCAGTCTGGATCAATTGGATGATATTCTCAGTAAATTCTAGAAAGAACGAATAAGGAAAATTATGGACGCAAGGTTATTGGATATTTTGGTGTGCCCATTGTGCAAAGGGCCGCTGCTCTACAAAAAAGACGATAAGGAATTGATCTGCAAGCCCGATCGGCTGGCATTCCAAATCAAGGACGGCATCCCAGTGATGCTGGAGGATGAAGCGCGCCGGATACCGGACGAAGTTGAAATAAAATAATAACGATGAATTCGAGTATCAAGCTTGAGCCGCGTGTGGCGGCTATTCTGGGGGCCTTGGTTGGCGATGCCGCATCGCTGGGGTTGCATTGGCTCTATGATTCGGAGCGTATCGCTCAGATTGAGGAAAGCAAAGGATTGGTTTTTCTGCGACCGGATGCCAGCGATTATGCCGGTGTCAGCGGTTATTTCGCGCACGGCAATAAGCAAGCGGGCGACTCATCCGCTTATGGCGAATTGTGCTTGTTGATGCTGCGGCATATTGCGCGGCACGGCAAATTCTATCGTGTCGATTACCAGAGCGAATATCGCAGCTATTTCGGCCCCGGGGGCGGGTATCAAGGTTATATCGATTCGCCGTCGCGCTTAACCCTGCAAACATTGCTACCACTCAAGCCGGAAGATTTTCCGCTGCAATCCGGCGCGGATGACGATCAGTTTGCCGCATTGGCGGCATTGCCGGCAATCGTGGCGATCCATGATGAATCGCAAGATGCGCTCAACGCGAAAATCGAACAAGCGGTGCGGCTGACCAATAACAATGACACCGCCGTTGCGGCGGCGCAGTACGCAGGATGCGTTTTGCTGGCGGTATTGAACGGCCAGCCAGTTCAGCAGGCACTGGCCAGTTCACTTCCGCATGCCGGTGAGAAATTAAGACCGCTGCTGGAAGTGGCGCTGCAAGTAAAAACACTGGACTGCGTGGCTGTTGCCAAGCGTTTCGGTAATGCCTGCCATGTGCCGCAAGGTTTGCCGGTGATTGCGCATATCGTCCAACACGCCCCCGATTACCGTACGGCCATCGAAGAAAATATCCGCATCGGCGGCGATAGCTGCGGCCGTTCCATCATGCTCGGCGCGATCATGGCGGCTTATACCGCACAGCAAAACGGCGGGAATTCGATACCGCTGGAGTGGCTAGGGCGGTTGCGCAGTTTAAAGGTTGCCGCTGACGCTTGCGCACAGCTCTCGTCTCAGTAGACTTTCCTGTAAATTCGAAACTTACCAAGAATTCACCGCAGCCGGAATCCATTCTGGTTGCAAGCGGCAGCAATTGGATCAACATGGGTAACCATTCCAGGGCCTGCTGGAGCTACCAAAGCCGCAGTTGCGCTTTACCTGGAGCTCAAGATGCTTTCTCAACACCAAATGTGCGTACGCGGTATAGAGCGCCAAGTAAATCATATGGACCGAATGGCGCTTATATTGATACCGGCGATACTAGACATTGAAATATTCATGTCGGTGGCTCCTGTCCAAATAACAACTTTGGTGATTCTCAAGCGCCTCGACAAGGCTGGTATGTAACTTTGGGATGTACTCGAGGTCAGAATGAGGATTTTCAACGCCGATCCAGGTATTCCGATCCCATACACAGGGCATTAGCATGAAATCATTATTACTCAGTTTAGTTTGGATTTTATTTAGCTCTTCCTTGGTATTCGGGGAAATATTACCGGCAAAAGAACAAAGGAATAAGTGGCCGACTTGCATCGCGCAATTCTGCTTTGATCAACACGCACCAAAAGAGAGATTTTTGACTCAAATTTATGGAAGTGGCGCACTTAAGAATGAAGGCGAAGAGTCTTTTCATTGCTATGAAGCTCTCAACCAGAAATTATTTTTGAAGTTTACTATCCACAATGACACTCCACCATTAATCGTGAGTATTTTAGTAAGTGATAAGCGCAGTTTGCGCGAAAGCGGAACGACCGATTAAACCGTTCGATCAGCTTAAAACGCTGGAAGGACTCGTGGTTGGAGACAAATATGAAAAAGCTATTCAGCTATATGGATCTCCGCAGTATGTTCGAATTGGAAAAGAACTGGACGAACTGATTCGTGATGAATTTTTTGCATCAAGCCAAGAAATGGGTTTTGATAAAGCAGTAGCATATGGACCAAATAAAGCTGATGATTTATTAGTGACTTGGTTGTTTCTCCGTAACGATAAAATTGCGGCAATTTTGATGTCGATATTCTGAATAGCAAGTAGCCTGGATAAGCTTGCGTCATCCAGAGGTGATGCGTCATCAAACATGTCTCACTGAGTCCGAAGTTTTTGTTCTTTTACGTTCCCGGTGGGCAATTGATCGGCGAATATCGCGACAATGCATCAACAAGCGCGCCAATCGATGATTGCCTGGTCAGACAGGAAATCGGTTTGCACTACAACTATTTCCACTATCATGAACCGGTGACCGGCAGCTACATCTCGCCCGATCCGATTGATCTAGCAGGTGGAATGAATGTTTGGAGGATTGAATGCGAATTATTGGTGAAACATGCAGGTGGTAGGAACCCGGTACTTGATAGTCCGACCAATGGCAACTGGGGGGCAAATGGAGCGGCGGTTTTGGTGGTGGGAATAAAGGAGCCGCCCCCGCCCCGGAAGTATCATGTGACAAGAAGCTTGTCGACGAATTAAGGGCATTGCCAAGTGATCCAAGACGATGGTCTAGACCACCTGCACCTGAAACGGAAGGAGATTATGATCACTACCGTCGGGGTGCCATCATTATCTTCGGTCGATGACCATGACTAGCAAATTACTAGCGGCTCTAACTATCTGTGCTGGCATGGCTGCGCTAACTTTGTGGGCACAAAAAACATACTGGCTGGGTGACAATAACTTCTTATTGCTCAACGTGCTTTTGATAGCACATGTCATTACAGCAGTTTGATCTTGAGGTTGATCCCGGGTAGTATGTTGTTCAAAATGGCAGTGATAGTTTTTTTGATTATAGGCCAATGGTGGGGGATCCAATTTATTGCAATGCTGGTAATTTGGCACCTACGAGGATTTGCTCCGTAGCAAGTAGTCTGGATAAGCTTGCGTCATCCAGAAGTAACGCGTCATCGAACATTCTCGCTGAGTCCGAAGTTTTTGTTCTTCTACGATCCAAGCGGACAATTAATCGGCGAATACCGGGATAATGTATCAACAACCACGTCAACCGATGATTGGCTGGTCAGGCAGGAAACCGTCTGGCTAGATAATATTCCGGTTGCCGTAATCACGAAACCCGCCGCCACCAATCCGCTCCGTGCATTATGTTCATACCGATCATCTCACAACACCCCACGAGTGATCGTGAACCAAAGCAACACCCCGGTCTGGCGCTGGGAAAACACCCGCGCTTTCGGTGCCAATCTGTCCAACGAAGACCCGGACGGCAACGGTCAATTTATTGAATACCATCCAAGATTCCCCGGCTAGTACTTCGATAAGGAAACCGGTCTACACTACAACTACTTCCGCTATTATGAACCAGAGACTGGCAGATACATCTCGCCGGATCCGATTGGGCTTGCGGGGGGAATCAATGTCTGGGGCTATGTGGGTGGGAATCCAGTTTTGAATTTTGATCTGCTGGGTTTGGAACTAATTTCGTTTGAGGAAGGGCAACGGATTACTGAAGTTGCTAGAACTTGGTCAGGAGTACCTTATTATGAGAATGGTGGTGCAAGGTCAAGTCGAGATAGAGCTGATTGTTCTGGGTCTATTTGGAAAATCTATGAGGAGGCAGGTTATCCTTATGAATATTCAAATTCTAAAATGTTTCTGGATAACCTGCGTTTTAAGCCTGTTCCTTATAATAAGCCTCAGCCGGGTGACGTAGGACAATGGAATGGTCATGTATTAATTTTCGATCCTAAAGCAGGCGCTAGGTATGATTCCTGGTCTGCTCGCAGACTAGGGGTGCCATTTGGTGCTGCTCAGATAACTTGGTGGGAAAAATCAATGGGGACAGTAACATGGTATCGATATGACAAACCAAACAATAATATTAAGTAGTAAGCATATAATATTCATACTCTTAGCTATTGTATGCTATGTATCATTCAATCACAGTATCTGGGCTAAATCCCTCACTGCAGTTGATGCTGTAAGGATTGTCGCGGAAAAATTTTGCCTCGCTGAATTCGAGGGTGATCCAGATATGCGAATGGATATTGCAAAATATACAACAAGCCGACGAAAAGAAGAGAGCAGAAAAGATCCTGAATTACTTGGAAAAGTTATTGCATTTGAGGCGGATCCAATTTTTGTTGTTAAGTCATTTGAAATCACAAATATTTTAGTTAAAAAAATACTGCGGTTGTAACCGTTGTTTTTGATCGGATAGCAAAAAGTATGGGTAGTGGATTACCTGGAAGAAAGATAATTGCTGATGATTTGAAACAAGATGTTGTAAAACTCCGGTTAATTCGCGATCAAGAAAAATGGTGGATTTTGGATCCTCCAATACCACGGGTGTCAGTAAAAGCGTTACATCAGTTTTATAAAGATAGAATTGATAGCATGGCTGACTGGATTTTTACAAAGCGAGCCTCTGGGTCTCAAAAAAATAATTATGAAGAAATGAATAAAACTTTAGAAATATTGAAGTCGTTAATGGTAAGTAAGTAGAAGGATGAGCTTGCATCATCCTTCCGCACGGACGGCTCAGTAGATAAATTCTCGCGGAATGGATATAATTTGCTGAATAATTAGTCTTTACAACAAAAAGCAAAAAACATTCTATCCATTCATCTCTTCACGATTGCCTGCGTTGTTAAATCACGAACCACAGTCTGTCTTAAATCCATTGCTGCCATTGCGCGCAGTTCAGATGAAATGACACTAAGAAACCCAATAATGCATTCGGCCTATTCGTCTTATTAGCCTTATCGATTATTTATAAATTTATTAATTCTGGAGGAAAAATGAGTCACACGCTTTATGAAACCACCGTTCAGCGGGTACAACGCTGTGAATTGGCCGTTCCAGGTTCCAGCCCGGGCATGTTTGAGAAAGCACTGAACAGCGGTGTTGACTTCGTTTTTCTTGATCTTGAAGATGCCGTCGCGCCGGACGATAAAATTCAGGCGCGTAAAAACATCATCCAAGCGCTCAACGATTTGGATTGGAAAGGACACGGCATTACCGTTTCCGTGCGCATCAACGGCCTTGATACACAATACATGGTGCGCGATGTGGTGGATCTGGTCGAGCAAGCCGGAAGCAAGATCGACACGCTGCTGATTCCTAAGGCCGGTGTCTATGCAGACATCTATATGGTACAAGCCATGGTCACCCAGCTCGAAATGCAACAAGGGTTGAAAAACCGCATCGGTCTGGAAGCATTGATCGAAACCGCGCTCGGCATGGCCAACGTGGAAGACATCGCGCGTAACGGCGCGGCCGGACGATTGGAAGCATTGCACTTCGGCGTGGCTGACTACGCTGCCAGTAACCGCGCCAGAACCACCAACATCGGCGGCTTGAATCCCGATTATCCCGGCGATCAATGGCATTTCGCCATCAGCCGCATGATCGTGGCTTGCCGTGCGTACGGTTTACGGCCTATCGACGGGCCATTCGGCGATATCAAGGATCCCGACGGTTATGTGCTGGCAGCCAAACGCGCCGCCGCGCTGGGTTGCGAAGGCAAATGGGCGATTCATCCGACGCAGATTCCGCTGGCCAACGATGTGTTTACGCCACCCGAGCGAGAAATTGAGAAAGCTAAACGTATTCTGGCTGCACTCAAGGAAGCCGCCGCGCAAGGCAAAGGCGCCGCTGCGCTGGATGGCCGCTTAATCGATGCGGCTTCTGAAAGAATGGCCAATAATGTGGTGAAAGTCGCTGAAGCGATTGCAGCAAAAAACGGTTAATGAATAAAGGCCGCTCAATGCGGCCTTTGTCTTTAGGGCCGGATGGTTTGAAACGATAAAAATTAACGTATTAATGCGATTGTTGAGGAAATTGAAGTGAATATTCACGAATATCAAGCAAAAGAAATACTGGCGGAGTACGGCGTCAAGATCGCGGAAGGCGGTCTGGCCTACACCGTCGAAGAAGCGGTGCAACGCGCTCGCGAAATCGAAGGTAATGTCTGGGTCGTCAAAGCGCAGATCCATTCCGGCGCGCGCGGTAAGGCGGGCGGTATCAAAGTCTGCAAAACGCACGCGGAAGTCGAACAAGCCGCTGAAGCGCTGCTTGGCAAAAAACTGGTAACGCACCAAACCGGTCCGGCGGGAAAAGTCTGCACCCGCTTGTACGTTGAAGCCGGAACGCAAATCGCCAAGGAAATCTATCTGTCGTTCATGATCGACCGCACCAGTGAACGCGTGATCATGATCGGCTCGGCGCAAGGTGGCATGGAAATCGAAAAACTCGCCGTGACCAATCCGGAAGCGATCATCAAGATTTATGTCGAACCCGCGGTCGGATTGCAGGATTTTCAAGCGCGCAAAATGGCGTTTGCGCTGGGTATCGATGCAGCGCAACTGAATCATGCGGTGAAAACCATCAAAGGCTGTTACCGCGCATTGCGCGACCTGGACGCTAATATTCTGGAAATTAATCCGCTGGTTGTTACCGCGAATAACGACATCATCGCACTCGACGCCAAAATGGTGTTCGACGAAAATGCCTTGTTCCGCCGCCATAAAATCGCCGAACTGCGCGACAACACGCAAGTCGATCACCGCGAAGTCGCTGCGGCTGAAGCCGGTTTGAGCTACGTCGGTCTGGATGGCGACATCGGCTGTATGATCAACGGCGCGGGCTTGGCGATGGCCACAATGGACATGATCAAACTGGCTGGCGGCGAACCCGCCAACTTCCTCGATGTCGGCGGCGGCGCATCTGCTGAGCGTACCGAAAAAGCATTCCGTCTGGTGCTCGCCGATGCCAACGTCAAAGCCATGCTGGTGAACATTTTCGCCGGGATTAACCGTTGCGACTGGATCGCCGAAGGCGTGGTGCAAGCCGTCAGAAACATCGACATGAAAATCCCGCTGGTGGTCCGTTTGTCCGGCACCAACGTAGAAGAAGGCCGCCGCATCATTGCGAACAGCGGTCTGCCGATCATCACCGCCGAAACGTTAGCGGAAGCTGCGGAAAAAGTCGTCCGCGCCCGTAACGACGTCGTCGCAAAAGCCTAGGAGTTCAAAGTGGCGATATTAATCAACGAAAAAACACGCATCATCGTTCAAGGGTTTACCGGCAGAATCGGTACTTTTCACGCGCAGGAAATGATCGACTACGGCTCCAACGTGGTCGGCGGCGTTACGCCCGGTAAAGGCGGCCAAACGCATCTGGGCTTACCGGTATTCAACACCGTTAAGGAAGCGGTCGAGCAAGCCGGTGCGGAAGCCAGCATTGTGTTCGTGCCGCCCGCGTTCGCGGCGGATTCCATTATGGAAGCTGCCGACGCCGGGATCAAATACTGCGTTTCGATCACCGATGGCATTCCGACGCAAGACATGATGACAGTGAAGAATTTCCTGCGTCGTTTTCCGAAAGAAGACCGCATGCTGCTGACCGGCCCGAACTGCGCTGGAACCATCAGCCCCGGCCGCGCTATGCTCGGCATCATGCCTGGCCATATCTATATCCGCGGCAACATCGGCGTGGTCGGCCGTTCCGGCACGCTGGGCTATGAAGCCGCCGATCAAATGCGCGCGCTTGGCATCGGTATTTCCACCTCAGTCGGCATTGGCGGCGACCCGATCCCCGGCAGCTCGCACCGCGACATCCTGGAACGGTTGGAACAAGACCC
The DNA here is from genome assembly GCF_900106555.1 of Nitrosomonas oligotropha. Taxonomy (GTDB): domain Bacteria; phylum Pseudomonadota; class Gammaproteobacteria; order Burkholderiales; family Nitrosomonadaceae; genus Nitrosomonas; species Nitrosomonas oligotropha_A. Next base: position 107,512 of record NZ_FNOE01000001.1, on the reverse strand, counting down.
GGAAACCAAAGTCGCGCTGATGATCGGCGAAATCGGCGGCCCGCAAGAAGTCGAAGCCGGACGATTTGCGAAAGAAAACATGAGCAAACCGCTGGTGGCTTACATCGCCGGACTGACCGCACCCGAAGGCCGCCGCATGGGTCACGCCGGTGCGATCATCTCCTCCGCCGGTGAAAGCGCCGCCGAAAAAGTCGCGATGCTGAAAGAACTCGGCGTCACCATCTGCCCTACTCCATCGCTGATGGGACAAACGGTCGCGGAAGTGCTGGCGAAGCTGTAATTCTCAAATCGTAGTTGTTGTAAAAATAAAAAACCGGGAGCGTGCTTCCGGGTTTTTTGTTTGGTCAAGTGAAAATTGCGGTGTTGACAGTTAACAGTATCGATGCAAGAAATCTCAGGGTTGTTTGCAGAGAGTGTTGATTAAAATAAGCGTTGAGTGTTTCGTAAGGGGTTGCATTATTCAAACTCATATGGGGCTTTTACGGTATTGTAGAAGTTAATGAAACGGAAAAGCAGAATGCGCCAATCGGCGCTATCCTTAAAGCAAGTTGGCTATGCCACATATCCATTAGCGTGCGGATGACTCGTTCGGCTTTGCCGTCAGTTCCTTTAAATTCCCTACCGTTATTGGAATAAGCACGGTCGATCTGATGCAGACATTGGGCAATGACAGTGTCTATGAGAAAGCTAGCTGTGCTGTGCTGAGTTCGGCATACAGCCCCCTGGAGAAGTCGTCGATGGCCACAAACAGATATTCGCGAGATTCATTGGCGGATTGTCCTTTCAACAAGGAAAGCCGCTTGGTATCGAAGTGAACAAGCTCGCCTGGGTAAGACTTGTTATAGCGCTTGGAGTAAATTCCTGGAGTCTCGCGAGTTTCAGTACATCATAAATCGTTGGCCGGCTGACATGGAAGCGTTCCACCAAATGCGCTACCTTCCACAGCCGGGTTTGATATAGCCGCCAGATTTCCTGGCGATCCAATAAAGTTAATCGTTATGTATGCTCATCTACAGTATTCTTCCAAATACTGTAAACAACGCTAGTGATTCTTACACTTGAAACATCCTGCAATATAGATCAAAAAGAAATTAAACAAACAACTCATTTTTCACCAATTTAACCCAATACGCCGCGCCCAACGGCAAAATCTCATCGTTAAAATCGTAGTTCGGATTGTGCAGCAAGCAACTACCTTGCGAGCTGCCGTTGCCGATCCAGATGTAGCAGCCGGGTTTTTGTTGCAGCATGAAGGCGAAGTCTTCGGCACCCATGCTGGGAGTTGGTGCAGTGTCGACGCATGGCTCACCGGCAACAGCGATGGCGGCGCGGATGGCGCTGGCGGTTTCTTCCGGACTGTTGATGGTCACCGGATAACCGGGGTTTTCGGGGTTGAACAGGATGTCGGCGTGAATTCCAAAACCCTGCGCGACGCTTTGCGCCAGTTGACGGATGCCTTGTTCCAGTTGATCGCACACGGAATTTTTGAAGCTGCGGAAGGTGCCGCGAATGACGGCAGTATCCGGCAGCGCGTTCCAAGTGTTACCGCCGTGTATTTGCGTAACGCTGACCACAGCGGAATCGGCGGGATCGATCCGGCGGCTGACGATGGTTTGCAATTGTGTGACCAAGTTCGCCGCTACGATCAGCACATCGTTGCCGAGATGCGGCATGGCGGCGTGGGTGGCTTGGCCTTTTAAGGTGATTTCAAAACAATCGAACGACGCCATCATCGGACCGGTTTTAACGGCGAAATGACCAGCGGGTACATCCGGGAAGTTATGCATGCCAAACACCCGCTGCGCCGGGAATTGCTCGAACAAGCCTTCGTCGATCATTTGCAACGCCCCGGCACGGCATTCTTCCGCCGGTTGGAAAATGAAATACACGGTGCCATCGAAACGACCATGCTTGGCCAAATAATGCGCGGCACCGAGTAGCATGGCACAATGCCCATCGTGGCCACAGGCGTGCATTTTGCCGCTTTGGCAGGAAGCGTGATCGAAGCGGTTTTGTTCCTGGATATAAAGCGCATCCATATCGGCGCGCAGCGCAATGCTGTTACGGCTGTTGCCACGGCGCAGTACGCCTACGACACCGGTTTTCGCCAGCCCTTGATGTACTTCGATCCCGGCTTGTTGCAGTTGCTCCGCAATCAATTGGGCCGTTGCGGTTTCTTCAAACGCCGTTTCCGGGTGTTGGTGAATGTATCTGCGCCAACATTGCATGTCGGCCTGTAATGCTTGAATTTCCGGGGCAATGTTCATAGTTAATTAAGAGAAATTTGTAGTCATTCTTTGGCCGGTGCATGTATGCTACGGCCAAAGAACTTGCGGTAACTTACTGATCAACGCCAGCTCAGCACCACATAGCGCGACACCTCATCATCGCGCACCAATAACAGCACTTTATTATTAGCGCTGTTTTTTATCGCCTGATCGAACTCGGCAGCGGTATTGACGGCTTTACGATTGACTTCGAGGATTACGCTACCGCGGCCGATACCCGCCATCGTAGCGACCGATCCCGGCGCCACTTCAGTCACGATCACGCCTTTTCCGGCTTTGATACCCAGTTGTTTCGCCAGATCGGCGGTAATCGTTTGTACCACGATGCCCAATTTCTCGCTGGCTTGCGATGATTCTTGCGCGGCCTGCTTGTGATCGCTGAGTTTGTCGACTTTGACCGAAATGTTGCGTTGCTTGCCGTCGCGAATGATATCGAATTCCACTTTACTGCCCGGTTGCGCCAATGCAACTTGATTGCGGAAGTCACCGGTATCGCTCATCGGTCGCCCCTGATAGTTCACGATCACATCGCCGGCTTTGAGTCCTGCCTTGTCGGCGGGCGAATTCTTTGTCACTTGCGCAATCAAAATGCCCTTGTCGTTCTTCAAATCGAAGGATCTGGCCAGGTCGGCCGTCAGCGGCTGGATCATAATGCCGAGATAGCCGCGTTCCACTTCACCTTTCTCGATCAATTGATTGGCGATACGCCCGGCCAGGTTGATCGGAATGGCGAAACCGATGCCCATGTAGCCGCCGCTGCGGCTAAAAATAGCGGTATTCATGCCAATCACTTCACCGTCGAGATTGACCAGCGGTCCGCCGGAATTACCGGGATTAATCGCAGCATCGGTTTGAATGAAATCTTCATAATCGTTAATACCCAACGAAGTCCTACCTTTCGCGCTCACCACACCGACCGTCAGCGTATGGCTCAACCCGAAGGGATTGCCGATGGCAACTACCCATTCACCCACTTCCAGCTGGGAATAATCACCGATTTGCACAACGGGCAGGCCGCTTGCTTCGATTTCGATCACGGCGATGTCCGACTTAGGATCGGTGCCTTTGATTTTTGCTTCAAACTCACGGCCATCGAGAAACTTGACGCTGATTTTGTCATTCCCTTCGATTACATGATTGTTGGTCAGAATGTAGGTTTTGTTATTATTGGCGGCAAAAACGAAGCCGGAGCCTTGTCCGACCACAGCACGCTGTCTTCCCTGTTGCTTGCCTCCCGGCGCATTGAAACGCGGCATATCCGGGAAGCGGTCACCAAAAAAACGCTTAAACAGATCATCGCCGAACGGCCATTGCTGCCCGTCGCCAAACGGCGATATTTGCGCCACTTCGGTTTCCCGTTCAACCTGGATCAACACCACCGACGGCGAAACCTTGCGCGCGACTTCCGCAAATGCCTTGCTGGTTTGGCGCAGACTTTCCACGCCATTGCCCTGCTGCGCCAATAAATCAACCGGCATCAGCAGCGCCAGCGTCAACAGCAAAATAAAATTACGATATCCAAGCATGATTTGCTCCTCCGATCAGCAAAAAAATATTTGATAGATTAGACCAGCAATAGTTTGGGGCTGAGGATACAAATTACAAGTAACCTTCGTGCCGTGATTAAATCTGATAGTATTTTTTATTTCAGGATGAAAACACATGATTATTGTTATTTCACCGGCGAAAACACTGGATTTTGAAACACCCCCCTTGACGCAAGCGCATACACAACCGGATTTTCTCGACGATTCGGCGATGCTGATCAATGAACTGAGAAAACTGGAGCCCAGCCAAATCGGTGCGATGATGTCGATCAGCTCTAAATTGGCCACACTCAACTCCAACCGTTACTTCGCTTGGAATCGCCCGTTTACGCTGAGAAACGCCAAGCAAGCGATCCTCGCGTTCAAAGGCGATGTCTATACCGGCCTGGATGCCGACACGATGACCGGAAACGAACTGGCGTTCGCGCAAGATCATTTGCGTATTTTGTCGGGACTGTACGGCGTGTTGCGTCCGCTGGACCTGATGCAGCCTTACCGGCTAGAAATGGGCACTCAGTTCAAGAATCCGCGCGGCAATAATTTGTACGAATTCTGGGACGATAAAATCACCCAAGCGCTCAACCAGGATCTGGCCAAACAAAAAGATGACATCCTCATCAATCTCGCTTCCAATGAATATTTCCAATCCGTCCAGCCCGGCAAACTCAACGCACGGATTATCACTCCGGTTTTCAAGGATCAGAAAAATGGTGTTTACAAAATTATCAGCTTCTTCGCCAAGAAAGCTCGCGGTATGATGAGCCGCTACATTATCCAGAACAAACTCACAAACCCCGAAGCCATTAAACACTTCGATGTGGCAGGTTACCGCTTCAGTCAAGAAGATAGTCGCAAAGATGAATGGATCTTTACCCGCGCAGAATCACAAACAGCATGACTTTCAGCAAGTATTTATGTGAGTAGAATCAATGCACACCGTGCAATCCATCGAACTGGCAAGAAACTACGTCACTTTATCCAACAATCACGACCTGACGCAGATCGAGCGCCTATTTGCTGCCGATGCCACTTATTATTCTGCTTACTTCGGTGAATACAAAGGCAGCTCGGCCATTCATGCCATGATGGTCAGCTTCTTTGATCGCTTTCCTGATGCCCATTGGGAAGTTACCGGATATCGCGGCATTGAAAATAGTGGTGTGGAATTCGCGTTTACAATGACCGGTATGGATGCTTCTTCCGGAGAGCAGGTAAAACGGCAAGGATTGGAACGCATATACTTCACACCAGAGGGATTGATCAGGCATATTGCCGTCTACAAACCCGGCGATTTTCCCGAGCTTGATTAATAACACGGATCGTTAGAAGCATTGTCTAAATTCGCAGATAACGCTATCCTGACGGGCTATATCAATTTTTGTCTGGATAGGGCCATAAATGACACAAGACGAACAAAAACGAGCGGTTGCAGCAGCTGCAATTCAGCATATTCCTGTGGGTTGTATTGTTGGGGTAGGCACAGGCTCCACTGCTAATTACTTTATTGATGAATTAGCCAAAATTAAAAATAAAATCGAAGGTGCTGTTGCCAGTTCAGATGTAACGGCACAACGCCTCAAAGGGCATGGCATCGAAGTACTGGATCTGAATAATGTCATCGATCTTCCCGTGTATGTCGATGGCGCGGATGAGATCACCGAACATTTACATATGATCAAAGGCGGCGGCGGTGCGTTGACACGGGAGAAAATTGTCGCGGCGGTAGCCCGGAAATTCATCTGTATTACCGATCAAAGCAAATTAGTGAATATTCTTGGCAACTTCCCGCTGCCCGTTGAAGTCATACCGATGGCACGCAGCTATGTGGCGCGTGAGATTGTGCACCTGGGCGGACACCCGGCCTTACGTCAAGGTTTCGTCACAGATAATGGTAATGTCATCCTGGATGTGCATGGTTTGCAAATTATGAATCCGGTGGAATTGGAAGCAACGCTCAATCAGATTACCGGTGTCGTAACCAACGGCCTTTTTGCCCGGCGTCCGGCAGATACGTTATTATTGGGAACAGATAAAGGTGTACGCACCATTACTGTCTGATTAGTATTAAGCGTGGATAATTAAGACCGTAAAGCATCACATACTTCAAATCTTCAAAAGGCAGACCATGGCAACTAAAGAACATATTTCCAAGCAGTTCGACGCTGACCTTGAAGAAGTGCGCACGCGCGTTTTGCAAATGGGGGGCTTTGTTGAAGAACAAATCGAAAATGCGATCGATGCGCTGACCAGTGGCAACGAAGAGCTGATTGATCTGGTGATTACCCGTGATCACCGTGTCAACGCAATGGAAGTTTCGATTGATGAGATCTGCAATCAGATTATTGCGCGCAGACAACCGACTGCAAGCGATTTGCGCATGATCATGATGGTAATCAAGACAATTACGGATTTGGAGCGCATCGGCGACGAGGCTGCAAAAATTGCCCGGATGGCAAAATTGATTTATTCAACGGATCGTATGCACATTCCGCGTTTTAATGAAGTTAAGCATGTTGCCAGTATTGCCATGGATATGCTGCACAAAGCGCTTGATTCTTTCGCCCGCTTGGATTTGAATGCCGCTGCGCAAATTGTGCGGCAGGATGAATTCGTCGATGAAGAATTCCGCTCCATCTTGCGTCAACTGATTACTTTTATGATGGAAGATCCCAGGAAAATTTCAACTTGCCTGGAGATAGTATTTGTCGCAAAAGCCATCGAGCGCATTGGCGATCATGCAAAAAATATGTCTGAATACGTTGTTTATATGGTCAAAGGTAAAGATGTCCGTCATGTGACGGCTGACCAGATTGAACAGGAAATCAGGGAATAAGCTGCCGCCTCATTTTCTTTAACAGACTATTTATAATGGTTTTCTCTAACTAGGTTAGCGGAATGTGAATTATCGATTCCAACAATCTGCAACAGCCCCGCCTGCACCTTGAGCTCCGGTATTACTCAAAGTAAGTGTGCCACATACATCGCCTGCCATAGAGCCTACCGGAACTGCTTGAAGCATGAAAGTATTATTTGCCACTGCTTGAAGCGAAATATTATACTGCGGCGTGCCAGTTCTCGGCGATTGCGTAATAGGTAAAGTAACAGCCACATCATCTCCGCCAGCATTGGCTATACCATCCGCCCCGACTGTTGCATCATACTGATTATTCTGGGAATAAAATCGCTCCATGAATTGAGCGTTTTCATAAAGCAGTGATTTTGCAACAGCTCGGTTAGATTGCCTCACATAGTTTTGATAAGACGGCACAGCAATTGAAGCAAGAATACCTAGAATTGCGACTGTAATCATAAGCTCAATCAAAGTAAAACCCATCACTCTAAATAAACGGGGTGTTGAATCCATAATCTCTTTAATCTCCTAGAATCTAACTTTTATCATGTTCATTGATTTAATATCAATGCATTAACTCTCGCCACGTAACTCGGCCGCGTAATCCGGCAGCACCTTTTGCTGTTGTTGTCTGATCTAGCGTACCATCAGCTTTTGAATACACCAGCCTATCATCATCCGCATGACCTCTGATACGTGTGACACCACCTACAGAAAACCCAATTTCTATGCCTGCAGACAAACCATCGTCAAGCGCAAGAACTCTATTTCTATTGGTATCAAACGCAGGCGAAGAAAGCATCCCTCCAGTCAAGAAATCGACTGCATTTACGAATCCTCTACCTCCGAAATCACAAGGTGATGCGGATGGCACGATACTCGTGAATACAAAAATCCCATCTTCCAAACTAGGCACACCTGTAAGTCTTTCACCACTAACGGGCAGATTCACATACCAGCCCTTAATTGTGGTTGAGTAGGACACCGCATTTTGTGTCGCGATTCTAACTGTTCCATCTGTTTTCACTTGTTGAACAAGCGCACCCGACGTTACCGTTGCTGCCGTATTATTATCCCATACCCCATAGATAGTCTGCGCACTTGTATTTGTGGTATCAGCAGTTTCCAAGTACTTCCCCGTCCCAAATAAAACAAGCTGACCACCTTTCGGGTGGAAACTTACAGAAGGTGGAGAAATAATAGGTTTGGACGTACCGGCCACAAATAAAGGTGTTCGACTAATAGCCACATTCCAGCTCGAAGGTGTAGCAGAGCTCACATCAAATTTCCACAAATTTCCTTTGATATCACCCGCGTATATCACATCGGCCTTGCCATTACCATTGGTATCAAATGGTGTTGGTGTGGAAAGACCATTTCCAGTACCTGCATCGGCGATCAACTTAATGTAATCCGTGCCAACTGTCCAGGCACCATCTTCACCCCCAGAAATAAATAGGATATAAAGAACCGCCTTACCGCCTGCGCTGTTATAACCATTACCAATAATCACAGCCCATTGATTGTTCTCCATCTTGACAATTTGCGTCGCTTGACCGGTGAATGAGTTAACTTGCGGCAGATTGTGGCTATACCCCATATCGCTATCATCAGCATTGGTAAACTCCCACAACAGTAAATTTGCAGCATTCGCAGCAGTAAAAGTTGGCGCTGCTTTCGATGCATCCGCTGGATTAGTAATATCCAAGGCATAGTAGCCTTGACCACCGCCATTCAGCCCACCAACGAGTATACTTCTCCAGCTTGAAGTTGCGCTCGAATAAACATCCCCCGTCATTGGAGATCCATCCACGAAATAGCGGTGATTAGCAGTATAATCCTTGTCTGTCAGTCGACTTAGATTGTCATAAACGGTACTTGGAACATAAACTAACAGCTCTTTACCCGAATCGCCAGTCGCACATCCCGCCGTAACCCCAGCAATGCAAGCATTAAATCCGTGCAGCATCCCGTCATTGGCGCCAACGTATATCATTGGGGTACGATCCTTATAGGTATTTCTGAATGCAGCATAACCGGGATGGTCCACATCGGAATAACCCGCGATGGGTTTTCCTACATAGAGCGGACCGGAGTTGACAATATCACCCAGCTTACTGGTAGGGCGAACCCGAAAATTATTGACAGATGTAGAGCTAGCGCATGTGAATGTCCCACTTGCGCTCTCACGTGCCGAATCTCCTCGCAAAAATGACACTCTCTCGGGGCCGCAATTATCGGTAGTACCGGAAGCATTTTTGTTGAGTGCAGTTTTTTGTGCAGTAGTGAGATTACTATACTCAAATGAAACCCCATCACTGCTGCCCTTTGTAATAATAACTCGAGAAGTTGGAGCAATCGTTCTTGATGCAAGCGATACATCCCCTGCATTCCATTCAGAAGTACCCAATACGCCAGCAGAACTAATTGGAATTGACAATAATTGCCCACTCCAATCGCCACTATTGAATTTTGCCTGATAGACACGCCCATTCGTCGTCAATGAACTGGAATTGGCTGCCACTGCTGATGCTGAGCCGGTCCGTGCCACAATCGTTTTAAGTGCGCTGGTTAATGCATTGGTGAATGCTGCAGGATCAGCAGCACTAAAGAATTCCCCCCTTCCATTTACAGCCGCATGCCACAAATCATCTATTTTTACCGCATCACCCGTTGTCGGATCAGGCCAAGTTTGCGCTCCGGAAGGTAATGCGCTTAGTGTACCTGTTACCCCCAAACCGACAGTGAAAGTCACCAAATGCTGCCAAAATGCGGGATCATGCGGATTGACAGGAACCTTATTCGATAAATCCGTACGCAAATCATTTTTCCAGTATTGCATCGCTGCATCCGCAAGTGTGTTGCTATAAGCATCCGAATAAGGAAGCACCGGAACATATGTATAAGTTGCTGGAGTTGCCGGTGAAGAGTGATTCGTGATGGTAGAACCAGATAAATTGTCGGAATTATCCAAACCCGATATGGAACCCTCAGTCCAGTAGCCATCCGTCATCAAAATATTATAATTCTGCCGGCATACATGCTGTGTACCTCCGGTCGAACCCGGTGTCTGCCCCCATGGACCTTTATCGTCGGTTCTCTTGAAATATTCACCCACTGCCAGCACAGCTTCCCGCAAAGGTGTGCCCGCCGCAGGAATATCATGATCATAAAGATTGGTAAAAAAGCTTGTTCTGTCAGTTCCAGTAAATTGCCTTACACCACTCTTTACAACCGTAGTTGCCACACCATCAATGGTTGTAGAAGACTTATTGATCGCCGCAAATCCCACACGCATGGTATTTCCTTGCGCCGCGAATGCCCTGCCTACCCCTGCACGGGCCAATAAAATACGAGAACGATAGTATGTATACCAATTAGCGAAGTTCTGAATTTCCTCAGCATACGTACAAGTAGGAACGGCAACACAATCCGCGCGGTTTGATCCACCGGTATAAGTAGCAGTCGTCGAAATGATCTTAACTTCCGTGTAACTACTTGCGGCATTGATGCTACCTGAGTTGTATTTAAAATATATAGCAGGATAGAAAGATTTTGACGAACTGGACGATCTGGTACCGTTATCTTTAAGCCAGCTTGCAGTCTGTGTATTGCTAACTGTAAGATTGCGGCAGCCTGCCGCAGTATTGTAGGGATTATGGTAAGCACAGGTAGGATCGGCATTACTCATCAGTGATCCGTCGGCGTTACTCCAAGGCAAATATCTCACCGCCGGGTCATAATAAATTTTATTGACATAGCTGGATCGTAACGATGCAGCGTATCGGTTTGCCGGATCAAAATCGACAACATAATTGTTGTAATCTGCTGCACCATAAACACCTGACGCACGAGGAAACATATAACGCACATCTTGTAGAATCAAATCTTCCGGCATGATTTCGAAATGCATAGACCCGGAATCATCAAGTGTGAACATGACATTGGGAGAAATGTTGCCACCTAGAAAAAGAGGGGTATTTGAAAGGGGGGGTAGCGCCAGGACACTACCCGTCAAGATAGCCAATAAGAAGCCAATCACACTTTTCACTGCAACAAATATTCTCTTCATGATCTTGATATTCCTAACAATTTTTCGTAAATCTATGGCCTAAAAACCTCTTGTAACCACACTACAGTGCCTTGCTTGGCTCCTTGAGCTCGAACCGTAATGCGGTAGTAATATCTTAGAAAATTACCTGGCGGGGTCTTCTGAATTCCTTCAATCAAATAAGTCGGCGCTGGCACCCCAGCAGGCAAATTAGGTGCTGTATATGCAACACCGTCAACTCTAAAGATATTGCCCGTAACGTAGCTGATGGGGCAAGCAGGAGTGCAATACGTAGTCCATGACGACACAGCCGGAGCATCCACACCAGAGCCGTAATAACAAAATCCATCAGTGCAGTTCGTATCAAATTCACTCATCCCTTCTATTGATTTAGGTGAGTTCGTAGATGGATCATTATCACGAATGTGGTGTTCGGCATAACGCAGAGCCATTTCAGCCGCTTGCGTTGCGAGCATACGATCTCGTATATTGGCAGACATTCGTTCTTCTATCGTTGCCATCTTTGCGGCTGTTATGCCCAGCAGAGACAAAACCAGCAGAAAAATTAAGCCCGTCACAAATACTGCCCCACTCTGCCGCTGATGAAGATATGAATTTATATTCATGGCGTACCATTAATACGATTTCGTAAATTAAAGGTTGCTGTAAAAGCTCTTCTCAGCCGTCTGTCAGCTGGAATTGCGATTGATGTTCCACTGCAATTCAGGTAATTTCCCGCAGACACTACATTTGTTTTTTCAGAACGAACCAAAACACACACGCGAGCAGTAACCACTTGTTCCCAATCCAGAGGTGACTCCACATACCGGTCAACGGATTGATCGCCATTGGTATCCACTCCATATAGAACTTGCAAATCTTCTACATCACTTAGCAGTACTTGACCCAACGGCGCCGCTCCTGGCACCGTTGGAGTATCGGAAATCTGACCATCACACTGTAATTCAGCATTGGCAGCATCAATATTAAAATGATTCTGAATAATCCTGCCCGCTACAGTAACTCCTGTTCCCTCGCAATCACTATCTCCGGTTGTGCCTTCATATTGAACAGTCAGAGTATCAGCCACACCAGTACCGCCATTGGTGCCGCTAATGGCGGTACCCGTGAATTCAACTTTGAATCCAGAAAATGGCATTTCCACATGCCCAGCTTGTTTGATACTGCGACCAATAATTTCCAATGCAAAGCGCCCACTCTCTTGCACTCGAGCATTATCTTCCTGTTCGCGAAATACTTGACGGCTACTGACAAAAACACTGCCGATAACGAGTAGTAACACCAAGCCTATTGTCATCCCGATCATCAGCTCAACCAGAGTAAAGCCACGCTGAAAATTCGGCGCTTTATTCCACCGCTCAATTTTGAAATTATTTTGCTGGATTGTTGAAATAATTATCATGGAGCAAACCTCGTAACGAAACATCGAGTATTGACCACACCCCCGGGACAATTACGATCTACGTCGTCGTTCATTTCTTTCTCTGTCCACATCAAGATAACTGTATACCCTGCGGTTAAACTTCCATTCACAGTTCCAGCTCCACCTGGAAGCAACCTTGCATTTGCCGTATTCCATTGAGCGTGATCATAAGTTGCCATTTGTGTTGAACTACAAGTATTTGTGACGCAATCCAGACTGCTTGGAATAGTTGCTGTGAGCGCATCATATGCACCGGCAGTTACACCGGCTATGTTGGCACGCATACGATCGGCGATATCCTCTGTTTGTTTACTGGCTATCGAACGGTAGTATGCGACATTGTTACCTCGCGCACCTGATACAACCAGCGCTGCCATACTCAATAAACCAAAAGACACAATCAGAATCGTAATGAGTACTTCTATCAAACTAAAACCGTTAGCTTGAATTTGTCGTTGCATTAAGGATTTTCTATTCATCCACATGTTCCAGTGCCAGTCTCAGTACGGAAACGTCCTTGATTATTTAGGATAATAGCTTTGGAGTAAGCTGCCCCCCGATTGTCACACAATGTAAAAGTATCGTTGGATGCCATTGAGAAGCCATTGGCTGTGAAAGTAACTCGTGTCTTGGTTCCCGAAAAGGTATTTCCGCCCGAGAAAGCCACCCCAACCTGCAAAATCTCATCACCAGCTTCAACCACACCATTGCTATTAGTATCAGCAAAAACCAACCAGCCATTCGACCAAATCACCCCTCCAGTGCAGCTGGTACCGTTTGTACTAGGGCAAACCGTGACAGGGCTACTGCGCCGAATAGCTTCACTTTTCGCTAAAGCCAGCGTGGAATAAAAATTGTTGCTCTGTGTCGACTGCAGATTGTTTTGTACAAAGGTGCGATAGTTAGGTACGGCAACGGTTAACAGAATACTGGCCACACTTAAGGTGACCAGCAGTTCAGTCAAAGTCAAACCATATTGATACAACCGGTTAACTAACTTTATCTTTCCCATTTGCATATTTCCATACTTTTTCTTTTATCTCTGTAGACTCACTCAGTGCTATCTACCGGCTAGATTTTAGCGGCCATAATTTAGACAAACTTTAGCTTTTCGAGCACAATCCAGTATCCATCACAGCCTATGAATTCAGTGCAAAGCATTTTCCAACTATCGGCAGGGAATAGAATTTGCCTTACCAAGACTTCCACTTTTCAGCAACAACAAACTCTCAAGCCATTATGAAACAAGATGTCATCGTCATCGGCGCGGGAATCATAGGGCTTGCAACGGCAGAACGCCTTTTAGTTCAAGGCGCCAAAGTTACGATTCTTGAGCGCAACAAAGCCGGTCAAGAATCATCCTGGGCAGGTGGCGGTATTTTGTCGCCGCTTTTTCCTTGGAGCTATTCCGATGCGGTTACAAGTCTTACCAGCTACAGTGCGTTGCAATTTCCGGATTGGGTTTCCGTATTGCGTGAAACTTCTGGAATTGACCCGGAGTACGAAATATCCGGTATGTTGATTTTGCCGCCCTATGATGAAGAAATTGCACGACGGTGGTGTTCCATAAGAGGAATCAAACTAGAGCAGTGCAGGGCTTGTGATATTCATTCAACCCATACCGTTACCACTGATCGGATGAATAAAGCTCAGAATTGCGCTTTATTCCTGCCGGATGTTGCTCAAGTCCGTAACCCAAGACTTTTACGTGCGTTGCAAAGCCGAGTTGAACTATTGGGTGGGAAGATCATTGAAAACTGCGCAGTCAATCATCTAAAAATAACAGATCAGCACATACAATCCGTTGCTACATTGTGTGGAGAATTTACAGCAGATAACTATATTATGTGCGCAGGTGCTTGGAGTAAAGAAATCTTGGGAACTCATGCGCTCAAATTGGATATCAAACCGGTAAAGGGGCAAATGCTATTATTTAAATTTGATGCGCCTCCTATACCAGCCATTATCGTGCAGAATGACTTGTATCTTATTCCACGCCGCGATGGTCATTTGCTCATTGGCAGCACCTTGGAGGATGTTGGATTTGACAAGCAAACGACAATAGCCGCGCGCAATTCCCTGCTTGAGCGGGCTCAAACCATTCTGCCATCACTTGAAAAAATGCCCATCAAGCAGCACTGGTCAGGATTACGTCCGGCTTCTTTAGAGAATATTCCCATCATCGGACGGCATCCGGTCATTCGCAATCTTCTGATTAATAGCGGCCACTTCCGCTATGGTGTCACGATGGCCCCTGCCAGTGCGGAAATCCTTGCAAATCAATTGACAGGCTCAGTACAACCGCTTGACACCACGCCGTACCAAAGCGGATGGGGTATTAATTAATCGTTGCTAAGCCTTCGGCAATGGAAACACGACCGATTCCACCACGCCACTCAATTCTTCGATCGTCACATCTTCACCAATTTGTTCGGCTCCAATTTGCTTAAGCCGGGAAATCACTTGTTGTACCAAAATTTCCGGCGCAGAAGCTCCGGCCGTAATACCGATAATTTTCTTCCCGACAAACCAGGCTTCTTGTAATTGCTCGGCACGATCCACCATATACGACTCTACATTTGCATTCCGTGCGACTTCACATAACCGGTTAGAATTTGAACTATTGGGAGAACCGACTACGATGACCAGATCGCATTGATTTACCATTTTCTTAACAGCATCCTGGCGATTCTGCGTGGCATAGCAAATATCGTCTTTTTTAGGCCCGGTAATCATTGGAAATCGTTTTTTTAAGGCATCCACAATGCGTGCAGCATCATCGACCGACAGTGTCGTCTGCGTCACATACGCCAAATTCGTTTCGTCCTTAACCTTTAAAGTATCAACATCCGCTTCGGTTTCTACCAGATACATCCCTTTATCGTCGCCGTCAATCTGCCCCATCGTACCTTCAACTTCCGGATGCCCCTGGTGGCCGATCATGATAATTTCCTTACCCTCTTTACGCATTTTGGCTACTTCCACATGCACTTTGGTGACCAGCGGGCAAGTTGCGTCAAATACCTTCAGTTTCCGATCCGCCGCTTCTCGCCGTACCGCGTGCGATACACCGTGCGCACTGAAAATCAGAATGCTGTCTTGCGGTACTTCATCCAGATTTTCAACAAATACGGCACCTTTCTTCTCGAGGTTCTCGACCACGAAACGGTTGTGAACGACTTCATGACGCACATATATGGGTGCTCCGTGCATCGTTAATGCGCGCTCCACAATTTCTATCGCACGGTCAACGCCGGCACAAAAACCCCTCGGGTTCGAAAGTAGTACTTTGATCATCTATTTATCCTCCAACAATGGATAGCTTGCCTATACTCATTCTTTGATAAAAACATCAGGCATTAAAATTTGGCACTATTATTTTTTACGCTGTTTGATTGCGGACCATCAATCAGCAACCATAAGGCACCTGTACGATACCTTGTGCTTTTGTGCCGCCCAAAAACACGATTTCCCTCGAAAATCCTGACCATCCTATCAACACAAAGAAGGCTAATGACTTCCTCAGCGGACAACACTTTGTTTATTACCAATCAGGTAGATTTCTGTCAGCGTTTGTTCGACGCCTGCTTCAGTATGAATACGTGTCGATATTCCCAGGAAGTTGGCCAGTTGTGCCATCAACTATTTATATTCCGCGCTATCAGATCGGGTATTGGGAACAAGGATTAGAATCATAAAATAATTTCAATAAGATAACGCCAGTTCCCGGTCCACCATAAAACCAGCCCACGATTCTAACCGAAAAAACCGCTGCTTACCACGATTCCGGCAAATGTTCGTACCGTCATACCTTTCACAATGCCGTTTGCAGTACAGCATGATGCATCCGCTGATTTGCTATTTTAATTTTATCGAATTATACCTGAGACAATTTGTCGCATAGCCATACAGAGTAATTTAAGCTAATGTTATAAGTTTCCCAGGCAATTAAAGCTGCACCATCCTAAATGTTCAGTGATCTCAGTCAATCGCCCCTCAGTAAAAATTTGCAACGTTTGTTTCTGCTACGAAACATCGCCATTGCCGCACAGTGCCTAACCTTCGCTTTAGTGTATTGGACCATCGATATCGTCATTCCCTGGACGCAAATGATCGCCGTGGTCACATTGCTAGCTTTGTTAAATCTGCTGACATGGATCCGCTTGCATCGAAATTGGCCGGTATCTCATCTGGAATTTTTTTTACAACTACTGATCGATGTTATGGCACTCAGCACATTGCTGTATTTCAGCGGCGGCTCAACAAATCCGTTTATCTCATTCTTTTTGTTACCCATGACGATAGCTGCCGCCACGCTACCGTGGCGTTACACTTGGATCATGGCGATCATTACAATCACCTGCTACACCTTATTGCTGTTCAATTACGTGCCGTTACCGCACGACCACAACAAGCATCTGATTGAGTTTGCGTTGCATGTATCGGGGATGTGGCTGGCTTTTGTGTTAAGTACCGTTATCATTGCATGGTTCGTCGTGAAAATGAGCTCCTCCATCCGCGAACGGGATCAGGATCTCGCCAAGGCTCGAGAGCATGCATTGCGTAATGAGCAAATCATCGCACTAGGCACATTGGCCGCCGGCGCCGCGCATGAACTCGGCACGCCACTCTCGACCATGGCCGTCGTAGCGGGAGAATTACAGCAGGAATACACGCAGGACGCTGAATTCCAGAATAACATCCATATTCTTCGCGATCAGATCGCGCACTGCAAACAAACCTTAACGCAGCTATTGGCGAAAGCAGGTCAGGCGAGAGCCGAGCATGGCAGCGAATTACCCGTTGACGTCTTTCTTAATCAGATTCTGGATAAATGGAAGCTGATACGCCCCTCGGTTAAATTTACTTATCAATGTACAGGTGACCTGCCAGCCCCCAAAATTATGGACAATCAATTATTAAGCCAATCGCTGCTCAATCTGCTGAACAACGCAGCGGATGCATCGTCCGAATGCATTGAAATTAAAAGTCATTGGGACAATAACCTGGAGCTTAAACTGGAAATTATCGATGACGGCAAAGGTTTATCTGCGGAAGTAATGCAGCGTGCCGGCGAAGCTTTCTTTTCCACCAAAGCGCCGGGGCAAGGCTTTGGCATTGGCTTGTTCCTCGCCAATGCCAATATTGAACGATTTGGCGGCAGTGTCCGCTTGTTTAATCTCGAAGGCGGGGGAGCCTGCACACAGGTTGTTTTACCGCTAATAGGATGAATAGCATGATTGAACCCTCATTGTCGGATAATAGCGAATATCCAAGTTTACTGATCGTCGACGACGATGAAGTTTTTTGCGATGTATTGTCCAAAGCGCTCACAAAACGAGGCTTTAGCATCACCTGCGCACACACGATCGATGATGCGTTGAATCTGGCTGAAACATCCACACCGGAATATGCGATTGTCGATCTGAAATTATCCAGTGAATCGGGCTTGGTCTTAGTTGAGAAATTAAGAAACCTGGATCCGGGCACCCGAATCGTCATGTTGACGGGGTATGCCAGCATCGCCACTGCGGTAGAAGCGATCAAACTCGGCGCCACGCATTATCTCGCCAAGCCGGTCGACGCAGATGAAATCATGGCGGCTTTTGAACGCACGGTCGGGGAGGCAAATATTCCGATCAGCGCGCATCCTTTATCCGTAGGCCGGTTGGAATGGGAATACATTCAACGCATCCTGACTGAGAACGACAACAATATCTCGGTCACCGCCAGAATTTTAAACATGCATCGCCGTACATTGCAGCGTAAGCTCGCCAAACGGCCACTGCGTGAATAACAGAAAACCCTACTGAAACCCTGCAATTATCCGGATATCTTGACCGATCATACGTACATCCTGAATCTTAAGCTTTCTTTTTTGTTCAAGATTGGTCAGTTCAGGTAATGCAATCATACCCTGCGCATCGTCACCGATTAAGTGCGGAGCGAAATAAATAATTAACTCATCCACCAATCCGGCTTCAACCAAAGCGCCATTGAGCCCGCTACCGGCTTCCACCAGCACTTCATTAATTCCAGATTCAGCCAGCACTGTCATCATTTGTAGCAGATCAACCGCGCCTTTTGCGTCCGGCAAAACAATAACTCGTGCATTCATGTGACTCAGCACAGCTTTTTTTTCCAGATTTTCTGCATGGGCGGTAAAAATGAATGTTTCTTCCCGATCTTGCAGCAGGCGAGCCTCCAAAGGTATCACCAAATGGCTATCGACAACTACTTTTCTGGGCTGACGGTCTGTTTTGATATGCCGGACAGACAACTGCGGATCATCGGATTTGACGGTGCCAATGCCCGTCATGATAGCGCACGAACGAGCCCGCCACCGGTGCCCATCGCGCCGCGCCGCTTCACCGGTAATCCACTGGCTGACACCATTATTCAACGCAGTCTTACCATCCAGACTCGCGGCTGTTTTTAAACGCACCCAAGGCTTCTTTTGCGTCATGCGGGAAACAAAACCAGCATTCAATGCATGCGCCTCGGCTTGCAGCAATCCCATCTGCACGATAACTCCGGCCTGCTGCAATAAAGCCTGTCCACGTCCGGATACCAATGGATTGGGGTCTTCCATCGCCATAACGACCCGTGCGATGCCTGCTGCAATCAAGGCATCGGCACAAGGCGCCGTCCGGCCGTGATGACTGCAAGGCTCCAACGTCACATAGGCGGTCGCACCACGCGCCGCAGCCCCCGCAGCAGTCAAAGCATTAATTTCCGCATGCGGCTGCCCCGCCTTTTCATGCCAACCGCTGCCCGCAATCCGCCCATCGCGCACAACCACACAACCGACACGCGGATTGGGCGTGGTGCTATACAACCCCCGCTCGGCTAAGCGCAAGGCATGCGACATGAAGGCATAATCTGCGGCAGAAAACATCGGCACTGTTATTGCTGTGAAGTAATGGGCTGTGCTGGCAATAGAACGTCCAGAGCCATTCTATTGATTCAGGATACTTTCTTGGTTGGTGACGGCTGATGCGGTTTTTGTACTTCCTTGATTGCATCACGAAAGTCATCCACATCCTGGAAGCTTTTATAAACCGATGCAAAGCGGATATAGGCAACCTCATCGAGTTTATACAACTCTTCCATCACGCTTTCGCCAATGCTGCGCGAGGAAACTTCGCGTTCCCCCAACGCTAAAAACTTCTGCACAATGCGATCAATCGCAGCGTCGACATAACTGGTAGGAACCGGGCGTTTATGCAGCGCCCGCTTAAAACCCGTCAGCAATTTGTTGCGATCAAATTCCGCTCGGCTGCCATCGTGTTTGACCACTTGCGGCAAACGGAGCTCGACGGTCTCGTATGTGGTGAAACGCTTATCGCAGGCAGGGCAGCGGCGGCGGCGGCGAATCTTGTGACCATCCTCGCTGACCCTGGAATCGATGACATTAGTGTCATCGGCATTACAAAAAGGACATTTCATACGCAGTTAAACCTGCAATAACAACCTGAACAGACGATTATTCACTTCCGTCCAGGTTGATGAGGCTTATCCATAAACCGGAAATTTTGCGCACAATTTTTTTGCTTCAGTAGCCACTCGTGACAAAACCGCAGCATCCTCCGGAGCCGCCAATACATCGGCGATCAGATTGGCCAGTTGTTCCGCTTCCAGTTCTTTAAAACCTCTAGTGGTTATCGCCGGTGAACCGACACGAATACCGCTGGTCACGAAAGGTTTCTGCGGATCGTTAGGGATAGCGTTTTTATTAACCGTGATATGCGCATGCTCCAACGACGCTTCCGCCTGTTTCCCGGTCAGATTCATCGCCCGCAGATCAACTAAAAACATATGACAATCGGTCTGCCCGGACACAATGCGCAAGCCGCGATTGGTCAACACTTTCGCCATGACTCGCGCATTCTCGATCACCTGTTCTTGATAATCTTTGAATTCCTTACTCGCCGCTTCCTTAAATGCCACTGCTTTGGCAGCAATCACATGCATCAGAGGACCGCCTTGAGTTTGCGGAAAAATAGCGGAATTCAGTGCTTTCTCATGTTCCGGCTTAGCCATGATAATGCCGCCACGCGGGCCGCGCAGGGTTTTATGCGTAGTACTCGTCACAAAATCCGCAATGCCAACCGGATTAGGATAAAAACCGGCAGCAACCAGTCCAGCATAATGCGCCATATCAACGAACAAGTAGGCGCCTACGGCATCAGCAATTTTGCGAAAACGCCCCCAATCAATGACTCGAGCGTATGAAGAGGCACCAGCAACGATCATTTTCGGTTTATGCTCATGAGCCAGCCGTTCAACCTCATCATAATCCAGTAGCTCGGTATCCGGATGCAAACCATATGAAATCGAATTAAAAATCTTTCCGCTCATGCTCACGCTGGAACCGTGTGTTAAATGACCTCCATGCGCGAGCGACATGCCCAGCAGGGTATCGCCAGGCTTCAGTACGGATAGATAAACCGCTGCATTGGCTTGAGAGCCTGAGTGCGGTTGCACATTGACATATTCAGCACCGAAAAGCGCTTTTAAGCGATCAATCGCTAATTGCTCCACCTGATCCGCATATATACAGCCGCCATAATAGCGTTTTGCAGGATAACCTTCGGCATATTTATTCGTTAAAACAGAGCCTTGAGCCTGCATAACTGCGGGACTTGCATAATTTTCCGAAGCAATTAACTCGATATATTCTTCTTGACGTTGTATCTCCCCTTTAATCGCCTGCCATAATTCCGGGTCGACATTTTCTATTGTGTGTTTCTGCGAAAACATGGTGATACCAATCCTTTGAAATTTTTTGGAACTGAGAAAATTTGTATATTACCACTACCTGTCGAAACGCTGATAGCTGATCTCATGGCAGCAGCACAAAAAAGAAAGGAAATTCTTTATGCAGAGTTTAATCTACCTTAATTGCCGGTAGTGCGCATCTATGATTTTAGATCATTCTTTGGCTTTTCCTGGAAATTGCTTTCGACTCTCAAAAACTTGCCTTGCAAGCAGGTTTTCTCAGCAATTCCTACAAAACCTTGGCTGCGATATGCAACATTAGCTCGCCTTACAGCCGAGACATACCAATCGTCACTGATAAATCTGCACAAACGCCATCTGAATTAGATGGTAATAAGGATGGAACAAAAATAAAAGCGCGTAACAGTATTTCGTTTATTCTCCGTAAAATATCAATATCGCACTTCTATTTAGTTGCAACGGAACTCAAATAGACTCAAATAATTGCAGCTTCTTCCTCAAATAGCAGCACCACCTTATCGTTGCCGTCGATGTCAACAGTCACTTTGCCACCGCTGACTAAACGCCCGAACAACAACTCGTCGGCTAACGCGCTGCGAATGGTGTCTTGTATCAACCGTTCCATCGGACGAGCCCCCATGAGCGGATCGAAACCATGTTTTGCAAGATGATTCCGCAATTTATCCGTAAATGTGGCCTCCACTTTCTTCTCATGCAATTGAGTTTCAAGCTGAATCAAGAATTTATCGGTTACCTGCAGAATAATTTCCTGATTTAGCGACGCAAACGAAATAATGGCATCGAGCCGATTGCGGAATTCAGGTGTAAAAAGCTTCTTAATATCGACCAATTCATCACCCGCAGACTT
Source organism: Nitrosomonas oligotropha (assembly GCF_900106555.1). Lineage (GTDB taxonomy): Bacteria > Pseudomonadota > Gammaproteobacteria > Burkholderiales > Nitrosomonadaceae > Nitrosomonas > Nitrosomonas oligotropha_A. The sequence continues at coordinate 85,721 of NZ_FNOE01000001.1, read as the reverse complement.
CGATTGCGTAAATCCGATGGAGGATTTAGTCAAAGACTCGGCGCCTGCATTGGTAGTCATAATGATTATGACGTTGCGAAAATCAGCTTTGCGGCCATTGTTGTCCGTTAACGTCCCGTAATCCATGACTTGCAATAAAATATTAAAAACATCCGTATGCGCTTTTTCGATCTCATCAAATAATAGAACCGAATAGGGGTGTTTAATCATCGCTTCAGTCAACAAACCGCCTTGATCATATCCGACATACCCAGGTGGTGCGCCGATCAAGCGCGACACTGCATGGCGTTCCATGTATTCAGACATGTCAAAGCGATGCAAATGAATGCCTAATGCATAGGCCAGTTGCCTAGCGACTTCTGTTTTTCCCACCCCAGTTGGCCCCGAAAAAAGAAAAGAGCCTACCGGTTTCCGTGGGTTACCAAGTCCGCTTCTGGCCATCTTGATCGCGGACGTTAATGCATTGATTGCATTATCCTGCCCAAAAACAACCGCTTTCATATCACGCCCCAGTGTTCTCAGCTTATTGCGATCATTGGTCGAAATATTCTGCGGTGGGATTCGTGCAATTTTCGCAACCACGCTTTCAATTTCACTTTTGCCAATAACTTTACGTTTCTTCGATTTAGGTAATAATCGTTGCGCAGCCCCCGCTTCATCGAGCACATCGATGGCTTTGTCCGGCAAATGCCTATCGTTGATATAGCGTTCCGATAGTTCCGCTGCAGAAACTAATGCGCCAGCAGTATATTTAACCTTGTGGTGCTGCTCATAGCGTGATTTCAGCCCGCGTAAAATAGCCACTGTCTCATCAACACTGGGCTCATTTACTTCTATTTGCTGAAAACGTCTTGATAATGCATGATCTTTCTCGAAGATGCCGCGATACTCATTAAAAGTGGTTGCGCCAATACATCGTAATTGCCCCGAACTTAAAACCGGTTTCAGCAGGTTCGATGCATCCAAAACTCCACCGGATGCAGCACCCGCACCAATGAGTGTATGAATTTCATCAATGAATAGAATTGCACTTGGATTATCAGTGAGTTGTTTTAGCAATGTTTTTAAGCGCTGCTCAAAATCACCGCGATATTTGGTGCCGGCCAACAATGCTCCCATATCCAGTGCATAAATCTGATGCTTTAGCAGAAGATCAGGTACATCTTCTTCGACAATACGTTTTGCCAAGCCTTCAGCAATCGCTGTTTTTCCGACACCCGCCTCACCGACCAGTAAAGGGTTATTCTTACGGCGCCTGCATAACGTTTGGATAACGCGCTCGATTTCCTTTTCACGCCCGATTAATGGATCAATTTTATTGATTAGCGCCAAGTGATTGAGATTCACTGTATAACTTTCAAGCAATCCACCGGCACTCGACTCATGCTCTGTCTCTCCTTCACTCCCGGTTTTAGCGTCATTCTCTTGCGGTACTTTGCGGATATTATGCGAGATGTAATTGACCACATCCAAACGTGCCACACCTCTTTGATGCAAGAAATAAACCGCATGGGAATCTTTTTCACCGAATATTGACACCAGTACATTAGCACCGGTCACTTCTTTTTTTCCCGATGATTGAACATGCAATATGGCGCGTTGTATTACCCGTTGAAAACCCAAGGTCGGTTGCGTGTCAACTTCTTCACTACCTTTAATGACCGGAGTATGCCGTGAAATATGATCCAGCAATACCAACCGCAATTCTTCAATGTCGACTAAACAAGCATTCAATACTTCAGCGGCGCTTGCGTTATCCAGCATTGCCAACAACAAATGTTCCACCGTAATGAATTCATAGCGTTTTTGCCTGGACTCCACAAACGCCATGTGCAAACTGACCTCCAAATCTGGCGCGATCATTTCAGTTTTCCTCCATTACACATCTCAGTGGATGCTGATTCTTCCTGGCAAATTCAACCACTTGCTTAACTTTTGTACTTGCGATATCACTCGGGTAAATGCCACACACTCCAACTCCCTCCGTATGCACCTTTAACATTATTCGCGTCGCTTGCTCTTGATTCATAGAAAAAAATAGCTTCAATACCTCAATCACAAACTCCATCGGTGTAAAATCATCATTCAGTAATAGTATCTTATACAGCGGGGGCGGTTCATGCTTTACCTTATCCTCTGCAAGTTTAACGGCTTCTGTGTTGCTTTCCGTCATCACGCTTTTCCCTATCTGACTCCAATTATAAATATAATTAGCATAAAAATACTTCCTTCCAGTAATGACATATTTGACGATTACGACAAAATTTTCAAGTCTCTTAAGATAATTACCAAATCCGCAAACATAAATATTCCGTAACCTCTTGACTTTAACCCTTGATTTGCGTAAAACAGCAAATGGCGTTTGACTTCAAGTTTTCAGCGGTACTGGTTTTATCCGTCAATGGTCTTGAAATTCAAATAGTATTAGGGTTTCCGGCCCAGTTTTTTATATAGGAAGTAGAAATGGCAACAGGTACAGTAAAATGGTTCAACGATTCCAAAGGTTTTGGTTTTATTACTCCAGATGATGGCAGTGAAGATTTATTCGCGCACTTCTCAGCAATCAACATGTCCGGATTTAAAACCCTTAAAGAAGGTCAGAAAGTGAGTTTTGATGTCACTCAAGGACCTAAAGGAAAACAAGCCTCTAATATCCAATCCGCTTAACTTTTATAAAATACTGGTTTAGTACTTATTGACAATAATAAGGTTTTAGCCTGATAGTAAAATGCCTCTTCCTGTAATAGGAAGAGGCATTTTTTTACCTTCTTTTTTCAAATCCTATCTTTATTAAGATAGATATTTAATCATCGCATTCCCAAACGCAGAGCACGAAACCTGCTGAGCACCCGGCATTAATCGCGCAAAGTCATACGTAACGATCTTATGCTGAATAGTTGCTTCCATCGCTCTGATAATCATATCGGCCGCTTCCACCCAACCCATATGACGCAGCATCATCTCCGCAGATAATATAATCGAACCAGGATTTACCTGATCTTTCCCGGCATATTTAGGGGCAGTGCCATGCGTTGCTTCAAAGATCGCAACTGAATCACTCAAATTAGCTCCCGGTGCAATACCAATCCCACCAACCTGCGCAGCCAGTGCATCAGAAATATAATCACCATTCAGATTTAAAGTAGCCACCACATCATATTCTTCCGGGCGCAATAAGATTTGCTGCAAAAAAGCATCCGCGATCACATCTTTAATGATAATTCCGCCCTTTTCCTGCGGTAATTTCATCCATGGACCGCCATCCAGCAACTCTGCTCCGAATTCATTGGCTGCCACTGCATAACTCCATTTCTTAAATGCGCCTTCAGTAAACTTCATGATATTGCCTTTATGCACCAGCGTTAGCGATTTGCGCTGATTGTCTATGGCATACTGAATGGCTTTACGCACAAAACGCTCGGTACCTTCTCTTGAGACGGGTTTAATACCGATACCGGAGGTTTGAGGAAAACGTATACTCGTCACCCCCATATCCTTGACTAAGAAATCAATTACTTTCTTAGCAGACTCAGATTCCGCTTCCCATTCAATGCCGGCATAAATATCCTCGGAATTTTCCCGGAAAATGACCATATCCGTTTTTTCCGGACTTTTCACAGGACTGGGTACACCGCTAAAATAGCGTACGGGCCGCAAACAGATATATAAATCGAGCTGCTGACGCAACGCAACATTAATCGAACGAATACCCCCGCCTACCGGAGTTGTAAGCGGACCTTTAATAGATACCACAAACTCTTTTGCAGCCTGTAAGGTTTCATCCGGTAACCACACATCCGATCCATATACTTGCGTAGCTTTCTCACCTGCATAGATTTCCATCCATGAAATCTTGCGTTTCCCGCCATAGGCCTTTTCAACTGCCGCATCAACAACCTTTTTCATTACTGGAGTAATATCAATACCAATCCCGTCACCTTCAATAAAAGGAACGATTGGATTATCAGGCACTGCCAATAAACCATCGGTACTGATCCGAATTTTTTCTCCATCACTGGGTATCTTTACATGCTGATACATAGCATCTCCAAGTATTCAAATACAATTTATAATGAGCCAATTATCAGGGATTTTTATGCAAAACTATAGGGCTGTCCTATCCCAACCGTACCGCAAGAAAAATTCTCACTCTTACACTGGAATGGACTTTAAACTCGATGTGCATTATACGTTATAAACAGGATGCCTTTCCATGACAGACAATATCAGCAATAATCATTATTAATGCTGACCATTCAAATCAGTATTCAAACTCAATTCAGCAAAATCAATAAATTACAAAAATCACCTCATGTGATTTATTCACTATAATGAATTTAAATCTTCTCATACCCGATCTATTCTGGCCTGATGCATTGCAGCAAAACATTTATGATGAATTATCGATGCGTCACTTGGAAACACTGTTATCAAAAAGCATCTCCTCGACAAATCCAATTCATGCAATGGAAGCTTGGCTGTGCCAACAGTTTAATATCGCACGGCAACAAAATAACTGGCCTATTGCACCCATCATGTTGCACACCGACGCTCCTGATCTAGCAAAAGCCAGTAAAGATTTCTGGATGCGTGCCGATCCTGTTCACCTTCGCATTGAACAAAATCATATCATGCTCGCTGATAGCCAAGCTTTCCAGATCACCGAAGAAGAAGCCAATGAATTGATACAAGATATCAATCACAATTTCAGTCCCGATGGGTTCACTTTTTTGTCATTACAACCAGACCGGTGGTACATCCGCTTACCTGCAATAGCAGACATGCAAACGCATATGCTTAGCCAGGTCACTTGTAAAAACATCAATAATTTTTTGCCATCCGGTACCGACAGCATCCTATGGCATAAAATTTTCAATGAAATTCAAATGTTGTTGCATGAACACCCGGTCAATCAAACGCGTGAATCGCGTGGTGAATTAACCATAAATAGCATCTGGCTATGGGGTGGTGGCAGCATGCCTCAATTTGTCCGATCACCTTATACGCATGTGTGGGGTAACGATGATTTTCCTCGCGCATTAGCACTCGCCCACGGTACAAACCATTCAAAGTTACCGGCTGATGCCGATGAATGGCTCATGACGCAACCAAACGGTGATCATCTTGTAGTATTGGATTCATTGCGAGGGAAAGCTCAATACAGAAACGCTTATGGCTGGCGTGAAACACTTAAGGATATGGAGCAGAACTGGTTCTCTCCTTTACATGCAGCATTAAAGGCAGGGAAAATCAATCAATTGACCATCACGGCGCTAAATGAGACTTCATCGCGAAACTTTTCGTTGACACGCTCCGACTTATGGAAATTTTGGCGCATAACCAAACCGCTTTCCATCCACAGTAAAAAACACTAGCCGGATTATGAACAAACATTCTTGCGATATCATTACAGCCAATCTTTTTATCAAGAATTTCAGCTAACAGGAATAAGGAATTACCGTGCAAAAAACTTCTTTATTTAATATTGTTAAGCCTTATTTAGCCATCAGCACTGCGTTCACGCTGGCAGTCACTCTAGTAGCTGGTCCATACTTGATCGCCGAAATCGCGCCGCACTGGCAAACTGCATTATGGTTTTCATTAATCTTCATGATCTTGATTACAATCATTCAGATAGCACGCACAGAGAAAAATACCCGGAATCTTTCCGATCAACTTATTGTAAGCAAGGAAAGGTTAGGTAATGAGATCAAGCACCGGTTATGGGCGGAAAAAACCGCTTCCGAGAATAAAGTAAAATCGCAGTTTATCGATGAAAACATTCCAGTCATGCTGGCTTATTTTAATAGCGATATGCGTTGCCGTTACCATAACCGGATTTTCCGCCGCTGGTTTGGATTAAAACCCGATCAAATTGATGGTCGGTATCTAAAGGAATTTTCGAATGAAGAATTTTTCTCCGATATTCAAAATCGTATTGAAGAAATCTTAGCCGGGAAAACCATACATAACGAACGTGTTCTTAAATCCACCAAAGGTTTTCCTTATATTTTCACGGAGCAGTACCTCCCGCATCTTGATAATAAAGGCAAAACAATCGGCTTCTATACATTGCACACACCTCGGGCACAAGAAAAAACCCGTGTCTCACCAAAAAATACCAAAGAAGAAAACACAGCAAAAGCGGAACCCAAGAAATCCGATTCAGTACCTATTAAGAACGAAGCAAGCTTTCAGTCAAGCACACAGACATCTAAACAGCAGGGCATAACCGCGGCGCGTATCGCTCAGGCCATTGATGGCGGGGAATTTAATTTATATTGCCAAAAAATAATTCCCATCAAACCCTCAGTTTCTTCGTCTTCCCATTACGAAATTCTGATCCGTATGCACGAAGAAGAAAATAATCTTATGCCCCCGGGCTCGTTCCTACCGCTTGTCGATCAATTCAAGATGATGCCCAAGCTGGATCGGTGGATAATTAATCACATTATCCATTGGCTGTCGGATCACCCTAATGCCAATTCAGTATTTTATTTGAATGTAGCCAAAGACTCCTTGAGCGATCAGGCCTTCCCCGGTTTCATCCAGGATTTATTAAAGAGAACAGGAGTTCCTGCTTCCAGCCTTTGTTTTGAAGTTGAAATTTCCGATGCGGAAACTCTTACCAATGACACTTGCACGTTCACCAATAAAATTCGTGAGTTAGGGTGCCTGGTGTCACTATGTAGCTTCAATGAAACTCTGGAATCATTCAGTCTGCTCGATAAGATCAAAGCCGATTATCTGAAAATTGATGGAAGCATTGTTTGCAACATACTGCGCGATGAGGATGACTTAGCGAAAATAATAAGCATTAACCAATTTGCCACTAAGGCCGGCACTCAAACAATCGCTGAGCTCGTTGAAACGGATGACATCACAGCAAAGCTGCGGGAAATTGGCGTGGACTATGCACAAGGATTTGGTATTGCTAAGCCGCATCCATTCAATGATCTTGAGTCAGTTGCCTAGCGCTTTAAGTATTGATAAAAACAAAAGGCGCAATTACGGTTCATTGCGCCTTTTGTTTTTAGATTTTAAAATCCGCTACATCATAGAGCTTTGACCATGCTCTCCACAACTTTCTTGGCATCACCAAAAATCATCATGGTTTTATCCATATAGAACAGGTCATTATCAAGCCCAGCGTAACCGACCGCCATACTGCGCTTAACCACCATAACGGTGCGCGCTTTATGCGCATCCAATATTGGCATGCCATAAATCGGGCTGCCGGAAACATAAGCAGCAGGATTCACCACATCATTCGCACCCAATACCAAGACCACATCGGTATTCGAGAAGTCACTGTTGATTTCTTCCATTTCCTGCACTTGTTCGTAAGGAATCTCAGCTTCCGCCAGCAACACGTTCATATGACCCGGCATACGTCCGGCTACCGGATGTATGGCAAAGCGCACATTGACGCCTTTTTCATGTAGCTTTTCAGCCAATTCTTTCACCGCATGCTGCGCTCTGGCAACAGCCAAACCGTAGCCTGGCACGATAATCACGCTATCGGCATTTCCCATCAGGAAGGCTGCGTCGTCGGCACTACCACTACGGTAGGTTTTTTGCTCGCCGCTATCCACTGCCGCAGTACCGCCATCGCTGCCAAACCCACCCAGAATAACGGACAAGAATGGACGATTCATCGCTTTACACATGATATACGAGAGAATCGCACCAGAACTGCCCACTAACGATCCGGCAATGATCAGCATTGGATTACCCAACGAGAAGCCGATACCTGCTGCAGCCCAGCCTGAGTAGGAGTTCAGCATGGAAATCACCACCGGCATATCCGCGCCACCGATTGGGATGATAATCAAGAATCCCAGCACAAACGCGATTGCGGTCATGGCAATAAATGCGGTCCAATTGGTCGTTTCACTGAAGAAGAACCATAAACCGCAACCAACCATCGCGAGCGCCAACAGCAAATTAACCGCATGCTGACCGCTAAATACGATCGGCGTGCCACTCATGCGCCCCGACAGTTTTAAGAATGCAATGACGGAGCCTGACCATGTCATGGCGCCGATAAATGTGCCTAAAAACAGTTCCAGCTTACTACCCGCAGGCAATACTGCGGGCAAACCGAACGAAACTGGATTATTGACTGCTGCAATCGCGATAAAAACTGCCGCCAAACCAACCAGTGAATGCATAAATGCAACCAGCTCCGGCATCGCGGTCATTTGCACGCGTTGCGCCACGATTGCACCGATCAGACCGCCCACGGCGATACAACCTAAAATCAAAATCCAGTTTTGCGTCAGCGTCAGTGTTGTGGCAACAGCAATGGCCATGCCAATCATGCCAAAAAGATTGCCGCGGCGCGCAGACTCGGGCGAACTCAGCCCCTTTAACGCCAGTATGAAGAATACCGAAGCTACTAAATATGCAAGTGCAACTAGATTTGCTGACATTTAGGCGTTTCCTTTTTTATCTTTTTTCTTGAACATTTCCAGCATGCGCTGACTTACCAGAAACCCGCCGAATACATTAATCGCAGCCAACGTAACCGCTGCGGCGCCCAGCCAGACACCCCAGTCAGTTTCCGCAGGACCGGCCGCCAGCATGGCACCAACCAGGATAATACCGGAAACGGCGTTGGTTACCGACATGAGCGGGGTATGCAGTGCGGGTGTGACGTTCCACACCACATGGTAACCGACAAAAATAGCCAGCACAAAGACCGTTAAATTGACAATCACCGGATCGACTTCACCAATCATGATTACTCCTTTAAATTATGACGTAGCGGCGATCTCTCCGCCGCCGCACAGTAATGTTCCCGCAATGATCTCATCCGTACGATCTATTTTTAATTCACCACTTGCCGGATCAAGCATCAGATTCAGAAAATTCATCAGGTTGCGCGCATACAAAGTGCTGGCATCCGCTGCCACCAAACCGGGCAGATTCGCAATACCAATCAGATGCACGCCATGTTTGACTACATTTTGATTTAATTCCGATAACGGGCAATTACCGCCAGCTTCCACCGCCATATCGACGATCACCGAACCCGGCTTCATCGCCTGAACGGTTTCTTCCTTGATCAGCACAGGCGCTGGTCGTCCTGGAATTAGCGCGGTGCTGATAATGATATCTGCCGCGATCGCACGTTCATGCACTAATTCACCCTGACGCCGCTTGTAATCATCCGACATCTCAGTCGCATAGCCGCCTGCTGTTTCCGCTTTGGCTTTTTCTTCGTCGCTGAGTGGCACTTCCACAAACTTGGCGCCCAAACTTTCCACTTGTTCTTTCACCGCCGGACGCACATCAAAAGCTTCAACCACAGCCCCTAATCTTTTCGCCGTTGCAATCGCTTGCAAACCAGCAACACCCGCACCCAAAATCAATACCCGCGCTGCTTTGACAGTACCTGCCGCAGTCATCAACATGGGAAAGAATTTTTGATACACATTGGCCGCCATGATCACCGCTTTATAGCCTGCAATGTTTGCTTGCGATGACAAAACATCCATATTCTGCGCGCGCGAAATACGCGGCAATTTTTCCATCGCAAATGCGGTCAACCCATGCTGCGTCAGCGCATCGACACTTTCCTTATGATGCGGCGTCAATAACCCCAGCAATACCGCATCCTTGCGTATCATAGCCAGCTCGGTGGATTCCGGGCCACGCACTTTGAGTATAATTTGCGCTTGCGCATACAACTCAGCTACGTCAGCGACAATCGTCGCACCGGCTTCCTGATAGGCCGAATCCGGTATACTGGCTCCAGCCCCAGCGCCTGATTGCACTGAAACCTTATGAACACCCTTGGCAGTATATTTTTTCACGGTCTCCGGTGTAGCTGCTACACGCGTTTCTCCGCCGCGAATTTCTGCTGGTATGCCTATATGCATTGATAATCTCCCTTTTCTTGCCAACCTGCTTGCAAATAAAAACTAAAATTGTGCTTAATTTTTTAATGAATTGCGGATTATAAATCAATTTGCGCGCAATGCCATTAATTGGATCAGGAAAAACTTGATATGACTGGATTCTTTGATGACTCACCCAGTTTATTGTAGTGATAATGACAACACATGAAGCGTACAGAGCAGTGGATGAAACCGGCCGCTCCGACACTCACCTCAATGCATTTTTCTTAAGCTGCCTGGAAAACTGCGGTTTTTACTGCGCAGTCACTCATCCATTTTGCTAAATTCGTTTTCCAATTGTTGCGTAATCCGCTCCAACAGGGGTGGGATCTTCGTTAGTAACGATTCCGCGCCGGACCAGTCATTATTGACACCCGCGGTCTCAAGGGCCTCGCACAAATCAGCAAAACTCGCAGCACCGATTGTTCTGGCCGAAGATTTCAATTTATGCCCTAAGCGGCCAAGCGCAAGCAAATCTTTTTCAGCTTGCGCGGCTTTCATTTCCACTAACGTATCATTGGCCACTTCGATAAATTTGAGGCCGAATTTACGTACCAACGCTGAGTTGTTATGAAACATCTGACTCATCACTGAAATATCAACCGGTAAAGGCGCTTCCGGATCCGGCCCTGCTTCGACTTGTTTTATCACTTCCGTCATACTCCGGTTTTTAAACAACGATCGATCCAGCGGCTGGTCAGTTTCTCTTGCACCGTATTCTGACGCAAGCGCGTTGCAAGCCCAGGGAAATCGACCTGATCCAATGGCTGATCCTGATTGAAGCAGGAGAATACATACGTAATTTTTCCGGTCTCAGGATCTTCATGCGGTTGTAGACACTGCGCGCAGATTTCCTTCATCATGCACTGCATCGGCGAGTTGATCGAACCGATCGCAAAATGATCCGCTTTCAAGTAAGGCTTCAACTGATGATGACGCGCAACCCCAACCGCCGCCATCATACGATCCGAACCGATCGCAATAATATGATCCGCATCGGACAAGGCTACCGGTTGCACACCCAGTTCACCACTGGCATAAGCCACCATGGCCTGGACGATATTCCCAACATAACTTTTATCTTGCGGGCGCGTCGCCGTGAAACCCGGCGCTTCATCGCAGCACCATACCACGATGTCAGCCGCAGCTTCAATTTCCGCCACTTTGTAGCGGTCGGCCAGCTTTTTGTAGCCGGCGAAATACAGCACTTTCGATCCGGCTGCACGTGCCGCCGCACCAATGGAAAACAGTACCGCATTGCCTAAACCGCCACCCACCAGCACCACGGTTTCATTGGATGGAATTTCTGTCGGTGTTCCCGTTGGTCCCATCAGCACAACCGGCTCACCCGGTTTCAACATCATGCACAGATCGGAAGATCCGCCCATTTCCAGAACAATGAGCGAAACCAGTCCGCGTTCAATGTCCACCGAAGCCCCCGTCAATGCAAGACCTTCCATCGCCAGCCGGGTATTCTCGGCCTGTGTCGCCAGCGTGGCAAAATTCTGAAAGCGGTAGAACTGACCCGGCTGAAAATGTTCTGCCGCCATCGGCGCATGAACAACCACTTCGATAATATTCGGCGCAAGCCTTTCCACTTTATGAACTATTGCCCGCAACCGGTTGTTCAAGTTTGCGAAGAACTGCCCGGCGGGTTGATCCAACGATGGTTTGATCCGCTCCAATACCCGGCTTACCACCGGATAACCTTGTTTGGCGCTGGACATCGCTTTCACGACGTTGCCCGAATAAGAAGGGTGCAAATCGCCGAAGAAACTGATGAAACGGCCATCTTGCGCATCCTTGTAACGGCTCAGCAGTACCGATGGATAATCCGGTTTGGGATTGGCATACGTCGGCTTGATCGGGTTACCTTCTTCATCGCAAGCATTGAAGTAGCGGCCATCGAGTTGATAAATTTTTTCATCTTCACGTGCCAGTACCGTATTGGGTTGCGTGCCTGCGGCAACGAGCAAAGCGCGCGCCGGTAACTCAACCTTGCCGCTATCCTGCCATTGCCCGGTCTCATCACGTTTCTGTACGGTAAATTGCACCGACTGAGTATGCCCCCAGGCATCAATATTAACCCGCGTTGGCGTCATTCCCTCGGTAAACCAGATTCCTTCCTCCAGCGCTTTCTCCACTTCTTCATGGTTCAGCGTATAGGAGGGACTGTCGATCAATCGCTTGCGGTAGGCGATGGTTGCGCCACCCCAGGATTGCAGCAGAGGGATGATACGTGGCGTGCGTTTTTCCTGTCCGGCCGCCGCGCGTTCGGCGCGAATGGCGCGGGCGTGCGCGAGAAATTCATCGGCAATTTGCTGTTCTTCCTCATCCCATACTGCACGGATTGCCGCTTCCCCCTGCACCGCCGTTAGAATTTCATAGCGCTGCAAGAATTTTTCCACTTGTACCGGATAATACGCCAGTGCTTCCGTTGCGGTATCGATTGCGGTCAAGCCGCCGCCAATCACCACCACCGGCAAGCGTAACTGCATATTGGCAATGGAATCGCTCTGCGCGGCTCCTGTCAGTTGCAGCCCCATCAGAAAATCCGATGCCGCCCGTACACCGCGCGCCAACCCATTCGGCAAATCCAGCACCGTCGGACGCCCGGCACCTGCAGCCAAGGCTACATGATCGAATCCCATGGCAAAAGCATCATCGGTCGTCAATGTGCCGCCAAAACGTACACCGCCGAACAATGCGAATTCTTCCCGGCGCTCCAGTAACAAGCGGATCAACTTCAGAAAGTTTTTATTCCAGCGCACGGTAATGCCGTATTCCGCCACTCCGCCAAAACCGCCCGGCATGCGTTGATCCAGATTCTCTTCCAGCGTACTGGCAAGGCGGATCGCTTGAAATGGCACACGTTCACCCTTCTGGTTAACACCCGAGATGTCTCCCGGCAGAGGTTCGATCTTAAGTCCGTCAATACCGACGACGGTGTGCCCTTCATTCATTAAATGATGCGCCAGCGTGTAACCAGCGGGCCCCATGCCCACCACCAGAACCTTGCGTCCGGATGCCGGTTTCGGTACCGGACGGTGCAGGTTCAAAGGATTCCAGCGCGTCAGCAGACTATAAATCTCAAATCCCCACGGCAGCGCCAATACGTCCTTCAACGTACGAGTCTCGGCTTGCGGAATATCAACCGGCTCTTGCTTCTGATAAATACAGGATTTCATGCAATCGTTGCAGATACGGTGACCGGTTCCGGCACACATCGGATTATCCAGCGTAATCATGGCCAAACTGCCCACGGCGACACCCTGCGATTTGAGTTTATGAAACTCCGAAATACGTTCTTCCAGCGGACAACCCGCCAGCAATGCGCCCAGTTCGCTACGTTTGAACGCGGATGGCTCGTCCGGAGACTTGGATTTTTGTATCAATCCCTTGGAACACGAGTCCTTGCCCTGCTCATGGCACCAGATGCAGTAATTGGTCTCATCAAGCGCCCCCATCAGATCGGTGCCGTCATCGGTCAATGCGAAGCCGTTGCGTTCACGCAAATGCCCAAGCCGGTGCATCGTATAACCGGCCGAATCATCCGTTTGCAGCGACAGCAGATGCTGAAAATCCAGTTTTGCAGGGGATTTGAACAAGATACCCTGATGCGTATGCTGCTGGCCTGCCGGTGTGCGTAGCGCCCAAGCGGCATAGTGCAACGCCTTGTTCAAGCGCGCCTCGTTTTCTGCTTCCGCGTCCATCCATTGCGTTACTTTGGTCGCAAAAGCCAGCTCTGAGAAAGCCTCACCGAATTCCGCCGCCAACTCTTTTTCCAGCGCCAAGCCATTAATACCGGCCAACTCCTCATCACTCACTTTGCCTTTGGCGCGGCGCTGAACAAATTGCCGCTTACAAAAATACAGTGGCGCCAATTCATGATGCCGCGCCGCCAATTGCTGCACTTCGGTCTCTATGTTGAACAACCGGGCAATGAAATCTTCCAGCCAAGGCGCAATCTCGATCAACAAAGCGGATTCGTCTTTTGGCAGCAAATCATCGGGATGCGCGCGCGCAATCTCTAATTGTTTATACAGGGCTTCATCGCCGGTGCGAAGAAAATCCAGAAATACTTGATCCAGCTTGACCAAGCCGCTACGCTGGTAGAAATCGGCAATGGTAAAGCCAAAACTAAAATTTGAAGTATCAGCGATTGTTTCTGTTTGAGTGTGCAACGTTGCATCCATTTTTGTCATATTCTTAATCAATTAGTCTCTTATTACTTAATTTTATACGAATGTACTTCCAGCCGGTATTTGGTTATTGTCCGAAACCCTGATGGTTTAGAATCGCTCATCGATTGTTTTTTCATGCTTCGATAGCCATTCGGTAAACTCACCGCCGGGCATCGGTTTTGCAATATAAAATCCTTGAATTTAATCACATCCGAGTTCTAACGCCAATTGGTAATCTGTTCCGGCTTCAATGCCTTCCACCACCACATTCAAACCCAGCGCCTTGCCCAATTTTATACTCGACTCCAGATTGGCACGAGTCGCCGGATCTTTTGCCGCGCCATGCGCGAAAATCCGATCGACTTTGAGTTCGGTAAAGGGCATATGTTTGAGTGTTTCCATCGATGAATAGCCGATGCCAAAATCATCGATAGCCAATCCAAACCCTTTCAATCTAAGTCGAGTCAGGATATCCAAGGATTGTGCAAAATCCTTTCCCAGCTTGCCTTCGGTAATTTCCAATGTTATCCGGTCAATCGGCACATAACACTCGCGCACGGCTGCCTCATAAATTTCCGGCAAATTAAACCGATCCAGATTTTCCATTGAAACATTGACAGAAACTTTTAAATCAAACCCTTCCTGCAGCCACAAATCCAGTTGTTGCGCGGATTTTCTTAATACATCGCGAGTAAAGTCATTAATCAATCCACTTTGCTCAATCACGGGTATGAAGTTATCCGGTGAAACATATCCGTATTGCGTATGGCGCCATCGCGCCAAGCATTCGACACTGGTAACACGGCGGTTGGAAACGGCGATTTTAGGTTGATAAAATAAATCAATCTGATCCGCCGCCAAGGCCTGCTGGATCTCTTCCACCGTGAAAATCTGCCGTATCCGGGCAGGACAGGGCGCCTCGAGATGGGTATCGATAGTTGCGCCAAAAAGGCTGCCAGCGAACCGACCGTTACCGGTTTAGCCAGCGTGCCAATGACATTCAATCCGCGTACGGAAGCCAAGCGTTCTGTTGCTTTGAGCAAATCGGGATTAACACCGGAAAATAACACGATCTTACCGCTGTAGTACTGATCCGCAATATTGCGCAAGAACTCAATGCCATCCATACCCGGCATTTCAATGTCACAAATCAGCAAGTCAATCGCAGAGACTTGTGCAGACATCACAAATAAACCAGCCTTGCCATCTTCAGCAACCAGCACTTCGCTGACACCCAGATCCCTGAGCAAATGACTGACAAATTCAAGCATAAATCTGTCATCATCGAGCACCAGCACACGTATCGGCTTTTCGTTATTCATCCAGAAAATTAATACTCAATCAAATGCCACCGATTCAGCAAGAAAAAACCATTCATTTTTATCTCTTAGCGCTCATGAAATCCGTACATCCGGCTTGGGCATCAGCCACTTTAATAGCGTATTCACCAATCGCTCTGGATCAATTGGTTTTGTCAAAAAATCATTCATGCCCGCGTTTTGGCATAAATCTTTGTGATGCTGATCTGCATTGGCTGTTACCGCTATGATCAAAGTATCCGGACACTGCGGGTTGGCACGGATTAATTGCGTGGCTTCCAAGCCATCCATCACAGGCATTTGAATATCCATCAACACGCAGTCAAAGGGAAATTCACTTAACATTTCCAATGCTTCTTTCCCATGATTAGCTATCGCTACAGTCGCGCCATTATATTCTAGCAAGCCTTTTGCAACTTGCTGGTTTAACTCGTTATCTTCCACCACCAGGATAGTAAATCCTTTCAGTCTTTTGTCTTGTTCTTTTATTAAATTCATACTGTTAGCTTGATTTAATATTTCCTTGCACTTCCAGCCCGATGGATTCCAGCCGATATTCTACCTGTATCTGCGAATTTATCGCATACTTGATTTGATATCACTCGGAAATACGCACCACGGCCGCGATGAATCTCTACAGGGGAAATGCACGGCAATATTAAACACAAGTTCAGGTTTATTTTCGTTCAGATCCCACGACAGTCATTCAGCAATTATTCGTAATTACCAGACTCGCTATCGACGCGCCGGTAACTGTATTACGGGTATATTGTTCATGTCCGGGCGTATCGGCGATGATGAATTTGCGTTTGGGCGTGCGGTACGCCACATCGATGGTAATCCCTTGCTCACGTTCGGCCTGCAATCCGTCAGTCAGTAACGATAAAGACACCCTCGGCGCCGTGTTTACGTGTTGTATGGGTGATGGAAGGTAATTGATCTTCAAGAATAGACTATGAGTCATGCAATACACAGCCAAGCTGATTCCAACCGAACTCAGCCGGTTTACAACGAAAGCCCATCAACAAATCGCAGATGTTATTTTATGGGTACAACCTTGCCGCTGTGCAATCCGCATTCTTTGTTTTCCGGTGCTTCCCACCACCAGCGCCCAGAACGGATGTCTTCCCCCGGCGTAATGGCACGAGTGCAGGGCGCGCAGCCGATACTGGGATAAAATTTGTCATGCAGTTTGTTATAAGGCACGTCATAGTGCTTGAGATATTCCCAAACTTCCGCATTGGACCATTCCAGCAATGGATTGACCTTCTGCATGCGATTATCCATATCGTAAGCCGATACTTTTAAATTCGACCGGGTCGATGCTTGTTCGCTTCGCATTCCGGTGATCCAGGCGCGCTTACCCTGCAAGGCGCGGCGCAGTGGCTCGACTTTACGAATATGGCAACATGCCTTGCGCAACTCGATACTGTCATAAAACCCATTGACGCCATGCTCGGCGACATAGGCCTCAACTTGTTTTACATTGGGAAAATAGATACGCAACGGTGTTTTGTACCGCTCCCGCACGACTTGCATCAAATCATAAGTCTCTTGCGGCAAGCGGCCAGTATCCAGACTGAACATATCGATATCGAGCTGATAGCGATCAATGATGTCGGTCAAGACCATATCTTCCGCGCCCAAGCTGTTGGCAAAGGTAACCGGCGCAAAGTCACGGATTGTTTCGGTCAGAACCGCGACAACCTGCTCGATTTTTTGTTGCAAATCACTCATTGACCGGGTGCCGCTTCATTGGCTTTGCGCTGTACACGCCGGAACAACGGCAGTTTTTGATCAAACGAAGTTTGATACACTTCCGAAAAATCGCTCAAACCTTTTATTACATCTTCAATTTTCCGGTCCGGGTGCGGCGCAAACGCGTCAAAACCCACGCGCTGCAAATAAAATAACTGATCGCGCAATACATCGCCAATCGCACGCAACTCTCCGCTATACCCTAAGCGCGCGCGCAGATTAAAGGCGATCGAGTAACCACGGCCATCCGAGAATTTCGGAAAATCAACCGCAATCACGGAAAATTTTTCTATATCGCCTTTCAATTCTTCAGGTCGCTCATCGCTGGCCAGCCATACGCCGATTTCCTTGCGATCCTGCAATGCTGCGCGCTGCGCTTGCCATACTTGCAGCGGCACGATGACTTTACCGGCTGCAACAATGACATTTTCAGGTTTTTCTTGTTCCTGCAACCGCAACACGGTCCAATCATCCGCGACAATAGCTTTATTTTTGATAATCATGTCCATTAAAACCTAGGTGAATAATAAGGCACCTCATATTGCGCGGGCAGCACGACATGTTTGCCGGCGGCTTCATCTTCTTGCGCAACGAAATCGGTCGCATAGACATGTTCTTTGAAAGGCGTATGGCCGATGCGGCGTACCGTGCTAATAAAACTTTCATCTTCGAAGCGTTCACGCAAATAGACATGAATCAAGCGTTCAATGACTTCCGGCACTTGATGAAAAGTAAAGGAAGGACCGATAATTTTGCTGATCGAGCTATCGTTACCTTCCGCGCCGCCGATTGATACTTGATACCACTCATCGTGATCTTTCTTCTCCACACCGGTGATACCGATATTGCCGATGTGGTGCTGTCCGCAGGCATTGACGCAACCTGAAATATTCAGCGTAATTTCACCGATATCGTACAAATAATCCAGATTCTCAAAACGCTCGGCAATCAATTTCGCCAGCGGAATCGAGCGTGCATTGGCCAGCGTGCAGAATTCCGCGCCCGGGCAACTGATAATATCCGTCAGCATACCGATATTGGGCGTCGTCAGCTCTTGAGCGGAAGCCTCTTGCCACAGACTGATCAAATCCTTTTGCCGGACGTCCGCCAATACCAGATTTTGTTTATGCGTGATGCGCAACTCACCGAAACTGTAGCGATCCGCCAGATCCGCAACAAAATCCATTTGCTCAGCGGTGGCATCGCCGGGTGCATCGCCCGGTTTTTTCAATGACAATACGACAATCGCATAACCGGGAACCCGGTGCGGCTTCACGTTGCGCGAAAGCCAATTCGAAAACGAGCGGCTGTCCGCTTTGAATTCATTCAACTTCGAATCATGATCGGGTAATGTTTCATACACCGGATCGGTAAAGAATGATGCGACCCGATCGACTTCCTCGCCGGTTAACGTGCCGGGACCGTCCTTCAGATCCGCCCAGTCGGCTTCGACTTGACGTTTGAATTCATCGATCCCCAGCGCCTTGACCAGAATCTTGATACGCGCTTTATATTTATTGTCGCGGCGGCCATATTGGTTATATATCCGCAGAATGGATTCGACATACGTCAAAATATGCTGCCATGGCACAAATTCACAGATTTCACTGCCAATAATCGGTGTCCGCCCCAAACCGCCGCCCACCACAACCCGGAAGCCAACCTCGCCTTGCGCATTTTTGATAGCCGCCAATCCAATATCGTGCGCATAAATGGCTGCACGGTCTTCTTTACCACCGCTGATGGCGATCTTGAATTTGCGCGGCAAATAGGCAAATTCCGGATGAAATGTGCTCCATTGGCGCAAAATCTCGGCATACGGACGCGGATCCACCACTTCGTCCTGTGCAACACCGGCAAATTCATCCGAGGTGATGTTACGCACACAATTGCCGGAAGTTTGAATACCGTGCATTTGCACCGACGCCAAATCGGCAAGGATATCGGGTGTATCCTGCAATTTGAGCCAATTAAACTGAATGTTCTGACGTGTGGTGAAATGACCATAGCCGCGATCATACTTACGCGCGAGATGCGCAAACATGCGCATCTGCTGCGCAGAAATCAGACCATATGGCACCGCAATCCGTAACATGTAGCCATGTATTTGCATGTACAAACCGTTTTGCAGCCGCAACGGCAAAAACTCTTGCTCGGTCAATTCACCGGAAAGTCGACGGCGCACCTGATCGCGGTACTGCCTGACACGTTCATCCACTATTTGCTGATCATATTCATCATAGCGATACATCGTTAATTTCCCCGCCTATTTATTCAAAGATACCCAATGGATATGCCTTTAGGATTCTTGCGTATACCGTTTCGACACCGGCAGCAATAGGGCCGCATCCAATGGAAATTTGGCGCCATACTTCATGATATGGTCCACATCATCGTCTTCATCATGCCGCAATGCCATACCGATATAGGCATGCTCACCGCTTTCACCCACCACGATACCGATCCGTCCGCCACAACCATTAAACCATGTTACTTGTTTCGGTTTATTCTCAATATTTGTACTCATTAATCAATCCTAGTTTCATTAATGGGAAATTGCCAAGACCTGCCAATAATCAGCAATCCGCCACCCCAGCCGCTCACTTTATCATCCTGATGCACGGCATCAGCTTTTTCATTTTTATTAAAATCAACATACTGCAATCGTACTGACCAGCCGTTACCGACGTTTAGCCGTCTTTGTTCACATTTTTTTACGGAGCTTAGCGTAATTTGTTATTTTATCAAAAAACCAAGCGGAATCGCCTGTAACTTGTCACGGCAATCAATTCTAGTGTGTATGATAAATGAAACTGATCAGAGAACCTGACAGAATAAATCTTGCAGCTGCATTTTTCCCTTTTAACCGCATGGCATGATATCAATACCTATTTATAAATCAAAATAATATTATATTAGATATATATCACCATTTTCTATTAGCAGGCGTGACCTATGAAACTTCAGCAATTGCGCTATTTATGCGAAACTGCCAATCAGGACATGAACTTATCTAGGGCGGCAAAAAATCTGCACACCTCTCAACCGGCTATCAGCAAGCAAATCCAATTGCTCGAAGAAGAACTCGGCGTCGATATTTTTCTACGCAATGGCAAACGCATTGTAAAAATAACACCGCCAGGACAATTGATCATAAAAACAGCCGTCAAGATGCTGCGTGATGCTGACAACCTGAAGAAAATAGCGCAAGAATTTACCAATGAAGCTGGCGGCACGCTAACCATCGCGACCACACACACCCAAGCGCGCTATTCTTTGCCACCTGTAATCAAGCGTTTTACCGCGCGTTACCCGAAGGTCAAACTCATTTTGCGGCAAGGCAGCCCGGTACAGATTGCCGCTTTGGTCACCTCAGGTGAAGCGGATATTGGAATCGCCACCGAAGCGCTTGAACAATATAAAGAACTGGTCATGCTGCCCTGCTATCAGTGGAACCGCTGCATCATCGTGCCGCCCAAACATCCGTTGCTGAAATTAAAAAAACTCACGCTGGAAGCGATCAATCGCTATCCCATCATCACTTATGATTCGGCTTTTACCGGCCGTTCAAAAATCAACCAGGCATTCGCAAGCTGCGGATTGGAGCCCAATGTGGTACTCACCGCAATTGACTCTGACGTGATTAAAACCTATGTGGAGCTGGGACTGGGTGTTGGCATTCTTGCCAACATGGCTTTCGATGCCAAGCGCGATAAAACCCTCAGATCCATCGATGCCAGTCATCTATTTGAACCCAGCACCACACGCATCGGTATCAGCCGCAATAGCTATATACGTGGTTATATTCTTGATTTCATCGAAATGTTTGCGCCTCATCTTGATCACGCCAGTATTCAAAGCAAGCTGGAAAGAGGCAAATCCGCCGATCCCGAGAATGCAAGTTGATTCTCACCGGAATTGAAAGTACGATGATCGCAAAGCTATCCGGCCCAAGCAACCAATGCCCAATCATCTGATGAGGTGAAACATGAAAAAGATTCTGAGTTTGTTTTTGGCATTACTCGTTCTGATCATAACCGCTCTTGGTTCCGGTGCTTACAATATGGCAGCCACCGAGAAACATTGGGCCATTACTGAAAAAATCATCGAATGGGTGCGTGAAAGCTCTATTGAAGCACGCGCCAAGAATCTGGAAGTACCGCCTTTGGATGATGAAAAGCTGCTGCTGACAGGCGCGGTTCACTACGATGCCATGTGCCCGGTCTGCCATCTTGCACCCGGCTTGAAGCCTACGGAGCTCTCCGCCGGTTTGTACCCCCAGCCGCCGGTATTTCATCAGCGCGAACCGGTCATCGATCAGGCCGAAAAACAGGATCGCGCCAAGGAATATTTCTGGGTCATAAAAAACGGTTTGAAAATGACCGCCATGCCGGCCTGGGGACTCAGTCACGACGATGACTCGATCTGGGCGATGGCAGCCTTCATCCTCAAAATGAGCCATATGACACCCGAGCAATACGATGAGCTCGTCCATTCAACCAAGGATCACGCGCATGACCATAGCCATGCGCATGAACATTAACCGGAAAAATCCGATTTCCTCAACGATCTCCGGTTCACTGATCGCAAACTACACCCATGCGGATTACCGGATCGGCACCGCGGCTGACTGCATTACGCTCACAATCGATCAATACTCCGAATCGCTCGCGCAATTCCTGGTGACATTAAATCAATCGTGCGCGGCGATCATCAGCGCCTATAACCCCTACAGCCAATTAGTCAGCGATGAGGAAAACGTAGTGGCGCATGAATCGCTCAGACATTTCCTGACGTATCATGCCTATCAAGGTATCGAAAGTGTGCACACTGATCCGGCTGGCGTATGGCCGGCAGAAAAAAGTTTTTTTATTCCCGGAATCGATATACACAGCGCAAAATCATTGGGGCAGCTATTTAACCAAAATGCGATTGTTTGGGTTGATCGTGACGCAATTCCCCGTCTTGTCTTGCTGCGCTAGTCGCGTAAGACACTTCATCCATTACCAGCAGTAACAAAAATAACTTGAAATTTTTCAGAACATTCAAGGTCGAAAAATTCTGTATAGCTGGCAATACAAGCACGATGCTATACTCAATCTTTTAATAACAGTTTGGGAGACAAAACGATGAAGCAGACACTCACCTTTCTGACTTTGATTTTTCTTAGTTTTGGATTACTCGCTTTCGATGCGGAAGCAAAACGTATGGGCGGCGGTAAAAACATAGGCACGCAACGCCAATCGGTCAATCCGGCACCCAATACACAAAAAGCAGCACCTGCTACAACACCAGCCGCGGCTCCTTCCACTGGTAGCAAATGGGGCGGCGCGTTAGCGGGCCTGGCAGCAGGCGGCTTATTGGCTGCGCTCTTCATGGGCGGTGCGTTTGAAAATATCAACATGATGGATTTTGTGATTATGGCGTTACTGATTGGCGTTGTTTTCTTCGTCATCCGCATGCTGCGAAAACCCAGGGCGGAGCAAGCCGCTTCGATGCAATATTCCGGCATGGGTGCTGCGGGCACACAAGACCGCTTCAATGCGCCCCCTTTCACTGCACCGGCAGAAACTGCGTCCAGTGAAAACAGCGGAAGCGCATATCAGCAGCCGAATATTCCTGCAGATTTCAAAGTAGAACCTTTTATCCGCAACGCCAAGGCTTCGTTCATCCGCTTACAAGCAGCGCATGATCGTGGCGATATCAATGAAATCCGTGATTTCACAACTGCGGAAATGCTGGCGGAATTAAGCGAACAGATGCAGGAAAGAGGCGATACGCAACAAAAATCGGAAGTCATGTTTATCGATGCCAACTTACTGGAAGTGGAAACTACCCAGGATATGGCGATTGCCAGCGTGCGCTTCACCGGCCAGCTACGCGAACTTCCAAATGGCGAACCGGAAGCATTTGATGAAATCTGGCACGTGCAAAAAGATCTGAAAGATCCTAACGCGACTTGGTTATTGTCCGGAATTCAACAAGTTTCGTAATTCTTTACGCAATGTAACACTGTAAATTAAACCCCGGCCAGACATGTCTCTGACACTATAATCTGGCCGGGTTTCAACAAAAACAGAATCGCTTTTCTAACTCCTCATCAATTCTCAGCATTTCCACTTCAGTTAGAGCCATGTCCACGAGAATATCAAAACTTGTCATGGTGTTGGCTTTCGCACTATATGCTTCACTGGTGGCATTCAATAACCTCACCGATTACAACTCGAATTTCACGCTGGTAGCACATGTGCTGATGATGGACACCACATTTCCCGGCAATGAAGGGTTATGGCGCGCCATTCATTCTCCGGCTATTCATCACACCGTTTACAGCCTCATCATAGGCACCGAAATCATGATTGCTGCGCTGTGCTGGCTGGGCGGTTGGCGTTTATACCGGAGTATCCAAAACCCCGCTGCTTTCAATCAAGCAAAAGGTTTGGCAATTCTTGGACTGACACTGGGCTTTTTACTGTGGTTTACCGGATTCATGACGATTGGCGGCGAATGGTTTCTGATGTGGCAATCGGAAACAGCTAATGGGCAGCAGGCTGCATTCCGTTTAGTGATGATCATTGCCGCCATCCTCATTTACCTAACCCAAGCGGATGATCAACAGTAAACAGCAGATCTGAAGACTGCCGGTTTTTCCGGGCGATATAAAAAACAGCCTGCAGATACTACGGCTTACTTATTCGATAACAAAACATCAATCCCGGCCTGAGCAATCTGCGCATCCTGATGCGATCGTACGCCACTGACACCGACTGCACCGGTAAATTGATTATCGACCGTAACCGGCAGGCCGCCTTCGATCGGTAATGTTCCAGGCAAATTCAAATAGCGCAAATGCCCGGCGGCAATATTTTCTTCCCAAATTTTAGTCGGACGGCGGAATGCAATCGCCGCACGCGCTTTCTCAATCGCGACTTGGATACTGACGTACTGCGTCCCATCAAGGCGTTGCAGATGCAATAAATGCCCGCCATCGTCGACAATAGCGATGACAACCGGCCAGCCGTTCTGTTTGGCTTCCGCCTCCGCTCCGGCGGCTATTTTCTTCGCATCATCCAGCGTCAGTATGAGTTTATGAGCCGTCATCATTTCCCTTGTTTAAAATAAAATCGTACCAATCAAATTCCGGCGCCATTTTCGTACACTTCCTGCCGCATCTGCGCTTGGGAAATATTGCTGCCCGGCGGCACGCTACGCGTTAACCAGACATTGCCGCCGACGGTCGATCCGCGCCCGATGGTAATGCGCCCCAATATCGTAGCGCCGGCATAAATCACCACATCGTCCTCGACAATCGGATGGCGCAGATTCCCTTTCACCAAGGCGCCGTTCTCGTCCACCGGGAAGCGTTTGGCACCCAGTGTCACCGCCTGATACAGCCGGACATTCTGACCAATGATCGCGGTTTCTCCAATCACCACACCGGTGCCGTGATCGATAAAGAAACTGCCGCCGATCTGCGCTCCGGGATGGATTTCGATACCGGTTACCGAATGCGCAATTTCCGAAATCATACGCGCGATCAACGGCACCCCCAAGCCATGCAGAACATGCGCCAGCCGGTAGTGCATGATCGCCATGATACCGGGATAACAAACCAGCACTTCATCGACATTGCGCGCCGCCGGATCGCCCTCATACGCCGCCTTGATATCGCTCTCCAGCAGCAAGCGGATTTGCGGTAACCGTTTGGCAAAGGACTGCGTAATGGCAATCGATTGCGCACGATCCTCATCGCTGAGCATTTCCAATCCCGAGTTATAGTGCAATTCATTTTGAATTTGCACCATCAGCTCGCGCAACGTCATATTCAGTATATGCCCGACATAGTGATCGATGCCTTCATCCGCCAGCTCCGACGACCCCAGCCGGTTCGGAAACATGGCCGCGCTCAAGCCTTCCGCAACACTGGCCATAATCCTGCGCGACGGCAACCTGGGCGGCCGGTCATGCCGGTTGCGGCTTTCCAATGACGCCTGCCGCAGCGCGCGCAGCTCCATTACGATACTGTCCACATCCAGCTGCGTGCTGCGCAGCAAAAGGTCTCGTGTCTGCTTACTATTGTTCACTCTGTTGCCAAGCCTTGCGCATCAAACATACCTTCAAAAAGAATACTGCTCAGATAACGTTCGGCGGAATCCGGCAATATCACCACGATGGTTTTACCTGCATTTTGGGGTCGTTTAGCCTGACGAACCGCAGCCGCTACCGCAGCGCCGCAGGAAATACCCGCCAAAATCCCCTCTTCGCGCGCCAGACGCCGCGCATACAGTATGGCCTCTTCGTTACTGACTTGCTCAATTTCGTCCACCAGCGAGAGATCGAGATTATCCGGTACAAAACCGGCGCCAATCCCCTGAATTTTATGCGGTCCGGGTGCCAGCGACACGCCTGCACGCTTTTGCGACAGCACCGGACTCGCGGTAGGCTCAACCGCCACCGAGGTGATAGCTTTGCCTTTGGTTTGCTTGAGATAACGCGAAACACCGGTAATCGTGCCGCCCGTTCCCACACCTGCGACAAAAATATCGACAGCACCATCGGTATCGTCCCAAATTTCCGGACCGGTAGTTTTCTCGTGGATGGCCGGATTGGCCGGATTTTTGAACTGTTGCAACAATACATAGCGCCCGGGGTTAGAAGCGACGATTTCTTCCGCTTTGGCCAAAGCGCCGTTCATGCCGCGCGCGCCTTCGGTCAATTCCAGCTTGGCGCCGAGCGCAACCAGTAACTTGCGCCGTTCCACGCTCATCGTTTCCGGCATCGTCAAAGTCAGCGGAATTCCCCGTGCCGCTGCGACAAACGCCAATGCAATCCCGGTATTGCCGCTGGTCGGTTCGACAATCTCTTTTCCCGGACCCAACAAACCTCTGCGCTCAGCGTCATCGATCATCGCCGCACCGATGCGGCATTTCACCGAGTATGCCGGATTGCGCCCTTCGATTTTCCCCAGCACCAGCGCTGCCGCACCATCCGTCACCCGATTGAGTCGCACCAGCGGGGTACGCCCAATCGATAATGAATTATTTTCAAACCAATTTGCCATGAGTTTTCCTTTTTGTATGTGATGCAATTGCCCGCGCATCATAACTAAAATGTGATACCGGAACATAACCATTTCACTATAGCGCATTCATTCCGAAGCTGAAAGTGAAAACCGGTTGATTTGAATCCGTGAGAAAAAACTCAAAACGCAATTTGCATGCGCGAAAACAACACTTTCTCTTCCGCCCGGTTCGCTCCACCACCGGCACCGCCCGTGAAATGGGTCTGATTGTAATCCAGTTGGAATTTAATATTGCGATTGAGATACCAATTAATGCCGATACCGAAATCCTGCGCTTTTCTAACCGCGTGATCCGCGTCAAACAGGCCATGCGCAAACGCTTTGTCATCGAGGTTTAATACCGCATATCGCCCGACCAGTTGCACTGCGCCCAACGAACTGATGTTTTCCAGTGTAAGTGGACTGTGCGGCCGGATCCGGCGAAAGGAAGCATCGCCGTTAAACAGCACCCAGGACAATTGCGCTTGAAAAGCATCATGGGTGACTTTATCAGTCACTGCACCAAGCTTCACATTCTGTTGAGAGACCGTATACTCGCCCAGCACCCCCCATGGTCCGTAGGAATAATAAAGCTGCGGACCAATCCGCTCGCGGCTGCCATCGGCAAAAGCGCCTCGCGCATACGAAGCGATCGATTGCTGGCCGGGAGAAATAAACACCGGCAAATGAGACTCGCCACGCTGTGCATTGCCTTGCTGCGTGCCATAACTGTAAGCAATTCCCAATCCGAGGCCTTTTACAAGCGCAACATCACTGTGCTTGAGCGGATGGGAAAACAGCCGTGCTACGAAATCAACCCCGCTGTAGTTTGAATAAATCACACTATCACGCAACCCGCTGCTATTGTCGACCATGCCGCTGAAGAGTCCGACTTGATATTCGGTGGTATCCCACAAAATAGTGCCGAAAATTTGCCCGCCTATTTCCCGGTTGGGCGCCAGATTGGTGGGAAAAGCACGTTCATTGAAAGCCAGTGCAGTGGCTGACTGCAAGCGCTCCAAACCGAATGCCGGTTTAAACTTGCCCGCACGGATATTCAACGGCTTGGCAAAGTTGCCTTCCCAAAACACATCCAGAATCCCCGGCGCCGACGCAAAGCTCGACATGATATAAAGACTATGCGTCTGATTGAATTTAACCTCGAGTGAAGGCTGAATCCGCCGCAACAAAAAGTTGTCTTTACCGGAATCCGCCGCATCGTCAAAATAGGTGCGGGTATCCGCCTGCATAAACCCAGCCAGCCGCACTTCACTTTTGCCTTTATTCCATCGGAATCCGGTTCCCGCATTACCATAGAAAAAACCCGGTTTTCTTTTTTTTCTTTTTTTGTCTTGGGAAGATTTTTTGCTGACAGTTTGCTGCGATCGGTCAGAAATATCTTCCTGCGCAAAAGCAGCCGTGCTGGCAAGAAAACTGCACAGAACCCCACTCAGTATGAGCCTTAGCCAGGTAACTTTCATCGGAATGAAGGATGAGGCCAGTAAATTCACGATCCCAAAATGGTTCTGACACCCGTTCAATGAGCTTGCTTTGCCGGACGAAAGTGATTGCACATGCTCAGCTCTCCGGAAATAAAAAATCAAACGTTCTTTCCCCCATACCGCCACGCTCCATGCTGATCGCAAAGGAATGCGGCGAATCCGGCAGCAGATGAAAATCATAAGTAGTCGGCAAGCCCAGCAGCCGGGCCTGATAGCTCATTTCCTCCACCCAGCGCCGGCCACGTTCGATCCGGGTTTTACCTTGTAGTCTGTCAATGGTTGTTGATTTGTTCAGTTCTGCATCACGCCGGTTATCTTTTTCTCCCACCAGCACGCACACCGGGATGTTCAAAAATCGGGCAGAGTTGAATTGTACTTGCGGTATGCTCTGGACTGGCTGTATCCCTATCGGAAATTTAAGCGAGGCATCCGGCAGGGTATACCAGCCCGGCGCACCCAAAACGATTCTTGCGACACGTTCCGGATAGGCAAACATGTAACGATGCACAAACTGCGCTCCGCCTGAATAACCGAATAGATACAGCTTGTCTGGGGTGGCGCCCGTTAACTGCGCAACCTCGCTCGCGATTGCATTAAGCACGATATCCGCGCGGTTGCCTTTACGCCCCAGCCGCTGATAATCGGGAAAACGATCTGCGGGAAAATAGGGTGCGATCATCACAACGCCATATTTCTCAGCATAAGCAGCGAATTCTTTAGCGTGCTCGCGCACATTGCGCGAAATACCATGCACCGTAATAAAAATTTTTGCAGCATTTCCACCTTGCCGCGGCACATACAAAAAGTACTTCTGGCGCGAATCCATTTGCAGTGTGCGTTGCAACACCACGCCACGTTCCATCGGTTTTGAACGCGGCACAATACTCGTAGCCATAGTGCAAGATAGCGGTAATAGCATCAATATGGCTCCCCAAACAATCCCTTTCAAATCGCGACCGGCTTGCTAATACCGAAAAACCGCGCAACCGGACCATCATTGGACAACAGCGCAGCAGGCGGACCCGCTTCCAGCAAGCGGCCTGCTTCGAGATACCAGACTTCATCAGCGGCCATGATATGGTCTACATGATGCGTCACCATGAGAACAGTCCCTTGATAGCTAGCCAGTATGCGATCGATGACTTTACCGGCTTGGCTGTCGAGATTGGCATCCGCTTCATCCAGCAGCAACAGCGGAGGATTTCCCAGTAAAGCACGAGCCAGTGCAATACGCTGACGCTGGCCTACCGATAAATTCAATCCGCCTTCCGCAACCCGGGTTCTATCTCCTTCCGGAAACGGCGCCAGCATTTCATCAATCCCGCACAGTGCACGGACTCTGGCCACTTCCTCATCCGGTGCATTACGCCAGCGATAACGTAAATTTCTTTCGATTGTGCCTCGTAACAAAGGCAGATCTGGGCCAACCATACCAACAGCTTGGCGCACTGAATTCAAGCTATGTTCCGCCAGGTTTTGCCCATCGAGGAACACCTTGCCTTCATGCGGATCGATCAGCCTCGCAGCCAATAACAACAACGTCGATTTGCCCGCGCCATTGGGCCCTACCACTGCAACCACTTTACCCGGCGCTATGGTACCGCTCAGCCTATTCAATCCACCCGTCACGCTGACTGAATCAAACTGTAAACCGCCTGATCTTACGGTCAAATCGGGCGCATTAGTCGTTTGCGCCATCAGGGATGGACTATCCAAAAATTCCTTAATTCTTTCCCGTGCAATACTAGCGCCATGCCAATATTCCTGAATACGTCCCAAGTCACGCAAAGGCGGCAGCAGAATACCGACAATAGTAATGGCCGCGATAACCGCACCGACACTCGCAGTACCGGTTGTTACCGCAAAAATACCGGCCAGCAATGTGGTTGCGGATGTCATGGCGGCGGAAAATTCAGTAACACCCAGAATCTGACCGGCTATACGCGCGCGAGCAACCATCGAGTCCTGCAAATACTTTCCTTGACGGATAATGTGCTCACGCTCCCGATCCACTTGGCCGAATACCTGCACAACCGCGATGCTGGTTACCTTTTCATTCACATTGGCTGCCAAATTGGATAAGCGGCGCCGCGATTCTTTTGCCGCAGCGCGCATGCGCTTGCCGAAAAGGTAAGTCAACCATGCGCCCATAGCGAGCGATACAGTTACCGTAACAGTGAGCTGCCAATTGATCATTCCCAACAACAGTAATGCGGATACGGTTGAAACGCCTGCTACGGTCATGCGCGCCAATCCCATGCTGATCCAGCGCCGTAACGATGTCATGTCGCCGACAAAGCGAAGTGATACGCCGCCACGGCTGCGCTTTTGTAATGTCCGGGGAGTCAAAAAACTCAAGCAGTCGTACAACAAGATCCGCACTTCGGCAGCATAGTGCTGCCCCATTTTTTCAGCATCAATACGTTCGGCCATGCGCAGCCAGCCAATACACGCGGCTGCCATAATCAATCCTGCGACCAGCCATACCACACGCACGTCCAACACCGGCTGTTGCGCGGTCAGAAAGCCGTCGAATATTTCCCTCACCAGCCACGCCGTGCCAATCGCCAATGCCGCTTGCAATAAGCCATTGGAAACCAAGCGGATGAACAGAATGCGGCGGTAGCCGTGAAGTATCGGAGGAATTTTCATTGTGCGGACTTAATAATGTTGAGAGTGATGTACGCTTCGTACACTGGCTAGCCTGCCAATATTTTCCGCAGTGATGAAGCTTGCAGCGGAATATGCAGCGCACTGGCGATCGTTGGAGAGCTGAGCTCGGCCTTATCAAACACAGGTAATCCGGTGGCATATTCTGTCTCAATGATCGCCAGAGGAGAGGCTGTCAACCGGCCGCTGACCGCGCTTACCGGCAGATTCTTACGCTTTAAGTGCTCTATACCGGCTACTGCGCCCATGGCATCGCCCGCAGCGAAAATCATGCTATCCACGGATCGTGCAAAGACCTTGGAGTCCAGCAAAGCGGCTGTTTCGCGCTGCAACAAACCATCGGCCACTTCCAGCACAATCGCATCCACTTTGGCTGCGCTAAGATGCATAACCAACGTTTCCACGATATGGCCGGTTTGCTCCGGCGCAAGCAGATATGTCGAAGGAAAACCGGCGTGCGTGAAATCCAGCGTTAATTTGGATCCGGCATCGGTCATGAGCCAAGTATCCCTGCCGGAACCGGTGCCGGTCACTTTTGCCGCGCCTACGGTATAGCCCGCATTAACCAGACCTCGAATCAAAGTGGCCGCAGTCGTTGTTTTGCCGGCATTCATCGCCGTTCCGGTTACCGCTATTGTGTAGGGGCGTGGAAACAAACTGACCAGTTTAGGCAGTGCGGTATCGCGCAAATTGATGCGCTGATTATGGCTATCCAGCAATAAACCGATAGGTTCGATGCTGGTGGGCGCTTTGACACTGGCGTGACGGTAATTAACACGTGCTGCAATGCCGCCGGATGCCACCAGATCGCATGCCTGCAAATCATCCGGCACTTGCGCCTCAAACTGATCGGGCGCATAGCGATCGCCATAGCAGACAATGATTTCGTCACCTGCAAACAGCGCGGAACGCCGTCCGTGCGCCAATTCCAGCCC
This sequence comes from Nitrosomonas oligotropha, assembly GCF_900106555.1. GTDB lineage: Bacteria > Pseudomonadota > Gammaproteobacteria > Burkholderiales > Nitrosomonadaceae > Nitrosomonas > Nitrosomonas oligotropha_A. The sequence goes on along the minus strand of NZ_FNOE01000001.1, from coordinate 54,387 downwards.
GCTATGGTGGCCAATCTTGGTGACCTTCGCCAGCACCATATCGCCAGCATCGGGAATTACTTCGTCCCCCTGCAACAACGCCGCTGCTGCGTCCAATTTTAAGTTGCGCGGCGTATAAGCAATCTTCGCTTGCAGCAAACGCTCTTGACTGATAAGTAAAGTGTTCATGGTAAATTCCTTTATCGGTAAATTCCAAAAAATGCCGGGGTAGCCAATTTTTAGAAAATAACTCCCCTGCTTCCCAAAACGGGCGCGATACGGCCTGTTTTGGGAAGTTCCACGAGAAGCTGAAATTGATAAACGGGAGGGATTAAAAACCCCTCGATGTGCGGATGCTAGCTCAGTACGCTAACATCATCCCAGCTGATGTGATCCGGTTGCACGCCGACTAGCGTGATTGATACATCGGAACCGAAGTTCACAATGAAATTGGTGCCTTCCTGATGAATATCGGTAATAAAGCTGGCCAAGTGTTCCCTCGACGTCAAGCCAAGTCCGGTATCAAAAACCAGCGTATCATGCTCCAGCGAGCTGAAATCATCGATGCGCAAATGCGATGCATCGCGGATTACAAAATCATCGGAACCACGCCCGCCAGAGCAGTCTTCACCGGCGCGCACTGCAATCGCATCATCGCTGTCGGTGGGTGAAAATCTCAGCAGCCCGGAAAACTTTGGCACCGTGCCGTTGGCACCTGGTGAAACTGTCCATTGCTCCGAAACACGTAAGTAAGTGCCATCGCTATCGACGTCGGCATAGCGGGTTATTTCCGTGCCGAAAGGTTTGACCTCGGTACGAACGACCTCGGTTCCTTCCACTACGTAGGTTTCACTGCCGTCATCATCGATCGATTTTGATTCCCACACGCCATCATCCAGCTCAAATGCAGCCGTTACCTTACTATCCACAATCGTGAACTTAAAAGCTTTGTGCTCGTGCCCGGATGAATCATCATCACGTCCGTCATGTCCTGAACTCATTTTTTTCTCCTCATTGATAAAAGTAACAAACACAGTACAACATTTAAATTAACAACATATTTCTAAAAATACCTTTCTATCCAACATTCAGTTCGAGAATTTACTGGTGACGTACGCGTAATAACCGCCGCCTTTCTTGGCTCCGTATTGCACACCATGACAACCGGGATCGCACGGCAGCATAGCCACCACTTCATCGGTTGTTGCCAAATTGGGGCGCGTATCGACGATGGTAATCGTACCGGTCAGCGTATTCGCCGTAACCATATTTTTTCCATCCGGCGATACCGGCGTTTGGATCGGTAACGCGCCGACAGGACCCGAGATGGCACCGGATAGCGGATCGTAATGCTCAATCAGGTTAATATGCTTGATAACGGTATGTAATTTCATGTCGACCACCGTGATGGTGCTATCCAGCAAATTAGCGACATAATACTTGCTGGCATCCGGCATCATGCCGGTGGCCAGCGGATGGCTGAAATGTCCGCTCACGGGCAAAATGGCATCGATGGAATTTGTTTTGAAGTTATATTGCGTGGTATCGCCGGATAGCACATTCGGTGTCACCATGGTTTTGCCGTCATGACTCATCCAGTGCGCGTGCGCATTGTCCCGTCCAATATCCATCCGGCGCAGCACTTGAGCAGCCAGTGGACTCAATTCCATCACGGAATCCGTGCGGGTATCGCCATTGTTAGTAATATGCAACCTATCCGTATCGGTCAGCGTCATCACATGCGCTGGCGCTTCACCAACGGATACGTTGCGGATCAGTGCGCCGGTCTTGCGGTCATAAACCGTCAGTTTTTTGTCAAACCATTGCGTTACATAGATCACGTTCTGATCCCTATCCGTCCACATATTGTGCGGATTGTTCATTTTGATCGAAGGCAGCGCCACCTTGCGTGTTACTTGCCAGTTAGTGCCATCAATGCGGACACGGTTCCCGGTTTGGATTTTCCCGAAGTCATCTCAAATTGCGTCGCCGCCCAGATTTCCCCAACCGCCGGGATTGCGGGATTTTGCAACGCGGACAGATTGATGTCATTGTCATAGCGCGCATTCAATACGGCTGGCAAATTGACGACACCGATATCGACACGCACATCAACGTTGGGATAAGTGATATGCCACTTTGCATTACTGGCGTAGTTCTGCCAATTGGCTGGATTGGTCGCAATGAAGAATGTCCGTAACAACCGTGTAGCGAGATCGCTGCTGCTTGGAACCGTAATACCGTTGATCAGGCTGAGTGAAGAACCCAGATCCAGTCCGGTAGTTGCCGGATCGTCCACAATCACCGCGCCAAACATGTACGGGTGAATACTGCAAGTAAAGACATACAATCCCGGCGTCGTCAGTGTCAGACTGTCGCCGCCTTTCTTGGGATCGGTATTAAATGGCATGCCTGCCGCGCCAGTGGGGTAAATCAAGCTGGTTCTGGTATGTACCGTATTTGAGTTACCGGAAAAATTAACTTGCACGCCCGGTGTGGCGACGGCTATCGAACGGTTACCTGCAATCGCCGATCCGGTGTCAAACCAGCGGCCCGGAATATCGGTCAGCGAAAAATTAACTTGATTGCCGTCAGCCCAAACATTGCTTGCTGACAAAACCAAGACTGTTGAGCAGCAAGCAATGACGCCCGTAATCTTTCTGACGACTGATTTCTGAAACATATCAAACCCCTCCTTTGATTTAACTAAAAACTGCAGCTTTCACCTTCAATTTAACTCTTCATTCCTGAAGGCTATCTTTCTCTATCTTTATTTTTGTGTGATATTTTCCCGCATGGAAAGAACTATACGTGGGAAAAATTTCCATGTCAATATTTTGTGTGATATTTTCCCACAACATGCTAAAATGATTTGCAATCATTAGTTAATGGCGTTTTACTTCCTCGTGGACAATTGTTATGCATGGTGTTCATTCAACCAATTCAAATCTTTCACCGGCACTGATCACAGCAGTGCGCCGGGTATTACGTCCATTCATCAAACTGATGCTGGCCAAAGGAATCACCTATCCCTTTCTGACGGAAATGCTGAAAGATTTATATGTCGAAGTGGCGGCAAACGACTTCAAAATCGGTGATAAACCTTCCACGGATAGTCATCTCAGTTTGCTGACCGGTATTCACCGCAAAGACATCAAGCGATTGCGCCATGGCAGTTATGCCGACACCGAAACCACGCCACAAGCGGTTTCACTCGGAGCCCGGCTGGTCAGTCTCTGGAGCAGCGATCCCCGTTATCTGGACGAAAACAATCAACCCAAACGGCTGCCACGATTCGCCCGGGAAGGTGGTGATATTTCTTTCGAGGGATTGGTCGCCAGTGTGAGCTGCGATATCCGTTCACGGGTTGTGCTGGATGAGTGGTTAAGGCTTGGCGTTGCTCACTTCGACGAAGAAAACCGCGTTTGTCTCAATACGGCGGCGTTCATTCCCGCTCATGGCTTTGACGAGAAAGTTTTTTATTTTGGCCATAACTTACACGATCACGCAGCGGCGGCAACCAGCAACCTGCTCGGTCACAGTCAGCCTTTCCTGGAGCGCAGTGTTTACTACGATGGATTGAGCGCCGACTCAGTCAAAATACTCGCTGAGAAATCCGCGCAACTGGGCATGGAATCCTTACTTGCAATCAACAAGACCGCCTTGGAACTGGAAAAAAGCGATGCGCAAAAATGCGAACCGAATTACCGCATGACATTTGGCATTTATTATTACAGCGAGCCGGTCGAACCGGAAAAAGCCCCCGGGCCAACAAGCGATTCGCATTCCTAGCACAAGAACTTGAATCTATCCGAATGAAAAAAATTTCATTAGCGGCGATATGCCAAACCAGCTTGCGTCAATTCGGCATCATCGCTTTGACATTCTCATGCGCGGTCAGCGCATTCGCGCAAAATAACTGCGACAGCAACGCTTCTCTCGTTAATCCTGCCATTCTTGCCCACTCCGGAATCGGCGGTACCGGCGCGGCTCAATCCGGCATTGGCGGGACTGGCTTGCACGATGGTGGAATGGGTGGCACCGGCAATCCCCAAGGCGGAATCGGTGGAACCGAAAACATCGCAGACGATGGCGGTATCGGCGGTACAGGAATTGTGGGCGTTATCACCGGATTCGCCAGTATTTGTGTCAACGGCATTGAAATTCAGTACAGCTCCGGCACAACCATCTCTATGGATGGCCAGCCAACCACCGCACGCGAACTGGCCGTAGGCCAAGTCGTTGCCGCCCGGGCGCTCGGTACAGGCGATAAACTCACTGCGCGCAACATTGCAGTGATCCATGCCGCAATTGGTCCGGTCAGCCACTTCGATGCCACGAAAGGAGAAATGCAAGTATTGGGGCAAACCGTAAGGGTCGGACAAGGCGGCGAGCACGGTAATTTCTCCCATCTGAAAAACGGCGATTGGGTACAAATCAGCGGTCACCGGCTTTCCAGCGGCACGATTGCCGCCTCGCGCGTCGAGACCATTGCACCGCGTGCGGAAGCCAGATTAAACGGCCATATCACACAAATTGACGAACAAGGCATTGAAGTCAATGGCACCCGTATCCATCACGACGCCAAATTAATGCCGCAAGGTCTGGCAAAAGGCATGGAAGTGTCGATCGCCGGCCGTTGGGATGGCCTGCAAATGAAGGCGCATCAGGTTCAAGCGGAACCGACCCGCCAGAGTATCGGCAATGTCGATCATGTCGTGATCGAAGGCTATATCCATGCGCTGGATGGTAACGAATTAAACCTGAGTAACCGGATTGTCACGTTGGATCCGGGCAGCTCGGTTGCCGGCAACGCAAGGAGCGACCTCAGACTAGATCAACGCATTCAGATCAGCGGCCGGCCCGGTGCGGATCAGCGAATCAATCCCGAACGGATTGAACTCAAGCAAGAAGTGCCGGTGCAACTGCAAATTCTGGAAAGAATCGGCAACGATGGAATCGACACCAGCGATCACGGCAAAAAAAATAACTCCGGTAACGAGCATGAGGCCAAATCGCTTCAAAATAACAAAAGCGAGCAGAACCAGGGCAGCGGTTCTGGCTCGGATCATAAAAGTGAATTAAAAAAGGATACCGGGGACCATTCAGGCAAGAATCACGCATCCGGAGGCGATTCTCATGCCAAAGACGCAGCCATCCCCGCCAGCCGTGAGGAGAAAACAGACCATTCCGGCTCTTCCGGAAGCGATCATGGTGAAAAGCCGCAAGATAACCGCGAGCAGAATCTTTCCGGTCACGGCTCCGTGGATAAACCCGAGAAGCCCACGGAGATGCCGGATCGCTCCGAAAGACCAAGCGACCACAAAGACAACCTCCGCGACATTGATACCCCGGATAGAGATCATACCCGCGATAGGGATCATATCCCGGATAGAGATCATGTCCTGGATAGAGACCAAATTCGCGATCATAGCGGTCATCAAGACAGGGACTTCAGTCATCGCGACAGGGATTTTGATCGCTGAGCAAGCACGCGCGATCAATGGTTTCTCAAATCTAAATCAGTAAAATACTTATTAATTTTTCAAATTGTTAGTTTTATCCTATGTAAGATAATTACACTCAACAATGTAGGAAATAACCCCATACATGTCGAGCACGAAACTAACCCCAACCATAGCAAGTCTCCATGCGCCGATTCCTATCATTTCAGCCATTTCAGTTCATTCTCTTTCTATCCATTGCCTGTAATTCCCCCGCAGTATTTGCGAATGGGTTCAGCTTCAGCACTGCAACCGACTTCACAACGGGCAAATACGGCGGACCATCCGCAACCGATATTTGGTATGTCCCTTTCACGGCTCGCTACGACAAGGGCCGGGCATCCTTCCGGGTAACCCTTCCGTATCTCAATATGACCGGGCCGGGCAATGTGCTGGGGCCCGGGATCGGCGGGATCGATGGCAGAGGAACCATAATTAATGGAGGTGGTGTGAGCGGAGGCTCCAGTGGTGGCGGTATTGTTATTTGCGATGAACTAAACATCAATTGTCCGGTGATTATCTCCGAAAATGGAAACAACTCAGGCTCAGGTGGAAACTCCGGCTCCGGCGGGGGTGGTGGAAGCGATGACGATGATGATGGCGGCGGTAGCGGTAGCGGCAGTGACGGTGGTGACGACGATAGCGGCAGCGGTGGAGGCAGCGATGACGGCAGTGGCGACGACAGCGGCAGTGGTGGCGGGGGCAGCGATGACGGCGGCGGAGACGATAGCGGCAGTGGTGGCGGAGGTATTGACGACGGCGGCGGTGTTGACGATGGCAGTGGCGGAAGTGATGTTGGCGATGATGATTCAACGGATGCTATTGGCAAATTAAGGCAACTTAAAGTAGGCGCGCTCGGCCTGGCGGGCGGCATTCCGTTGGGCGGTTCCGCGCTTTCAAGCACAAGCCGCTCGGGGCTGGGCGACATGGTTACCGCCTTTAGCTACAACTTAATCGATCATGCGCCGACCGGTATCGCCTTTGATATCACCGCCCGGTTAAAAATCCCCACGGCCAGCACCAGCCAGAACCTGGGTACCGGCCAGGTCGATTACGCAATTCAAGGAGATCTGTATAAAACCATCTCGAATTTCACACTCAGCGCAACTTTCGGCTACCGGATACTCGGCAATCCGTCCAATGTAACGTTTCACAACGTATTTTATGGCGGAGCCGGAATCGGTTACCGGCTATCCGGAACCGTCACTGTGGGAACGAGTTACAACATGGGACAATCGCCCGTGCGGCTGCAAGACAGCAGAGACCTCACGCTCTATCTTTCCCAAAGAGTCAGCAACAATATCAGACTCAACATTTATGGCTTGAAAGGTTTCTCGGAACGCAGTCCGGATTGGGGTGGCGGTATTAATTTACGCTATGTTTTTTAAGCCACCCGGTCAAATATGCAACAACCCATCCGCTTTGCGTTTCGCCAGTAAACAAATCAGATCGCAGGCGATATGCGCGGCGGCGAGCGCCGTGATCTGGCTGTGATCGTAGGGCGGCGACACTTCCACGATATCCATGCCGATCAGATTGATACCGGTAAAACCGCGAATAATCGCCAGTGCCTGCGCGGTAGTCAATCCGCCGCACACCGGCGTACCGGTGCCCGGCGCATACGCCGGATCGAGGCAATCGATATCGAAGGTAAAGTAGGTCGGACGATCGCCGACGATACGTTCAACTTCGGCGACCACCGCATCGGTGCCATGCCGATGCACCCAGGTCGCATCCAAAACATGTATGCCCATGAAGTCGTCATTCCAGGTACGGATACCGATTTGTACCGAATGTTTGGGATCGATCAATCCGTCCTGCACGGCTTTATAAAACATCGAACCATGATTCAGCGAACTTGGCGTATCGTCTGACCAGGTATCGCTATGCGCATCGAAATGAATCAACGCGAGCGGCGCACCAAACTTTTCCGCATGCGCTTTCAGCAGCGGATAACTGATATAGTGATCGCCGCCAAACGTCAGCATGCGCGCACCCGATGCCAGAATATGCCGGGCATGAGCGGCAATCGTTTCATGGATCGTCATCGGATTATGCACATCGAGATAGCAGTCGCCAAAATCGATCACGGCGAGATTCTCGAATGGATCGAACCCCCACGGATAAGGTTTCATTGACGCCACTTCCGCCGACGCCAAACGAATGCCCTGCGGCCCGAAGCGCGTACCGGAGCGGTAAGTCACCGCCAGATCGAACGGAATACCGCTGATCACCAGATCGGCCCCGGTAATATCCTTGCTGTAATTGCGCCGCATGAAGGACAGCACGCCCGAAAATGTCGGTTCGCGCAGCATGGCGTAAGGATTCTCGCGTGCGATCGCGCCATTGATTTTGATGTGGCTGTTATCCGTCATAGTTCAATCCCTCTTCCTTTGTCGTTGAATGCGCTGGCGCAATCTTGTCACTTCAGCACCAGCTGGCGATGATAATATGATTGGTCACTGCAAATTCAAGATTTTGTGATGCGAACAAAAGCTCATGCCATCGATCATAGCTAATGGCAGCCGGATAACGTTATAATCCAGCGCGTTTTGGAAACACTTCTGTATGAAAGATACGATGCAACAGTCAACCTATCGCAAGCATTTGAGCGTCATACTGCTGACCGCCGGTTTGGTCAGCGGTTGCGCTTCGATGTTTTCCGGCACTTCGCAGCGTTCACCCGATGCGGGCAATCAACGCTACCCCAATCTCACCGCACCGTACAACAAACCTTACAAGATAAAGGGCGTCACCTACTACCCGATGCGCTCGGCCGCCGGCTATCGTGAGATCGGCCATGCTTCCTGGTATGGTTCGGAATCGGGCAATCGCACCGCGATGGGAACACGCTTCGTCCCGCATGGCTTAACCGCCGCGCATAAAACATTGCCTTTACCATCGCGCGTCCGGGTGACCAATTTGCAAAACGGCCGTCATGTCGACGTTCTGGTCAATGACCGCGGACCGTTCAAGAAAGGCAGAATCATCGATTTATCACACGGCGCGGCCAAAAAGATCGGCTTGCACGGCGTAGCCAAAGTCAAGGTCGAGCATCTCGACGAAAAAATCAGCCAGAAATAGAACCTTCAGCGCATTACCGCTACGCCGCACAAATGCCGTAGCGCGGCAGCAATTCATGAATCACATAAAAGCGGTGCACTTGCAGCGCGTCGTGAAACAGTTTCCAATGGCTGGTCAGAAAGTCAGGTTTGAGTTCAAACTTCTGACTTTTATCGTTCGCAACTCTGATCGTGCCCAGCGCCTTGTGTTTCCAAGAGCCGGGCCCTTTAGCGATATACGTGAGATTGACCGGCGGGAAATTGAAATAACCGGTTGAGATACGTTCCAGCCACGCCTGATGCCGGGCATTTTCCTCTTCGTGTTTGATATTGCGGAACAACGCTTCGATTCTGGCTTTATCGGTAGCCTGCAAACCGGGAACATCGGCATTCGCATTCCTGAGGCGGAAACGCTGCATAGCCATGACCATTTTTTCCGCAGCCTGTAGAAAAATCGCCGCGTTATCTCTAACGACTTTGTTCTTATGGTGATCTTTGTAACTCCACTTTAAATAGGGACGATCCGGATAGGAAAGCGCGGCGCCGTGACCCAACGGCAAGGTATCGCCCACCAGCTTACTGGCGACATCATCAAACGCGTCGCCAAAGAAATCCTTCAGCCGGGCCGCCAAGTAATTGCCGGGATTGTCCTCATCGTTCAGCTTACTGATATCGTTGTTCTTGTGATTAACTCCGGCGAAACCCTGATGCGACCAGGTATCGGAATAAACATGCAGGGTAATGCCGAGCCGCTGCAACGCGTGCGGACTGTTCTTGCTATTGATGCACGCGGCTACCATGTCTCTGGCAATGGGGCTATCCGGTTTGCAGACGATTTTGTCCATGAAGGTATCCAGCGGATTCTGTCCGGCATTCGCCTCATTATTACCCGGCAAAAAATGGAACGGCAGCCATGCCTGGTGGTTGGCCAGCTCGTCAAAATTTTTGTAATCGAATGTTTTATGCGCCGAACTGATATGTTCATACATGGAACCGTCGGTGAAGCGAATCACACCGGAATTTGTTGCATCATCGACATATTGCGAAGCATAGGCAATGATATCCGCTTCTGGGTGATCAAAACCGGCCAATCGCGCCAGCACATAAGTGGTCGCATGATGAAAGTCTTTTTGCATGATTGTCCTTTTACTCGATTGAATTATTCTGCTTTCGTAAAATAGCCGATGCAGGTTTTTTGCTCGGCAGGGGTCATGAAGCCTTTGTGCTCGTAACGAACCGGCAAGCCTAATTGCTTCAGCTTATCGCTCCACAACGGGTTGTAGGGCATCAACGCGCACGACTTGACGCCTTGTTGATCGAGAAATGCGGCGATTGCGCGGAGGTTGTCTTCAGTCGCCGTTATTCCCGGAATCAGCGGAATTCGTGGAATCACCGGGATTTGCGCATCCTTGAGCAGGCGGGAGAAATTATCCAGAATGCGCTTGCTCGAGTGCCCGCAATACTGTTGGCTGGCCGCCTCATCCATCAGTTTGATATCGTAATAGATCAAATCCAGCCACGGCAGCATTTCATCCCTGAAGCGTTGATAATCGAAAAACCCGCTGGTTTCTATCGCCGTGTGAATGCCTTCGCGCTTCAAGGCTTGCAGCAATTTACTGGCGAACCCCATTTGCAACGTCGCTTCGCCGCCCGACAGCGTGACACCGCCGCCGCTTGCAGTAAAAATCGGTTTGTCTTGCAACAAACGGTACATCAGCTCGTCCACCGTGTACCACGTGCCAATGTGTGTGCCATGAATATCGGTTTCGGGCTTGACCGCTCTGCCTTCGGGATTCTGGCACCAAACGCAGGAAAGCGGACAGCCCTTCAGAAACACCGTGGTGCGGATACCGGGGCCGTCTTCGCTGCAATCGCGTTTGATGTCGAAAACCAGCCCTTTTTCGTTGCTCATAAAAAATCCTTCATGGCCATCTGCACGTTCATGCCAATCGCACCGAACTTGAACATATGTCCGAAATTGCCGGTAATCTGCACCAGATTTTCAATCAGTAATTGCGCGACATCGACATTCGGACGCCCGGCCAATCCCAAAATCGCCTGGGTATCCTTAAAGCGGATCATCAGATCCACTTCGTTCGGATCGCGCTCAATCCGGTCCGCTTCCGTTTCGCTGAGCGCTTCGGTCGTAACGATCGCCGCCGGGTTCAGTTGCCGGCCAAAAGGCGTTTGAATATAGAGCGCCTCCGGATCGGGGCAGAATTTGATCAGCACATTCATGTCATCCTGCGGTTTGCGGGTGCGGATCAGGATTTTTCCCTGATAGTAGCGGATACCACCGGCAACATTGGGATCTTTGATGACGAAATTGTTTTCAAAAAAATGCTGCGCTTTTTTCGCTTGTGATTCACTTAAACCCGGATTGATCAAGAAGCCAAAACCGAGCTTGATCATTACGGCCATGCCCGCAGCCAGCATCGTGCCTTCCATGCGGTTCAACAATCCGCTCAGCGTGCCGTCCGCTTCGCCCAACTCGATGCCGGATTTCAGAATATAGTGAATACCGCCGGGTAACGCGGGAATAGTGGCATGCATCGTTATGCTCCTATGGTTTCATGCTGCTCAACACCGCTTTTCATATCGAAATTGGCGCGATCGATGATTTCCTGCCGCATCAACGGACTCAAGGTGACATAGTAAGCGGAGTAACCGGCCACGCGGATCATCAAATCTTTGTATGGTGCCAGCGCTTTTTGCTCGGCTTCGCCCGCACCGGCCTGGCTTGCCGCCGTTGCGGCGGCGTTGGCCGCAATGAAATCTTCGATCGAGGTCACGCACAGCTGCACCAGCACACCGTCCTGATCCATAAATGTTTTCATATGCGTGGCAAAAAGCTCTGTATCTTCGTTGAAATAAGGTTTGCCGCGCGGCGTCAGACTAAGATTGTAGGTGTAGCCATTCTGCACCGTGTCCGCGTCGACGCTCGCTACCGACAGCATGTGATCCAACAGCATGACCGGATCGCCATTGGCTTTGACGATGCCGGGGCACGGCGTGATACCGCTGGCGAACGACGCGCCATTGCTACGGCCGTTCGGCGTGGCCCGGCTCAGCATGCCGAAACCGGCATGGTTGGTCATGCTCCAGTAACCGGTCAGGTAGCGTCCGCCACGGTGCGTGCGGTACTTGAAAAATACCTCCTGGATCATTTTAGTCAACAGGCGTGTGTATTTAACCGCCATCGCGTTGTTGTAGATACCGCCGGGCGTCTCATCGACTCCGGCGCCATACTTCGGCGCTAAGCGGATCAAGCGCATGCACTCTTGCAGCCGTTCTGACGCCATCGCCGCCGGATGCGTGCGGGAACCGCTCGCCAACTGCCGGATACGGTCCAGCCAGGTTTTGACAAAATTGTGCGCTTCCGCCTCATTACTAACCGATGGGCTGCGGCCGAAATCCGCATCCAATACCGCGATCAGCTCCTGCGCCGACATTTTGCCGCCGAACACCAGCGCATCGATCACACAGAACGAATCGATCACATCGGCAAGCCCGATAATAGCCACCCCGGAAGAATTATATTTTGCACCGCCGGAAGCAACGTCGCGAAATTTGGCGCCGTTTTCCCCTGGTTTGTTCGTGGGGCCGTCGAATAACCCCGACAGCAGCGGCGATGGCCGGACTTTTTCCAGCGTGCGCCCCAGATAATTGTTGAATTGCACGCAATGACGCGCCATTTCGTCGAGCTGAAAGCGGAAGCTGTCGATGAAATCCTGCATCGATGTCATTGCCGTCAACGGCGGGGACGTGTAATCCGTCTTGCCGTAAAACAAATTGGGATCGTTTTTGCCGATGCCATCGCTACGGTGCTTGCCGCCGAACATCGCCAGTTCCAGTACTGCCGGGAGCACCAGCAAGGTGGAACCGGTATGACCGTAATGTTTATGGTCGGCATTCTGTTCGATGCAACCAATCGATGCGTAATCGTGCGCATCCGCCAACGCTTCGTCAGCCGTGACATGATCGTGCTTGGCATAATAATTCGCCATGCTGCGGATCACCGGCACATCGCCGTGCAACGCGGGCGTCGCGCGGGTAACCAGATTCACCTGGCAAATGCGTTTCAGATAAGGGGAAACCTCATGCGCCGCCAAAGGCGTGCCATCCGGCGCGCGATGATGAACATCCTCATGATAACGGGCATGCACATTCGGATCTCGGATGGACAGCATTTCCGTCGCTTTCAGGATGATGTAGGTCATGTCGTTGACCGCATCGACCGTCTGACCATTTTCCCAGCACGTACCGCCCACGGTCAGAGCTTGATTCGAACCGCTACCGGCAAACAACACTTCCGCGCTTTCTGGCGACAATGGCACATGATCGGAGCAGCGCAAAAAGAAGTGACACATCAACTCAACCGCCCGCTTTGTATATGCCGTTTTCGCCGCTTCATCCGGTTGCGACTGCCAGTCACGCAGATAGAACTCATTCAGCGTCTGATCCAATCGTCCCAGCGAGAGACCGAAATTGGTATTTTCCTGCAACAGCAAATGGTAGCAAATCCAGACGACGGTCATCGCTTCCGCCAGCGTGCTGGCTGGTTCTGCCGGAACCTTGCGGCAAATGGCGGCGAGCTCGTTATTTCCGGCTTTTTCGGCGGCATCGGCCAAATGGCCGACATAGATCTTGGCGCCCTCGTACACGGCGATAACGCTGCGCGCAAATTCAATTTTTTCCGGCGTATCCGCAACACCGCTCGCGATATCCTGCTGCAACTGCGCAATCAAACCATCAAAACCGAACTTGAGCACCCGGCTGAAATCCGGTGCGGTATGCGACACAGCCGTAGCTTTATCGGATAGATAAAACGCAACCCGCTCAAACAGCTCCTGGCATTTAGGCGTCTCACCGGCTTCTTTTTTAAGTGGAGGATCAATGGACGGTTTGCCTTCGCACATTCCGCCGTCGACCTCATCGCGCTGATCGTTCTTGTAATCCGCGGTATCGTAATCGCTATAACGCGCCGCCTCTTGTACCGTGCGCCGCTCCAGCCAGAAAGGAAAGATTTCTTCATTCAGCCGCTTGGCCACTTCCGGTTTGATCTTGAACGGATTTTGCGGCCGTTTCGCCAGCGTTTCCAGCTCAGGCCAGATGCAATAGCCACTCATATCCATATACACAACCGGCCCGACAAAGCTGGTGGTGGTTTGTCCCGGCAGCAGATCGGTGCTGCGCACCAGCGGGGTTTTGTGGCTGAATACATGTTTCAACGCCTGCGCGCGGCGCGTCACCGGCGGCAGCGCCGCACGATCGGGCTGGCGCAGAAATTCAGTCAGTAAACGCGGCAGTTCATCGCAAACCTCCGGTATCCATTCCGGATCGAACAACTGATTGCGCCAAGCCTGCACCACCGGGAAGTCGCCGAGTTGGATATCGCTCAACGCAAGATCGTGCAATGTCTTGATCTTATCGGGTGTGGTATTGGGAATAGGAAAAATAGCAATATTGCCAAGTGCGGACGTATCGGCCGTTCCGTGTTCCAGATCGATCCGGATGCCGCCTTGGTTGTATCTGTCATTACTCATGATCATCCTCCGCGCTGATTAACTCAATGTATCCAATCCGATTGCCAGCCGGTGATACTGCCATGCATCATCAAGCAGCAAAAAATAGCCAAACAGCTGATAGTGATACTCTGCAGGATCGACGGACGAATGGAATGGCCTATCCAATGCCGTGGAATAAATCAATTGCCCCAAATAAAGGCCATCGGCGATCTCAACAATTTCATCGAGACAAAAACCGATCGGAACCGGACCGCCGATCATGGGAAAGCGGTAGTGAAACTGAAACACTTTTTTCTTTTTTCCATCGCCATTATTCATGGGTAAAATCGACTCCCGGTCGTCCACACCGAGAAAAATGTAGCCTTGCCGCGCAAACGGCGATGGTCCAGCCGCCGATGCCGCTTGCAGCGCTGCATCCGGAATCCGGTAATTCATATCGACAATCCGCATCAACGGATCCGCCGCAATGACACGCTTGTCCTGAATATTGTAGCCATCTACCCAATGCGCAGCCGCTTCATTTTCCCAGAATGCCTTGTCTTCACCGGACATACCACGATCCCAAGCGCCGCTTTTCAAATGCTGAGCGTACACACCTTCAGCATCCCAATAATGCGCTTTGTTTTTTTCCACCAGCGTGTAATGCGGCGCGCTGGCCAGATGTGTTTTCAGCGCATGCACACGCTCGGGATAGCGCTCGGCCAGATCACTGCTCTCATCAAGCAGCATGCTCAGTTTCCGCCCGGAAATTTTTTCATACGATTTGCCCGCCCACGGAAAAATATACTTGCCGATGCTGTGCCAAATCAGGTTGAGCACATTGGGTGTACTGTGTCCCAGTGCCAGATCGCTCGCAAGCCGGCCGGGAAAAAGATATTCATCGTCCGGTTTGGCATTGAGATCGGGACAAAAGGTTTCAGTAAAACCGCAATGCAGATTCAGCGTAGCGCCGTGGTAATAATCAAAACCAACCGTGCGTGTTGTTTCACCGTACCAATCCGCCGTTTCATCGCTGTCGATACGGATGTTAAAACCACGCGCGCCGTGCCCCTGAAATAAGCCATTTTCCACCGTTGGCGCAACGCCCCGGCGGAACAGGCGGTTGAGTTTCTCGAAATGTTTCAGGTTGTCTTGCGGATTGCTCTGCGCGGAAATTTCAGCGCTGACGCGTTGCAGCATTTGCAAAATCGACTCGCCTTCGCGCAGCAATTGAGTCACATCGCCATCTTCCGCGCCTTTGGGCGACTCTTCCAGAATGAAAGTAGTGAATTTATGTTTGAGCGCTTCATTCTGCTTCCAATCATCAACCCAATCAGTGATTTCCGGGCAGTGCTGCACCCCCGCCGCCGCGGCTTTCTCACCCTCAGACACGCACGCAGTGGATGCCGTTTGCGCATATCCCAGCTCGTTGAAGCCGATTTCGCCCGGGCGCGGGCGCAATTGCGGAAATGCATCGTCTGCATAAAATGCCTTGGCATATGCCGGATCGACCATCAAGAAAAACCCGTTATTCTGATAACCGTACGGATCCTTTTCATCCATCCAGCCCATGGGAAAAATTCGTTTGATATTGTCGATCATCGAGCAGTATGGGTAGTTATCGCCGATCGATACGACGTGGCCATTTGGCAAAACCAAGGCTCCCAAGCTGTAATGCTGCGTGGCGAACACCAATTGACCCAAATAAATACCATCGTCGATGCGAACGATTTCATCGATCAAGCGCGTCATGGGGTACACCGGACCGAGGTCAGGCCAGCGGTAATTCAGTTGATACACTTTCTTACCTTGCATTTCCGGAACCACGGAAGTGCCCATGTTGCAAAGAAAATAACCGCCGGTTTTACTATAGGGAATGGCTTTCTCTTTGGCCAAATTTTCCGTCAGCAGCTGGCAGTCAAATCCGCGCGCATCGGGACGCATCGGCCGGTCTTTCAGTTTCCATAATTGCGTCAGCGCGGGCAATCCGATCGCTTGCAGCGCAGTGGGATCGGGCGGTTCACGGAAAAAATTGCGCCCGATACGCACAGTAGCCGGATCATAACCGCTCATTGTTTTCGCATCGTTATGGGTTTTTGCTGCCACTGTTTCGCGCGATACCGGCTCAAAGGTTTTCCCCATCCACAAACCGGTATCGGCATACGTCGCATTCCAAGCGGTAGCCATCCATTCGATAGTGGCCATCATTGATCTTTCCTTGCCGAGCAACTGGGCCGCTTCCTTGAAATAATCGCTATCCCGTATGGAAACGGGGATGCCGATCATCGGCCCGCTGATGACTTCCGCACTGCCGCATTTAAATAAGGTATCGAGCTTTTTATGGACTTCCGGCCAGCGCTGACGCTGATGGTTATCTGCCAGGATGCGCTGGTACTCAGCCAGTAGCACGAAGAAACTGCCGTGATACTCGTTTTTCAGAATATCGCTTAATGCCTGAGCCAGTGATTGCTGTTCATCGCTGGAGCCCGTTGAGAAATTGCTACTGTTCAGAAAAGCTGTCATGGATCTTCCCCTTACTATTTCCTAGTTAAGTGAGACTGAACGGCACGAATCTACATGGACAACAAACCCATCAAACTACAATTTCATCTTACCAATCTTTCCAAAAACTTTTGTAATTATGCAAATGAACATTGATCATTATCAACAAATCCTAAGTGTTTTGTCGATAGCAATGCTCTTTTTCATTGCTTTCCAAGGCTTTTCTGTTTTCCCGGTTCAAATAAGAAGTCTTTTTACCTTATTCCATTTTGATATATCATTATCCCTATCAGGGGATAGAAGAGTTGCTTAAAATCTGAAAATGGACAAAGATTTTTTAGAAAACCGGGAAAGGATGAGCATGCGGAATATACCGATTGACCGCGCTACGGCTATGTTGTCAGTTATTAGAGAGTTTCAACATCTGCCGCCCAAGGACATTGAAATGGTCGCAGCCGCTTGCCAATGGCACCGCTATGACGCGGGGAATGAAATCGTGCGCTATCACGATCACACCAATAGCGCATTTTTCATTGTTCAGGGTGAAATCCGCGTGATGTATCACAGTCTCTCCGGACAGGAAGTGATCCTGTGCGATTTACCCACCGGCGAAATGTTTGGCGAGCTGACGGCAATCGACGGCCACCCCCGCTCCGCCACAGCCATCGCCAGAACCAGCACGTTGCTGGCATCGATGCCAGCGCTGGAATTCAAAGATCTGGTGTATTCCAACCGGCTGATCGCCGAAACCATATTGAAACGTTTGACCGGACAAGTCCGCCGTCTGACCGAACGTGTGTACGATTACAGCACATTGGCGGTACGCAACCGGATTCAATCGGAATTGCTGCGTCTGGCAAGAAATCACATGACTTCGACGAATGTCGCGATCATTTCTCCATCACCCACTCAAACCGAAATCGCCAATTTGGTCAGCACCCACCGTGAAGCGGTCTCGCGTGAACTGAATAATCTCGTCAGAAGCAACCTCATCCTGCGCCAAGGGCATGATTTACATGTGCTCGATATCGCCAAACTGACTCAAATGGTCAATGAGGCCCGCGGCAGCTTCTAACTGTCTTCACTGTTGTAACATTCCCGGCGTACCATGCCCGATTATTTGTTAAGCCTTGCTTAAATGTGGCAAACTTCGCAATTGAACTTATTACGGGTACTTTAATTCGTGTCTCCCTACGAGCTTTTCATTGGATTGCGTTATACGCGCGCCAAAAAACGCAACCACTTCATCTCGTTTATTTCACTGATCTCCCTGATGGGCATTACCTTGGGGATGACTGCGCTGATTACCGTCATGTCGGTCATGAACGGCTTTCAGAAAGAAGTGCGCACCCGCATTCTGGGCGTTGCATCGCATGTGCAGATCGGCAGCGTGCATGGCAATTTAAGCCATTGGCAGCAAACTGCGGAAGAAGCGGCTAAACATCCCGCCGTCGAAGCGGCCGCCCCGTTCGTCCATGCGCAAGGCATGCTGTCGCATAACCAAGTGGTGCAAGGCGTAATCGTGCGCGGTATTTTGCCCGCAATGGAAGATAAAGTGGCTAATTTCTCCCATTCGATGGTCAGCGGCGCGCTGGATAACCTGGCGCCGGGAGAATTCGGCATCGTGATCGGCATGGAGCTGGCGCGCATGATGGGCACTTTCGTCGGTGACAAAATTGTTTTGATTTCACCGCAAGGCCAAGTCACGCCCGCGGGCATTTTGCCAAGACTGAAACAATTCACCGTCGTCGGTATTTTTGATGTGGGGCATTTTGAATACGACTCCGGCTTGGTCTTGATTCACATGTTCGATGCGCAAAAATTGTACCGCATGGAAAACGACGATGTATCCGGCGTGCGTTTGAAGCTGACCGATTTGTTTCAAGCCCCCAGAGTGGTGCAAGAATTACCCGCGCTGCTGACTATCGACAGTCATATCAGCGACTGGACCAAACAGCATGCCAATTACTTCCGCGCCATCCAGATCGAAAAACGCATGCTGTCGCTGATTCTGGCGTTGATCATTGCAGTTGCGGCATTTAATATCGTTTCGACTTTGGTGATGGCGGTAACCGATAAGGAATCGGATATCGCGATTCTGCGCACACTGGGCGCCAGCCCGCGCAGCATCATGAAGATTTTCATCGTGCAGGGAACGTTTATCGGCGTTTTCGGCACGGTACTCGGCGTGGCCGGCGGCATGCTGCTGGCCTACAACGTCGGTGAAGTGGTGGCGTTCATTGAAAGCCTGTTCAACGTGCAATTCCTGTCGCGTGAAATTTATTACATCAGCAAGATCCCAACCGATCCGCAGATGGCGGACATTACCACTGTTGCCGTCACTTCGTTTGTTTTGAGTCTGCTGGCCACGATTTATCCCAGCTACCGGGCGTCCAAAGTAAATCCGGCGGAGGCCTTGCGCTATGAATGATGTGGTTATTTCCTGCCGCAACCTGACTAAGCAGTTTTCGCAAGGCGATCTGGCCGTTCCGGTGTTAAAGGGCGTCAATTTGGATTTGATCAAGGGCGAGATGCTCGCCATCGTCGGCTCATCCGGCTCCGGCAAAAGCACGCTGCTGCATGTGCTCGGCGGATTGGATGCGCCGAGCAGCGGAGACATCCGGATTCTCGGACAGAATATCGCGCAGATCAGTGAAGAGCAACGCTGCCGCTTGCGCAACGGTTCACTCGGCTTCATTTATCAGTTTCATCATTTGCTGCCGGAATTCAGTGCGCTGGAAAATGTCGCCATGCCGCTGCTGATCCGCCGCCTACCCAACCAGGAAGCCTACGACCGCGCCGCCGATATGCTCAAACTGGTCGGCTTGAGCCACCGCCTGACGCATACCCCCGGCGAACTCTCCGGCGGAGAACGCCAGCGCGCTGCGGTGGCACGCGCGTTGGTCACACAACCGGCCTGCATTCTGGCGGACGAACCGACCGGGAATTTGGACCGGAAAACGGCCGAGCATGTATTTGATTTGATGCTGGAGTTAAATCATAAAATCAACGCCAGCCTGATCGTTGTCACGCACGATACGCGCCTGGCCAATCGCGCTCAGCGCATCCAGCAATTGATCGACGGCGTTTTATGCGACATATCCGATGCGTCATGATCCTGTAAACAATCCAATGATTTCTGATTTATTTTTGTAACCGGCTTATGCGGACTTTATATACGTACATTATGGTCTTCCCCCAGCGCAGCGCCTTTGTGCTCGTTGCGCTGCTGATTGCCGGTATTGCTGAAGGGCTGAGTCTGACCGCTTTACTGCCTTTGATATCGATCGCAGTCGGTGAATCCGGCGGATCGGGCGATTCCGGCATCGGCAAATTCATGGAAAAAGCGCTGCAAGATATTGGCATCGATCCCACGCTGGATACCATTCTGATCATCATCGTCGGCGGCATGTTTTTCAAGGGATTGGTGCTGCTATTGGCCAACCGTCAGGTCGGTTATACCGTTGCGCATGTGGCCACCGCATTGCGTCTGGATCTGATCGAAGCCTTGCTGGCCAGCCGCTGGCAATATTATTTGCGCCAGCCAGTCGGGTCGCTCGCCAACTCCATCGCTTCGGAAGCTTACCGCGCCGCCAATGGTTTCGAGCATAGCGTCAATGTGCTGTCACTCATGGTGCAGGTGCTGGTATACGCCATTGTCGCATTATTCATTTCATGGGAAGCCACACTCGCCTCGCTGATTATCGGCTCGTTTCTATTGTTTGTGCTCAACAGTTTAGTCAGCGCCACGCGCCGCGCGGGCACGAAGCAAACCCATTTGTTGCGCGATTTGCTCGCCTACCTGTCGGATGTGCTGAGTTCGGTGAAATCACTCAAAGCGATGGCGCGCGATAACGTAGCCGATGCTATCTTGCGCGAACAAACGCAGCAACTGGAAAAAGCCACGCGCCGCGAAGTGATGAACCGGGAAGCATTGAACGCGCTGCAAGAGCCTATTCTGGCCGCCCTGACCGCTAGCGGTTTGTATCTCGCCCTGGTGGTATGGGAGTTGTCGCTGCCGGAAGTCATGCTGATGGTATTTTTGCTGACGCGTATCCTCGGCTTGTTGAACAAGACGCAGCGGCGGCACCAGCAACTGGCCGCGCAAGAAAGCGCCTACTGGGCGTTGCGTAAGGCCGCTGAAGGCGCGCGCGCAGCCGCCGAAAGAGCGACTGGAACACTGCAACCCACTTTGCAACAAGGCATTACGCTGCACCATGTGCGCTTCAATTATGATCGCAAAGTGATATTTAGGGACCTAAATATCGAAATACCGGTGAATACTTTTACCGCCGTGATGGGGCCATCTGGTGCCGGCAAAAGCACACTATTGGATTTACTGTGCGGCTTAACCGAACCACAATCCGGCGAAGTCCGCATCGACGGGGTTTCACTGCATGACATCAATCTGCGCCAATGGCGCCACATGATCGGCTATGTCTCGCAAGACACCATTTTGTTGCACGACACCATACTGAATAACATTCTGGTCGGCGAACCAACGCTCACCGCCGACGATGCCGAACGCGCACTGCGCCAGGCCGGCGCCTGGGATTTTGTCAGCGCGCTGCCGGATGCCATGCTGACCGTAGTCGGTGAACGCGGCGGATTGCTCTCCGGTGGTCAACGCCAGCGGATTGCAATTGCCCGGGCGCTGGCGCACAGCCCGTCGTTCCTGATTCTGGACGAGCCCACCAGCGCACTGGACCCGGAAAGCGAGCGCACCATCTGCGAAACACTGCAAAATCTATCCAAGGATTTGACAATTATCGCGGTCTCGCACCAACCGGCAATCATCAACGCCGCCGACCGCGTGTTCATGCTTTCCAATGGGGAAGCAGAAGCGTTGTCGCAGGAAGTGCAGGTGTAATCAGATTCCGAGGTTTTAACGCGAACGCTGGAGAAGCTCTGAAAAAGGTAACGCGCGCGATGATCAGGCAAGGCGAAATCAGGTAAAAAAGCGCAATTTACATTGGGTAAATGAGCATTTTGAGCCTGATTTCAACACAGCTTGAGCGAGCGCAGTCGTTTTTCAAAGCTTCCCTAGGTTATTGCACCGGAATCGTGCGCGCTGATAGCCGATAGCTTAGCTGCAACTCCCGTAGTTCGAGCAAGCGCCACTTGTAGCCGGTTTCTTCGATCAGCCTGGCTGCTTTGGTGATATGTTCATATAGTAAATCCCTTCTGGCTCAATCTTTTCTAAGGGAAATCGAAGAGAATTCTCTCGCTCCGCAATCTGCAACCGCGCCATCATCACGCAATGCCATGAAAACAAAAACGGCGAACGAAGCACGTGCTTCCAATTCGCCGTTCGCTGGAAGTAACATTCACTCCCAGTTTTTTACAAAGCGCTAGAAACCATCCCCGCAGCCGGGTTTGAATTTCCAGCTGTATGCTTATTTTGCTTTTTTCAGTTCATCGCATTTAGCGATAAAGGCTTCGCGTGCAGCTTCGTCGTTCTTGAATTCTGTCAGCGATGATTCCATGCCTCTTCCTGAACAATTTTCCGAACTTGCTTCGGGAACTCCGCCGCAACCGATCAGGGCGATACTCAGGCCAATAATACAAACGATGCTAAATTTAAAATTCATTTACAATCTTCCTCTAAAAATCTAAAAATACACTATGGCTTGATGGTTATATCCGATTTCTCAATCGTTTGGCGTTGGCCCTGCCACACGAACCTAACAGTGCAATTCTACCTGAATTCTCATGGTCTTAGTATTTCTCCGTGTCCATTTCAGGCAAAACGGAACAAAAGAAGGTATTATTTTCATCCTCGCTAGACCGCCTTTATATAACCCGTCCAAAGGCATAAACACAAGATCACCGCAGTTTCCCGGAGATTATTCGCATGTCATGGAGCTTAACGAATTGGCACCGTAACCGGATCCTTCAGCACGAGGGCATTGCCGATGCCGTCTGGCAAAAATTGATTCATTTGCGTTGCCTGAAGGGACTCAGTCTTGAAGAGCTCTTGCGCTTGCGCGAGTGCGCCACGTTATTTCTGCATGACAAGAAATTTTACGGCGCGCATGAATTGGAAATCACCGAGGAAATTCGTGCCACGATTGCGTTGCAAGCGTGCATTCTGATTCTTAATCTTGACCTGGATTACTACCGCAGCTGGAGCCAAATTATTGTGTATCCCGGCGAATTCATGCTGGATTACGATTACGAGGATGAATTCGGCATCGTGCACCATGTGCAGCACGCGGCGTCAGGCGAGGCTTGGTCTGACGGGCCGTTGATTCTTTCCTGGCAAGATGCACTGGAACCGGTTTCACACTTGGGAGAAAACGTGGTGATCCACGAATTCGCGCACAAGATCGACATGCTGTACGAGGGCGCCAACGGTTGCCCGGAACTGCACGCCAATATGAGCGCGTATACCTGGCACGAAGTATTCAGCACGGCCTACAAGAAATTTTGCCGCCAGGTCGACCGGCAACAGGAAACCGTGATCGATCCGTACGCGGCGGAGAGTCCGGCGGAGTTTTTCGCGGTGCTGAGCGAAGCTTTTTTTGAACTGCCGCTCGTCACGCAGGAACATTTCCCGTCCGTGTACGAGCAGCTCGCGCTGTTTTACCGTCAAGACCCGGCAAAACGCTGGCGCTGATACCTGCTGGTTATTTCATCGGTATCGATGCGTATTGATCCACGGCGGCAAGGTCAATTTCCGCGTATGCATTGACGACAAAATCCGCTTTTTGCAATTTGCCTGGATCATACGTTGTACTGATCGCGATGCAACACATCCCGGCGCTTTTTGCGGCATCGATCCCATGCGGCGCATCTTCGATGACGACGCAATGTTCCGGCGCTGACCCAAGCTGTTGCGCAGCATACAGAAAAATATCCGGATTCGGCTTGGAGCGGTAACCGACTTTGTCGAGCGTATAGATTCTGTTTTCAAACAACGCTGAAAGATTGAGGTGCTGATCGACGAGTTTCAGCAGATCCTGATCCATCGCCGTTGCGACACAGGTTTTGTAGCGGCTGCGCACGGATTCGTAGAATGGCAGAAAGCCCTCGATAAAAGCAGTCTCATGAATAAAAAGCTCACGCACGATATCCGCACGCTCGCGCGCCAAGGCTTCGGTATCACCATCGAACCGGTACGCTTGCCTCATGACTTCCACACCTTCGGCCAGCGTGCGCCCAGTAAGCAAGGGTTTGATCCGTTCCCGATCATAGACAAAGCCCCGGCGTTGTAGAAAAATCGCCTGCCCCTTGTCCCAGATCGTTTCAGTATCAATGACAATGCCTTCCGCATCGAAAATGATGGTATCAATCATGGCACCGTTCTCACATTACAGCCGTTCATGCAGCGCAGCTCATCGTTTGTTTTCTATTTACCCTTTTTTAATAAACCGCCGACGCTGCCGAATAGCTCGCTGAAGGTTTTCTCGCCGATGGCACCGTACGCCAGCAGCGCCGCCAGCATCATCGCGACAAAGAAGCTGAATTCAAGCAAGCCGAATTTATCGTTGACCATCAGATAAAAACCCAGTCCCGAAAGCAAAGTCACGAAACCGATAATGACAGGGCCAGTTTTCCAGCCGCCGGACTCGGTACGGGATTCTGGCGTCCGCGCGGGGAGATCGGGATATTCAGCACCGGCGTGCTTCTGCATCACCGCCAAAGCCGATAATGCTTTTGCCGTAGCCCAGGAAAATAACCGCGGGCCGTAAAAAGCACCGCTGCTTTCATCAATCTTGTCTTTGAGGCTATGCATGGCTTCATGCGCCAATGCGCTTTTTTTGTCGTCGACGCTTTCCGATCCCAGCAACAGCTTCATCAATAAGGTATCGGCCATCACCATGAACCCATAACCGCCGGTTTGGCCATCCGTAACCTGGATTTGGTCAATCTCCACCCATTCTTCCCGCAACCGGATGGCTTTATCAGGGTTGCGCAGCAGCCATTCGATCGCTTGCTTCTCCTGCTCCGGATACCGGCTCAGGTTATTAGCGCGGGCGATTTGCAATACCAGTGCGGCATAGATGGTATGAATGCCTTGCAACGGCCCCGGCGCGCCGAATGAGCCACGCACTTCATCTCCACCCTCGTGATAGTAAGCCTCCACCAGATGTTGCAGGCTCTCCTGAATCTGGGTCTGATACGCGCCGGGGTAGGCATCGTAAGCATCGAGCAAGGCGTTCAGCGCAAAACACGTGGGCATCAGCGCATCGGGTTTGCCGCGCGCATAACCCCAGCCTTTGGTATTTTCATTTCGGCGGCCCAGCAACCACACGAACGCCAATTGCAGAGGCTGTTCGTCGATTCCCTTACCCGCCTTGATGAGTGCCTGGATCGCATAGGTAGTTCGCACCAAGTCCGGAATATCAACAGTTTCACCTTCGTCCGTGGTTAATTCCCGTGGCCATGAACCGGCATCCGGACCATCCAATGTCTGATGTTTCAGCAGAAAATCAACCGCGCCGCGGATCGCGCCGGTGCCCGCATTGCAAACCCCGCTATCGATCAACGCAATCACAGCCTCGGCTGTATTTAATACATTGACATGACTGCCGCGCCGTTCGCCCCATCCTTTGGATTCTTTATCCTGTTGCTGCTCCAGCCATCGGCCCGCATGATTGATAATTTCAGTGATCCGAGTCATGGAATTCCCCTTTCAATTTCTTAGCCCCCGGTATGTCCGGGCGCACACATGAAGTTATTGCCGGAATGATGTCAACCAATCAATTTGCAGTATGGCAGGATGTACGAATGCTGGGAAGTAGATCACGCAAGCGATAATTTTTACAGAAATCGCCATGAAATGACAAAATACCGGTTTGTGCAGGCTCACTAAACCTTCTGGACTAACAGCAGAATATGAAAAAAACCGGTTGGACACTCATCATCGCCACGCTGGCGCTGACTGCGTACCTCATCTTATGGCCGGTACCGGTAGAGCCGGTGAGCTGGCAAGCACCCGCCGCGCCGGGGTACAGCGGCCCGCATGCAGCGAACAACCGGCTTAGCGGCATCCGGTTAATCGATCTGGGCGATGAAACCGGGCCGGAACATGTCGCATTGGCGCGTGACGGCAAGCTGTATGCCGCAATGGCTAGCGGCAATATCGTGCGCATGAATCCCGACGGCACGGCGCAAGAAGTATTCGTCAACACCGGCGGGCGTGTGCTGGGTTTCGGCTTCGATGCCGCCGGCAATCTGATCGCCGCCGACGCCATGAAAGGATTGCTGTCGATCGGACCGGATCGCGCTGTCCGCGTTCTGATTAACACCGTGAACGGTGGTCCGATCCGCTACGCCAATGCGGTCGTGGTCGGGGCCAACGGCAAGATCTACTTCACCGACGCCTCAACCCGGTTTGCGCCGAAGGACTGGGGCGGCACTTTCGCAGCTAGCATTCTCGATATCATGGAGCAATCGTCCACCGGGCGCGTTCTCGAGTACGATTCGGCGCGCAAAACGGCGCGCATCGTGGCCAGGGGATTGAGTTTCGCCAACGGAATCGCACTCTCGCAGGATGAACAAACGCTGTTCGTCAACGAAACAGGCCGGTATCGCGTGTGGAAGATCGCCGTAACCGCCAACGATCTCGATGTTACACAAGGTTCGCCGCAAGCTGCCGTGCTGCTCGACAATCTGCCCGGCTACCCGGACAACCTGATGCGCGGCCTTGACGGCAGACTCTGGCTCGGCTTCGCCAAACCGCGTAACCCGGTCATCGACGCCATGAGCGATAAACCCTTGCTGCGCAAAGTCACGCTGCGCTTGCCGCGGGCATTGTGGCCGGTGCCCAAGGCTTATGGCCATGTGATCGCATTTAACGAAGAGGGCACGGTAACCGCCGATCTGCAAGATCCCATCGGCGCTTACCCGGAAACCACCGCCGTGACCGAAACGCCCGAGCGGCTGTATATCCAAAGCCTGCACGCCAAAGGATTGGGCTGGCTGGCGCGCTGAACCGGTGAAACCAGAATTAGCGGTGCAAAACGTAACGCCGGTATTCGCAATTCCCCACATGAATATCCCGCAATTGAGAATCTGCGATGCCGCCCTCAAAATAGGCGACGAATACCCGCATCGTTTCTTCGTGGGCGACTACTAGCAGGGTTTTCTCCGGCTGCGCTTTTAGCCAATCGATAAAGCGCAGCACGCGCTGCTTGTGATCCAGCAACGACTCGCCGCCATTCACGCGCGCCCGCAGCGGATCGTGACTAATCGCGGCAAAATAATCCGGTACCGGTCGGCTCTCGAACCCCGAGCGGATATCCGCAAGATCGGCGTGCACCTCGATTGGCAAGGCATGATGGCGATTGACGATTTCCGCCGTCTGACGCGTGCGCGGCAACGGTGAAACGATAATGCGCTCAAACGCCGCATCGCGCAGCTCATGCGCCGCCGATTGCGCTTGCGCGATGCCGGTTTCCGTCAAATACACATCCCTGCCAGGATCGTCGTTACACAAGCCGAGGTCGTTGTAATTCGTGCGCCCGTGGCGCATGCAGTAAACATTCATACACCGTCTACAAAAAATTTATATCATCAGTGACACTTGCGTAAAACATTTTATCTCTATCCTATTAGAGAGTAGTATGAAACGTGCAGTTAAATGATTTTTCACAACAAAGGAGTAAGATGATGGGTTCAATCAATCAAGTTAAGCAATATTTCCATTCTTCTTTAGTTGCACTATCTCTCGGCGCTATCGCACTGTCCCCAGTGTCAGCAGCGGCAGAAACCTTTGGCAGCACCACGGACACATTGCTTCGGGGTAGTGTCGGCGGCAGTTTTCCAGGGGATTTTTATGGCGGTTCTCTGTCAGGCGGCTTTCCAATTGTCTTGACAGAAGCAGAAGCGCGCAGCTCGGTATTGGGAGCACCCGACGATCGTTTTTTATCGCTACCGGGTGAGCCTGGCGTTTCGGGCACAGCTTTCACCGGCGCTTATATTGAAGTAGGCTTTGGTGCCAATTTTAGCGCGAACAACATACTCAAAATCTGGGAAACCGGAGATAGCGGTGAGAGCGCGCAATTATTTCTCTGGACTGACAATGGCGGTAATATCCAACCGACCGTTACCACCAATGCAGCCGGTGTAATTACCTTGGATCTATCCGGTTATGCGGGTATCCTGGCTGGACTCGGAGCTACGGCATTTACCAAAGTAGGCATCGGCGGTCTTGACGTATTGGGCGCCAGTCAAGGATTCGACCTCGATGCGATTTCTATCTCACCGATACCGGAACCTTCCACCTATGCGCTCTTACTGGCTGGTATTGCAGTACTCGGCTGGAATGTTCGTCGTAATAAATTAAGTTAATTTGCAATACCTCATATCCCGCAGCCAAGCTGCAGGATAGCGCCAAAGATTACACGCAGCTCCTGAATTCTCAGATCATCTTTCACAATATTTCTCCGATTTGCTTGAAACAAGCTACCCGCAACTCATTGTTATTAATATTATCAGTGATCATCTGTATTTGAGCGGTGACGTAGAAACTGCCGGATGCGAATCAAAATATCCATGCATCCGGCTACCGCATGTATCGTGGTAGCTACCGCCATTTCTTGCAATTATCTTTTGTTGTAAATGGCTACCCCCCCACCCGGGCGATAAACCGAATTGCCACTCACCGGTCATGGCCGGTATTTTTCCATTTCTGTTTTCAGCGCTGTATGTCGTCAAAGCAAGTTGGTAGCTTAGGTCGGATAGCAAAATGATGTAATGGTGCATAGGGAAAACTATCGAGATGCCCAACTAGAATTAGACGTCTGAAATGACGCAATATAATACGTATTAATTTGAGTTAATAAAATAAATCATATTCTTATTTCATATTTTTCTGTGAAATTGGGTCGTTCGATTTTCAATATAGCACATATCACTAAATTCATAAGTCGCTGGAAAAAGCCATTCTCAATTACTCACCCCAACTTCTGCATCAATTCCTTAATCCTGATCACCCGCTTATTCACATCTTCTATTTGTACCAGAACTTTCAGCCGGTCCTGGCCGGAGAGGGAGTATTCGCGACTGCTTTGGATCAGTTGGATGATTTTCAGCGGGTCGATCGGCGGATTCGGGATGAATTGCACTTGAATGCTGTCGGCGCTGGCGTCGATGCGGGTGATACCGAGCGGTTTGGCGGCGATGCGCAGGCGGTGGCAGTCGAGCAGGGCGCGAGCGGGGTTGGGCAGCAGGCCGAAGCGATCGATCAGTTCGCGTTGCATGTCGTCGAGCTGGTCGTTGTCGGCGCAGTTGGCCATGCGTTTGTACAACACCAGGCGTTCGTGGATGTCATGGCAGTAATCCTCCGGCAGCAGCGCTGGCACGTGCAGGTTGATTTCGGTGGCAACACCCAATGGGTGCTGCATGTCTGGTTCCTTGCCTTGCTTGAGCGACTGGATCGCGGTGTCGAGCATGGTGCTGTAGAGGCTGAAACCGATTTCCTGCATTTCACCGCTTTGCGATTCAGAGAGTACCGCACCGGCGCCACGGATTTCCAAGTCGTGCATTGCCAGGTAAAACCCGGAGCCGAGTTCTTCCATCGCTTGAATCGCTTCCAGGCGTTTTTTCGCTTGCGCGCCGAGCGCTTCTTCCGGCGGGGTCAGTAAATACGCGTAAGCTTGATGGTGTGAACGGCCGACGCGGCCGCGCAACTGGTGCAATTGCGCCAGGCCAAATTTGTGTGCTTCGTTGATGATGATGGTGTTGGCGCTCGGAATGTCGATACCGGTTTCGATGATGGTGGTGCACAGCAGGATGTTGAAGCGCTGCTGGTAAAAATCACGCATCACATGTTCCAGTTCGCGTTCCGGCATTTGCCCGTGCGCAATGTTGATGCGCGCTTCCGGCAGCAAGCCGCTGAGTTTTTCATACATTAATTGAATGCTGCTGACTTCGTTGTGCAGGAAATAAATCTGCCCGCCGCGTTTCAGTTCGCGTAAGCACGCTTCGCGGATGATGCCCATCGAAAAGCTGGTAACGAAGGTGCGGATCGCCAGACGGCGCTGCGGTGCGGTGGCGATAATGGAAAAATCGCGCAAACCTTCCAGCGACATCGCCAAGGTGCGCGGAATCGGCGTAGCCGTCAGCGTCAGTACGTCGACTTCGGCGCGCAGTTTCTTCAGTTGTTCCTTTTGCCGCACGCCGAAGCGGTGCTCTTCGTCGATAATGACCAACCCGAGATTCTTGAAATGCACGTCTTTCTGGATCAGTTTGTGCGTGCCGATGATGATGTCGATCTCGCCTTTGGCCAACCCGGCAATCGCTTGCGTTTGCTCCTTGGCAGAGCGGAAGCGGGACAGCTCGGCGATCCGCACCGGCCATTGATCGGCGATCAGACCGAAGCGGTCGGAGAAATTCTGGAAGTGCTGCTCGGCAAGCAGCGTGGTCGGCACCAGCACCGCGACTTGCTTGCCATCGGCGACGGCGATGAATGCCGCGCGCAACGCCACTTCGGTTTTGCCGAAACCGACATCGCCGCAGATTAACCGGTCCATCGGTTTGCCGGAGGTCAAATCCGCGATCACAGCCTGGATCGCGGCGGCCTGATCCGGTGTTTCCTCGAAGCCGAAGCCTTCAGCGAACGCTTCGTAATCATGCTGCTGCAATGTAAACTGGTGGCCTTCACGCGCCGCACGCTGCGCATACAGATTTAACAATTCCGCAGCAGTGTCGCGCACTTGCTGCATCGCCTTACGCTTGGCTTTGTCCCATTGGCTGCTGCCGAGCTTGTGCAACGGCGCGGACTCTGGTGCGCCGCCGCTGTAGCGTCCGATCAAATACAGTTGCGACACCGGCACGTACAGTTTGTCGCCGCCGTCGTATTCCAGCGCCAAGAACTCGCTCATCTCGCCCGGTCCGCCTTCGCCGACATCCATGCTGACCAAGCCGAGGTAGCGGCCGATGCCGTGCTGTTCGTGTACCACCGGATCACCGGGTTTGATTTCCGATAAGTCGCGCAAGAGGTTGTCAGTCGACGCGGATGATTTGCGCGAATCCCGCTCGCGGCGGCCGTGCACGTGCGTGGCGTACAGTTCGCTTTCGGTGATGAACGCGATCTTCGGAGCTTGACCGACAAAGCCGGTATGCAGCGGCGCGACGCCGAGCATGAACGGTTCCTGGCTGCCCAGAAATGCGGCGAAATCCTGGCAAACCACCGGATGCAGATCGTATTGCTGCAAATATTCGGCGACCAATTCGCGTCGTCCCATACTTTCCGCCAGCAGCAGCACGCGCCCGCCGGTCATCTTGAATTGCGCGGTGAACACCGCCAGTTTTTCCAGCGGATTCTCCGCGTGCCGGTTGACCTGCACCGAAGGCAGCGGCGTGGTGGTTCTGGGCGCGGCCAGTTTGACATCCTGCGCATCCGCCAGAATCTCAATGCGCGCGTACGGTTTTAATTGACCGAAAAAGCTATCGCTGGATAAAAATAATTCCTGCGGTGGCAGCAACGGACGATCGCTATCGCCGCGCAGTAATTGATAGCGCGATTGTGTGTCGTGCCAGAATTCATCCAGCACCGGACGGACATCCTGATGCAGGCAGAGCAGCGTGTTTTCCGGTAAATAATCGAATAGCGTTGCTGTTTGCGTAAAAAACAGCGGCAGATAATATTCGATTCCGGCGGGCGTCAAGCCTTTGCTGATGTCTTTGTAGATCTGTTTCTTAGACGGATCGCCTTCGAATTTCTCGCGAAAATTGCCGCGAAAGCAGGTGCGTCCGGCTTCGTCGAGCGGAAATTCACGCGCCGGTAGCAGGCGGATTTCGTTGACCGGATAAATGCTGCGCTGCGTATCGACATCGAAGGTGCGGATCGTGTCGATTTCGTTGTCCAGCAAATCGATGCGGTACGGTAGCGGGCTGCCCATCGGAAACAGATCGATCAAGCCGCCGCGCACACTGTATTCACCCGGCGAGAAAACCTGCGTGACATGCGAATAACCCGCCAACGTCAATTGGCTGCGCAGCGCGGCGACATCCAGCGTTTCGCCTTGCTTGAGGAAAAACGTATGCGCGGCCAGATATTCGCGTGGCAGCATGCGGTACAACGCGGTGGTGAGCGGTGCTATTAGCACATCGCAAGCGCCGCTCATCACTTGATACAGCGTCGCTAGCCGCTCGGACACGAGATCGTGATGTGGTGAAAACGTGTCGTACGGCAGTGTTTCCCAGTCCGGTAATAAATGTGTCTTGAGTTCGGGCGCAAAATAGGGCATCTCTTCCAGCAGTCGCTGCGCATCCAGCGCGTTTGCCGTGATGATGGTGACCGGTTTGGCCTGTCGCGCCAGTTGTGCGAGAAACAGCGCGTCACTGGAGCCATCAAAGTGAGCGTAACGTAAAACGGTGCCGGGTGCGGGTAGGGTGTGCTTTTGTTGCATAGTGAATGTGCCAGTTGCCATGCCGGAAAATGGAGCGCGTGCGCAGAAACCGGCGTGAAATCGAAAGCGTCATATTATATGCCAGTTTCAAGATGCCTTTCTTTTAGGAACAAATTGCGGTGGCAGATTGATTATAAAAGTGCAAATTGTTGTGTTATTTGTCATTTGAAATTGTTTTGGATAGCGCTATTCTTAATACGCTGGTCATAAATGGCTGGTATTTATCGTAGAATGATTGTTAATCAAGAAAATAGCTTAGTTGGCGGAAAGAATATGAGCGCTTTCATGAAACTGAATATGTGGCGATTGGAACAAAAAATAATGCTGTTTACGTACAGGATAATTGCGGTGGCGTGTTTGACGGCACCGGCTTTTGCGCAAAATGTTTCCGTCACGGCATTAACCACCGAGAATCAACAAAAAATTGAATTGGCCGTATGGAAGTACGCCATTGATACACCATTATTGTTGAATACCATTGACTGGTTTCGCGACCTGACGCGCAATTCGCGCGAATCGGCCGCCGTTGCCGAGCTTTCCCGTCTGGAGTTTATGCGCGCGCAGCTCGAGCTGGATAAAAACCGCCGCATTCAATTGTTTGAGAATTGCATTGCGATTGCTAACCAGTCACTGGCGCTGAACGCGAATGACGTGCGCGGACTTTTCTGGAAAGCCGCCGCGATGGGAAAAATGGCCGAGGATAGCGGTATTGTGCATGCGTTGAGAATGATCGGGCCGATGGAAAATTTGCTGCTTAAAGTGGTCTCATTGGACGAGAAATACGAGAACGCCGGGGCGCACCGCGCGCTGGGCCGTATTTATCACAAACTGCCGGGATTTCCCATCAGCTTTGGCAGTAACCAAAAAGCCCTGATGCACATGAAACGGGCGCATGAACTGTTTCCGCGCGATGTCATCACACGCGCTTTTTACGCCGAACTGCTGTATGACGTCGGCAGGAAGGAAGAAGCACGCAAACATGCGGATTTTGTGCTGGCAACGCCGATTGCCGACGAAGATGCGCTGGAATTTTCCGAATATGTCGACATCGCGCTGGATGTGATCAAGAAAACCGGCGGCTCTGAATTCAACAGAGTAGGCAATTACTAGTTTCCGTCCGAACACCGGCTATCGCCCCACTGCGGCGCTACACCCGGTTTT
This sequence comes from Nitrosomonas oligotropha, assembly GCF_900106555.1. Taxonomy (GTDB): domain Bacteria; phylum Pseudomonadota; class Gammaproteobacteria; order Burkholderiales; family Nitrosomonadaceae; genus Nitrosomonas; species Nitrosomonas oligotropha_A. The sequence continues at coordinate 21,310 of NZ_FNOE01000001.1, read as the reverse complement.
CTTTTTTGCTCGAACTCACTTCTCCACTGAGCAAATCAGCTACACTACTGCATCTCTCTAATATCCTGGCAAAGTTTTATGACAGAAACAGTGATCGATTTGATCCGCCACGGGCAGCCTGCTGGTGGACGCCGTTATCGCGGCCACGGTGTGGACGATCCGCTCAGTGAAAAGGGGTGGTCGCAAATGTGGCATGCCGTCGGAAACTATAATGATTGGAACCACATCATCACTTCTCCGCTGCAACGCTGCCAGGCATTTGCATTCGCTCTCGGAGAACGTCACGGCATCAACGTCACGGTTGAATCGCGTTTCAAGGAAGTCGGATTCGGCGAATGGGAAGGGCTCAGCCACGATGAGATCAAAATCGGCCGTGTTACTGACTATCAGGCTTTCCTGCGCGATCCGGTCAACTGCCGCCCGCACGGCGCGGAACCGCTCGATGATTTTATCCAGCGCGTCAGCTCCGCCTATGAAGAAGCGATTGAACGATACCACAGCAACCATTTTCTGATCGTCGCGCATGCCGGCGTGATGCGCGCGATCATCGCCAAAACCGTGCATGCCTCACCGGCTGGGCTGTATCGAATCAAAATCAGTAACGGCGGCATCACGCGCATTCGCCAAACCGAAACCGGCGGCGTGCTGGAATTGCTGAATGGGAAGTTGTCCGGTTGAATAGCAATCATCATCTTTGATGAGCGATATGGATCTCCCATAAGATCCAGAGTCTGACAGCAATAAAGTTTAAGTAATAGGCATTTCTTACTTTCTAATATATTGCTTTATATAATAAAATACCTATAATGTACATATCTTATGTACATTATAGGTTCTCCCATGACTTCAGTGAATGTGACCGAATTACGCCAGCATTTACCCGAATACCTTAAACAAGTGCAAGCAGGCGAAGCAATTGCAATCACTTTGCACGGTAAAACCATCGCCCATATCATTCCCGATCACGCAAAAAGCGAACGAGAAGCAGCACTGAGTCGTCTGGATGCACTGCGCGGCACGGTTATTGTTGGTGACATCCTCGCGCCTCTGGATGAAGAATGGCTGGGCGATGCTGATCATCTGTGATACGCATATTTTGTTATTCTGGGCAGATCGCCGCGAGCGCTTGACGATAGCCGCTCAACAAGCTGTCGAGCATGGCTTGGCGGGTGGTAAGTTGGCCTGCGCCGCCATCAGTTTCTGGGAAATCGCTTTGTTGTTCCGTAAGAACAGATTGGTATTGCCTGCGCAATATACACCTGCCTCGTATATGGAAGATATTGTTACGTCACTGGAGTTGCAGGTTATTTCGATTACACCGGCAATCGCTGCGCTAGCTGAGAGCGGTATTATTCCACATGGCGATCCGGGCGATAGGTTGATTGCTGCGACTGCCATTGCGCATCAAGCGCCGCTTATTACGGCTGATGAGAAACTCCATGCACTACCGGGTTTGCGCTGCATTTGGTGATACTGTTTCTAAATGAACAACAACCCCAGCCCAAGCCCGGCGGCGGTCGCCAGCAAGCCGAAAACGCATTGCCGGGCGAGTAATCTGCTGCCGATGAAAAAAGTCAGCCCGAGTTTGAAGCTGACGTTGGAAATGAACGCCAGCGAGATCGCGGTGATTGCTTGCGCGGCTTCCAGTTTGCCGTGTTGGTAAAAGTGCAGGCTGGAAAGCGTGATGGCGGCGGTATCGGTGAGGCCGGAGACGAGCGCCACGGCGTATAGTCCGCTGCTGCCGGCGATATCGGACAGCCAGGCGGAAAAAAGCAATACGCTGCCGTAAATCAATCCGAATGCGGCGGCGGCGCGGATTTCCGCGGGGTTTTTGATTTCCGGCAGCGTCACTTCATACTGCTGGCTGAGTTTGCGCCAGCCGAATATCATGACAACCGTGCCGGCCAGAAAACCGCAGCCCAGCACCGGCAGCAATTGCGGCAATATAACCGGGGAAGCGGCAGCGGCGAGAATGGCCAAGCGCAGCAATACCGTCAGGTTAGCGATCAGAATGACGGTCACGGCCAAGTTCGTGAAACTTTCGTTTTCCATGCTGCGGCGCGCGTATACCAGCGTCGTGGCGGTGCTCGACACCAAGCCGCCGAATAGGCCCAGCACCGCGCCGTGGCGCTGGCCGATCAATTGCAGCGCCACGTAACCGATCAAGCTGACACCCGATATCAATACCACCATTAGCCAGATCTGGTAGGGGTTGAGGGCTTCGTAAGGCCCCATATTTTTGTCCGGCAGGATCGGCAAAATGATGAACGTCAGCACGCCGAATTGCAGCATGGAAATCAAATCCCGGCGGCTGAGTTTTTCGGTGATGCCGTGCAGCTCCGTCTTGAAGTACAGCAAAACCGTGGTGATGATGGCGAGCATGATCGCCAGCGTGCCGTTGTCGTACCAGACCGAGGCGCCAAGGCAGTAGCACACCAGAATCGCGGCGATCGTGGTGGTGCCGGGATCGGCGTTGTCGTCCTTGACGCGGGAATACGCAGCCACCATCATCAAGCCGACGATGAATAAACCACCGAGCAATAACCACGGCGTGGCTTTTTCCGACAGCATTGCAGCTAACGTGCCGAACATCGCGACCAAGGCGAATGTTCTCAATCCAGCGCGTGAGCCGGGATTGCGTTCGCGTTCCAGCCCGATCAATAAGCCAATCGCAAGGCTGGTCAGGAAATGCGGTAAAGCGGCCAATTCGCCATTCAACGTGAATTCAGTGTGCATCGCCGGTCACCGGGTTATCTGCATGGAACCAATGTTCCAGCAGGAATTGTAAGGATGATTTGCCATTATACTCATTGATCTGCAATCGATAAACCGCATCGATCACATCCGGCAGCGGGTCGTTGTGGAAAAACAGAATGCCGTCGTAGGTTTCAGCCGATTTCCGCGCGGCTTGCGCTGCGTCACCGGCAGCAGCGGCATGCAGTTTTTTCAGCTTCAATTTCAAATGTTTTTCCCCGACGATGCGTTGGCTTTCGACATAAAAGCGCGCATTAAACGATGGCTGCGGGAAACCTTGGCCCCATACTTGCCGCTCGAGCATTTCCACCAGCTCCAGTTTGATTTCGGAAAGCTCCAGATCACCGTCGGTTTCAATCACACGAGTTAAGTCGGCGGGTGTCAGCAGCGTTTGCGCAACTTGCTCAAACGCCGCGCGGAATGCTTCAAAAGCATTGCTGTGAATGGTTAACCCGGCAGCGGCTGCATGGCCGCCGAATTTGCGGATTAACTCCGGGTGATGTTTGGATACCAGATCGAGTGCATCGCGCAAATGGAAACCGTTGATCGATCGCCCCGAACCTTTGATTTCGCCGTCGTTGCCGGGTGCGAAAATGATTACCGGGCGGTGATATTTATCCTTGATGCGCGACGCGAGGATGCCAATGACGCCTTGGTGCCAATCGGCATCGAACAGGCAAATGCTGTGGGCGCTCTGGATGTCCGGCTGGCACGCATTGAGCGTATCTTCCAGCTTGGCGAGCGCGCTTTCCTGCATGGCCGATTCGATTTCGCGCCGTTGCCGGTTCAGTTCGTCCAGTTGCTTGGCGATGTCAGTCGCATACGCTTCGTCATCGGTGATCAGGCACTCGATGCCGAGCGACATATCGTCCAGCCGCCCGGCGGCATTCAACCGCGGCCCCAGCATGAAGCCGAGGTCATAGGTGGAAATCTGCCGGGCATCGCGCCGCGAGACCTGCATGAGCGCATTGATACCGGCGCAAGACTTGCCTTTGCGGATACGTTGCAAACCTTGCTGCACCAGAATGCGGTTATTGCTGTCCAGCTTGACGACATCGGCGACGGTTCCCAGCGCGACTAGATCGAGAAAGCTGGCGAGATTGGGTTCCTGGCCTGCTGCAAAAGCGCCGCGCTGACGCAGCTCAGCGCGTAGCGCCAACATCAGGTAGAAAATGACGCCTACTCCGGCGATATTTTTGCTCGGAAACGGACAGCCGGGTTGATTGGGGTTGACGATCGTCAACGCATCGGGCAATTGGTCGCCAGGCAGATGATGATCGGTGATTACCACCGGCATGCCGAGACGGTTGGCTTCTGCGACCCCGTCGACGCTAGCGATGCCGTTGTCGACGGTGATCAGGATATCCGGTCGTTTGGTTTCGTATGCCAATCGCACGATTTCCGGCGTCAGGCCGTAGCCGTATTCAAACCGGTTTGGCACCAGATAATCGACGTTAGCGCCGAACTTGCGCAAGATGCGCATGCCGGTGGCACACGCCGTTGCGCCGTCGGAATCGTAATCGGCAATGATCAGAAGGCGTTTTTCTGCCGCGATGGCATCGGCTAGCAAGGCTGCCGTTGCGGTGATATTTTTCAGTTGACCGAACGGGATCAGGCGCGTCAGTTCGGTTTCGAGCTGGCCGGAATCCTCAATGCCGCGCGCGGCGTAAATGCGCGCCAGTACCGGGGGTAATCCGCTACCGCTGAGTATTTGGAAACTGTGCGGATCATACGGACGGATGGAGATTTTGGGCATGCGCCTGACTGTAAGAAAAAATTTCGAATGGTATTCTGTAAAAATTCAAAGTTCTAAACAAGGCAAGGCGCGAGTGAAAAATGCCGACGCAGCCTATAAAGGATAGGTGAGGAAGCATTTTTTGCGCGCAACGCAGCATGGTGACGAAATTTGAATTTTTATTCTGCTGGAGTTTCCACGGTTGCCTCAAGCTTTTCCACCTTGAGCACATGCAGGCGGCGGCTATCGGCGCGCTGTACGGTGAATTTAAATGGGCCAATGATGGCCGATTCGTTACGCACCGGTAAACGGCCGAACTTGCTAAGGACCAGGCCGCCAATCGTGTCGAAATCTTCGTTGCTGAAGTTTGCGCCCAGCACTTCATTGAAATTATCGATCTCGGTAATCGCCTTGACGCGATAGCGTCCGTCGGCTTCCATGACGATATTGTCCTCTTCTTCATTGAAATCGTATTCGTCCTCGATTTCCCCGACGATCTGCTCGAGCACATCCTCGATCGTCACCAGTCCGGCCACACCGCCGTATTCATTGACGACAATCGCCATGTGATTGCGGTTGCTGCGGAAATCCTTGAGCAGCACATTCAGTCGTTTCGATTCCGGGATGAATACCGCCGGGCGCAGCATGTCGCGGATATTGAATTCTTCCGGATCGGCGTAATAACGCAGCAGGTCTTTCGCCAGCAGAACGCCGATGATTTCATCCTCGGAACCTTCGATAACCGGAAAACGGGAATGCGCGGTTTCAATGACGAACGGAATGAATGTTTCCGGTTTCTTGCTGATGTCGACGACATCCATTTGCGAACGCGGCACCATGATATCGCGTGCCTGCATTTCGGAAACTTGCATGACGCCTTCGATCATGCTCAATGCGTCCGAGTCGAGCAGATTGCGCTCAAAAGCGGAGTGTAATAGGGTAATCAGTTGTTCGCGGTCTTCCGGTTTGCGGATCAGCATGGCGCCTAATCGCTCTAACCAGCCGCTTTTAGGTGAAGGGTCATCCATAGTATTTAAGAAGTTGAATGGGTAAAAATAAAAAAAGGAGATACATGATTATTGCGCTGCAACGGCACTGGCGGCTGCTTCACTGTAAGGATCCGCGTAGCCCAGCGCCGCCAGTATGCGAGTTTCCAGTTGTTCCATTTCCGCTGCATCTGCGTCTTCAATATGATCGTAACCTTGTAAATGCAAAATGCCGTGCACGGTCAAATGCGCGTAATGCGCCAGCAGGTCTTTATGCTGTTGCTGCGCTTCTTGGCTGACAACCGGCGCGCACAGCACGATGTCGCCGGTCAGCGGTTGCATTTCGTCATAAACAAAGGTCAATACGTTGGTTGCGTAATCCTTGCCGCGGAATTGCTGGTTTAGCTCTCGCCCTTCGGCTTCGTCCACCAGCCGCAATACGATCTCGGCTTCTTGCATCAGCGCGGCTTTGACCCAGCGGCGGAACTGCGGCCGGGTGGGGGCAATGGAACTGTCCGTTGCATATTGCACCATCAGTTTGAACGGTTTCTTTGTCTGCAAGGCGAATCAGGGTTCCTGCTTGTGTTTGTCGTGTTTCTCATAAGCATTGACAATGCGTTGTACTAAAGGATGCCGCACCACGTCCTCGGATAGAAAACGGGTAAAAGCGATGCCGCGTATGTCCTTGAGCACTTGTTGTGCTTCCACCAATCCGCTTTTCTGATGTTTCGGCAGATCGACTTGCGTCACGTCGCCAGTAATGACCGCTTTCGAGCCCAGGCCCATGCGCGTCAAAAACATTTTCATCTGCTCCGGCGTGGTGTTTTGCGCTTCATCCAGAATGATGAACGACTGATTCAAGGTGCGTCCGCGCATGAAAGCCAGCGGTGCGATTTCAATCGTATTGCGTTCAAATTGTTTGGCGGTTTTATCGAAACCCATTAAATCATATAACGCGTCATAGAGAGGGCGTAAATAAGGGTCCACTTTCTGGGTCATATCGCCAGGTAGAAAGCCCAGACGCTCTCCCGCTTCCACTGCCGGGCGCACCAGAATCAAGCGCGACACCAGGCCGCGCTCCAACGCATCGACCGCGCTGGCGACCGCCAGATAGGTTTTGCCGGTACCGGCTGGGCCGATGGCGAACGTAATATCGTGTTCCTGGATTTGTTGCAGGTATTGTGACTGACGCGGAGTGCGGCCATGCAAATTGCTACGGCGGGTTAACAAGGTGAGCGCGGCGGGTGGCTTGGCGCTGGCGCCGTCATCGTGGCCGCTGATTTGATCCGGTGTATCGTGCGGATTCAGAACTTCAATCAAGCCAAGCTGGATTTGCTCCAGACTGATATGCTGCTGCGATTGATTATAAAAATTGCGCAACGCCTGTGCCGCCAGTTGGGTTTGCCCGGATTTTCCCGATACGCTGAAATGTTCGCCGCGCCGGGAAATGGTGACATCCAATGCGGTTTCAACTTGCTTGAGATTCTCATCCAGTGCGCCGCACAAATTGGCGAGACGCTGGTTGTCGGCGGGTGTAAAAGAAATTTCCAGGGGTGTCGGTTTCAAAGTCGGCTGTTGCAGTTACGATAATGCGATTCTCTCAGCGGGCGCGATTCTTTGCAAGTGCAGAACCTTGCCGCGGATGTGTTTTTATTCATGCACAATTTCGCCGCGTAGCGTATGCGACCGTGCTTCGGTGATGCGCACGTTGACAAAACTGCCCACCAGCGCGGGATCGCTGGCCAGATTGACGACGCGATTGTTATCGGTACGGCCGAAAAACTCGCCGGCATTTTTTTTGGATACACCTTCCAATAACACACGCTGTATCGATCCAACCATCCCCAGGCTGATTTTGCGGGCTTGCTGGTTAATTTGCGCTTGCAAGCGTTGCAGCCGCTCCAGCTTCACTTCCGGTGGCGTATCGTCGGGCAGATCGGCGGCGGGTGTGCCGGGGCGCGGGCTGTAGACAAAGCTGTACGATTCGTCGAAATTCATGTCTTCGATCAGTTTCATCGTCGCGTTAAAATCCGCTTCGGTTTCTCCGGGGAAACCAATAATGAAGTCGGAGGACAACGAAATATCCGGGCGGATCGCGCGCAACTTGCGGATGATCGACTTGTATTCCAGCACGCTGTAGCCGCGTTTCATTGCCGCCAGAACCCGATCGGAACCGGATTGCACCGGCAAGTGCAAGTGGTTGACCAATTTAGGCAGCTGGCTGTAAGCCTGAATCAAACGCGCGGTGAATTCCTTCGGATGAGATGTGGTGTAACGGATGCGTTCAATCCCCGGAATTTCGTGCAGATATTCCAGCAACAGGGCGAAATCCGCAATCTCGCCGTCGTCCATGGTGCCCAGGTAGGCGTTGACATTCTGCCCCAGCAAGGTAATTTCCTTGATGCCTTGATCCGCGAGAATAGCGATTTCGGTCAGCACATCGTTCAATGGGCGCGACACTTCTTCGCCCCGCGTATACGGTACTACGCAGAAACTGCAATATTTGCTGCATCCTTCCATGATCGAAACGAACGCCGTAACCCCTTCGGTGCGGGCAGGCGGCAAATGATCGAATTTTTCGATTTCGGGAAAGGAAATGTCCACTTGCGAGCGGCCGGTGGCTTTGCGCGTTTCAATCAGTTGCGGCAAGCGGTGCAGCGTTTGCGGCCCGAATACCACGTCGACGTACGGCGCGCGGCTGACAATCGCTTTGCCTTCCTGGCTGGCGACACAACCGCCGACGCCGATCAGTAAATTGGGATTGTTCTCCTTCAGATGCCGCACCCGTCCCAGATCATGAAACACCTTTTCCTGCGCCTTCTCGCGCACCGAGCAGGTATTAAACAGAATGATATCGGCCTGCGCCGGATCGTCGGTGGATTCCATGCCATAAGCGGCGTGCAGGACATCGGCCATTTTCTCCGAGTCGTACTCGTTCATCTGGCAACCGAAGGTTTTGATATAAAGCTTGTTACTCACGAATGATTTAGCGCTGGGTTAAAAAAAGAAAAAACGTTTTTTCGGTTTCGGTATCTGTTGCCCTTCGCTTTCCGCTTCCTTGACTTCATTCGGCGTCAAAATCCAGACCCGGTGCAGATTGCCCATTGTATCCAATTGGTAGCGGATCAAACCGATATAGTTCGCCGTCGAGGGCAGAATAATCATATTATCGATCCCGCGGATCTGCCCGCCCGCGCCCATCGTCATTTGCTGCCCATTGATGGTGAAGTGCGGAAAAGCCACCGCTGTCAGGCTGCCCAATTGACTATTGGGAGGAAATTTCCGGGTTTGCTGGCTAAAAGCGGGGTGCGATAGCATGCTCAATACAAAAATCAATAGCAAGGATATCGCCTGCGTTTCTTTCATAGTTTTACTGAATGGCAACAGGATAAAAACAAACGATAAACGGTACGAAACAGGGGTTTGAATCTTGACCGGCGCCTGATGTTTCCGAGGGCCTTATGATACGCTAAAGAGAAATTCCGTATCAACGAATTTGTAGCTTTCACATTTATTGAGATCAATTTATGGGCAATCTCCAGCGAATCTATCAATTGCATCGCATATTGGCATCCCGCACTCTGCCGGTGTCGCACCAAACGCTCGAACAACTGCTGGAATGTTCCCGCGCCACGGTCAACCGCACCATCGAATCGTTGCGGCTGTATTTCAATGCCCCGATTCTCTATGACCGGGAACGCACGGCTATTACTACGAATCGCGCGATGCCGGTCTATTTGAATTGCCCGGTGTTTGGTTTGATGCGCAGGAATTGCACGCGTTGCTGACCATGCAGCAACTGCTGGAACAAATTCAGCCGGGCTTGCTTGCCCTGCAACTCAAACCGATGCAGGAGCGGTTGAAAAAGATACTGGCAACTCAGCAACTGAACGATCCGGATGCGGTCAAGCGCATCCGCATTTTGACCATGTTGAGCAGGCAACCGGCTTTGCAGCATTTTCAGTCTGCCGCCAGCGCGGTGTTGCAACGCAAGCAACTCGACATCGTCTACCACAGCCGCGGCCGCGATCAGCAAACCGAACGCATCGTTTCACCGCAACGTCTTACGCATTACCGCGATAACTGGTATCTCGACGCTTGGTGCCACAAGCGAGAAGCGCTGCGCAGTTTTGCCGTGGAACGCATCGCCGCGTGCCAGATGCTCGATCACACAGCCCGTAACATCAACGACAGCGAACTCAATGGCCATTCCGCTTCCAGCTACGGTATTTTCGCCGGTCAGGCAAATAGCGCCCGGCCCCAAAGCCGGGTGAGGATCGAAATCGCTACAGATTGATTGCATTAGTGTGCGCTTTCATAGCGGTTCGTTTCGGATGTATAGTTCAGGGGTGCGCAAGCGTGCTTTAATCCCGCTGTCAAATCTTCTCTTTTGATTACCTTAATTCCTAATCGCCATCAATTTTAGTGCAGCGGTACGGATTGTACTTCATGGTCATATTTCTACAAGCTTGGCGACCTCGTTGGTGCCCGGTCTCAAAATCGGAAGTAAAACGAAAAAATTAAGCAGCTGCAGCGAGGAAGATTCGATGCTTTGAATCGATGGAGGAGTTGATTTTTATTATCAGTTTGATGGTTTTAATGATGGCGAATCAGGGATTTGAACCCCGGACCAACGGATTATGTTCCGCATATAAAACCATTGTCACACAGCCCTAAATTTGGGAATTTATAAATGGGTGTGACACAAATTTGACGCAATGAATTTGGTATTTTGTTTGATCTGTCATTGCACAAAAACGATATCAATTTTACTCAGTAGAACAAGGTTATGCTTCACGTCGCCAGTCGATCCTTAAGTCTTTGCATGAGATTCATCCGCTCATGCAAAACCGCCAGGATGATTGGCTTTTCTCTGCCTTTTGGCTGCCAATAAAAAATATAGTGATGTTCACAATGCGTAAACAATAAATCTTATCTGTTTTTTAGAAATACTCTTGGTGTGATGCTGCCCTGGGCAATCTCTTGGAATCGTCTTAACAACAAGGCTTCATAATGTTTTGCCTGTTCAATTCCCCACGTATTAACCGTATAAAGGGCGATCGCTTTCAAATCCTCTTCAGCAAGAGCAGTAAGTTCGTAGCCGGGCATTACTTGGTGTTTTCGCTATATACTTCTTGAAAGATTTCTTCTACAGATTTCTTGCTGATTTTTCCGGCTCTAGCTGATTTAATGCGTTCGTCTAAAAGCATTTCCAATTCATTCAAAGCCATGTTCTCATCAGAAGATGTAGGCAGAATTTGAGCAAGCACATATTCTTTAATTGATTTTCCTTGTAAGGCAGCAACAGCCTTAATCTTTTGATGCTGTTCTGGTGTCAGATCGATAGACAAGCGGCTCATGTTATTTCGTCCTTTATTATTGAACAAAAACGAATATAGTATATGATAAACAAATACACAAATGTTCATATGTGTGGATAAAGTAACAACCCTAAGGGATTGGGAAATTTGTATATAACATCTTTATAGATGCAGCAATTTGTCTAGAATGGTTTTGTTTAATGGATACTAATGAAGACTCATTGCCCGTTTCTTTAGAAAACTTCTTAGCTGAGATTCTTCCAGATATTGATTCTGCACTTGCTAAAAATAGTGTACCTCTCCAACAGCGCATTTACCGTGCAACCATAATTTTCACCGAGCATTGTTTAGTCAGCATCGAAGGTGACTCAATAGCTAATTATCATAACAAACCATGGTTTAAAACATTTTTTGAAGCCATATATGCATGGTATGAAAAACGCTATGGAAATACATTGTTTTTATGTAGTGAAAGTACTTTAACTGGTGTGATCTCAATTTTTGATACACCATTTCTCGCCAAGATTCCATTAACTATAAAGGAATCCTCAGATTCGGAAAGCGCTTTTTGGATTTGCTTTCCTATTGAAGTGTTTCCCACAGAGAATTATCTGGATTGGGTAGAACAACCACCGAACTTTGATTCATTAACAATACTCGAGAAAAAACAACTTTCCTCAGACATAGTGACTATTGCCTCGGAGCTTCGGAGGATTTATGTCAATTTCATGACTGCCACTTATCAAAATGAAAGATTAGGTAAACTCGCTCAATGTGTATTACCAAATCTTGAAAAAGGTGCCGCTGAAGTTGCAAAGTGCAATCCGATTAGTTTATCTATGTCGATATGGGATCTGAATTTGGCTTGCGAAATGATTCTTAAAGTAATGCTACTGCAGAGATCTATTGATCCACCTAAAATACACGATGTTTATAAGCTTCATCAGATGATCGCTAGTGCTACATCTATCGAATTAAGCAATTTAGATAAATTCGTATCACTACTACCAAGTGAAAAAATTGCTATAAGACATCGCTATTCAGAAACATCTCCTCCATCACTACAGGATGCAATGTCGATATATCGTGCTGCACTATCTATAGTTAGTGGCTATAGCCATTGTTTGCAAAGAAAGTACACCTTTAACAATGCAAGATTTAAATTTAAATCACTTTTTCAATAGTTTTTATTAGTTAAAAATTACTCTTCTCTTATGGTAACTATAAATTAAGTATCCGATTAAAATGAAATCGCTTCCTGGGTACGCCGATGAATGTACTGCAGGAACTCGGCGGTTGGGAATCGGAAGAGATGGTAAGCAGATATGCACACCTATCGAAACCGCAACTCATGCAACATGTTGAGTTGGTTTCAAATTTTCTTGTTCTTGATGACGTAATTTTGTCACATCAGAAAGAAAAAGCGGTTGGGGATTAATCTAACACTTTGTTTTATTGGTGGCGAATCAGGGATTTGAACCCCGGACCAACGGATTATGATTCCGTGTGTTTTGCTATTTCTTGATGTTGATTGGCGTTCGTGAAATTGTAAAATACAAATAAAAACAACAAAGTTACAAAATGTAGCATATTATTAGTGTTGATTGATATTCCGCTATTCTGATATTATTTCCTTACACCAGCCTTACACGGAAATATTCAAAATGAAATGGGATAACTTCACCGCTGACAGAGTCGCTTCATTCAAGTGCAAAGAGGGTTCCAAGCAATCTATCTTTTGGGATGGAAAACAACCCGGTTTGGGATTGCGAGTCACTGCCAGCGGTGCAAAATCTTACATATTCCAAACCGAACTACACGGCAAAACCTTACGTATAACCATTGGCAATTATCCATCGTGGAGTATTTCAGCCGCACAAGAGAAGGCGGCTAGCCTTAAAGTAATAACTGATCAAGGCGTAGACCCGCGCCAAGTGGAGACAGAAAAGAGAGCTGCAAAAGAGGCAGCAGAAACCGCCAAGAAAGCGCAGGAAACACGCGAAACCGTGACGCTAGCAATGGCATGGGAAAAATATTTGACCGAACGTAAACGGTTCTGGAGCGAACGGCATTATTCCGATCACGTAAACATGATGCAACCTGGCGGAGAAAAGAGAGCGCGTAGCAGCAAATTGACAGTTCCAGGCGTACTAAGATCACTAGCTAATGTGCGTCTTATAGACTTAACCCAAGAACGAGTCCAAGAATGGGCAAACGAAGAGGGGGCAGTAAGAGCGGGACGCGCACGGCTTGCTTTCCGCCTGTTAAAAGTTTTTTTAACATGGTGTGGTGAACACGCAGAGTATCGAGATATGGTAGTAAGCAATGCCGCCAAAAATAAAAAGGCACGCGAGATTTTAGGCAAACCTGAAACAATGAACGGTGCTTTGCAGAAAGAGCAATTGCCGGCATGGTTCAATGCGGCAAAGCAACTGAATAGCCCTGTCATGGCGGCGTATCTGCAAGCCTTGCTTTTGACCGGTTCACGGCCTAATGAAATATCCACCCTAAAATGGGAGGATATAGATTTTCAATGGTGTCACATGACTATAAAGGATAAGGTGGAAGGATTGCGAGTCATTCCGCTGCCGCCTTATTTATCACATTTGCTGGCAATGTTGCCAAGGCGCAACCAGTGGGTATTCAGCGGCAATTCAGCAAGCGGGCACATCATTGATGCGCGCAAAGCGCATGAAAAGGTTTGTGCTATTGCAGGCGTGAAGCTGGATATATATGGATTCAGGCGATCATTCGCTTCTTTTTGCGATTGGGTACAAATGCCCGCCGGTATCTCGGCGCAGATACAAGGGCACAAACCAAGTGCATTGAGAGAAAAGCACTATATCCGCCGTGAGCTTGATTTGTTGCGCCTGTGGCACGTCAAAATTGAGCGATGGATATTAGAACAAGCGGGGATTGAATTTGTACCCACGCAAGCAGGATTGCAGATTGTTAAACAATAATTTTTATTACTTTATATTGATAAGTGTTAATTAACTATTTACAATATTTGCCGATGATAAAAACTTTCCGACATAAAGGAATCGAGACTTTCTTTTTAACGGGTAAGAAAGCAGGGATACAGCCAGCCCATGCCGAAAAATTACGCATATTGTTGACTGCATTGGATAGCGCAAAACAACCGGAAGATATGAACGCGCCAAGCTGGAAATTACACGGATTAACGGGCGATCTTGCCGGACATTATTCCGTTAAGGTTAACGGCAATTGGCGTATGACATTCGCCTTTGAAGGTGAAGATGCTGTTTTGGTCGATTATCAAGACTATCACTAAGGAATTTAACATATGAGCAAAATGCACAATCCAGCGCACCCCGGCGAAGTTTTAAGGGATTGGCTGCCGGAAGAGATGACAGTTACCCAAGCCGCCAAGGAATTGCAAGTTTCACGTGTCACACTTTCCAAGCTATTAAATAAAAAAGCCGGTGTAACCGCTGCAATGGCATTGCGCCTTTCAGCATGGCTTGGAACATCGCCGGACACTTGGCTAGGAATGCAGACGCAATGGGATTTATGGCGGGCAAAGAAGCAACCAAGGCCGAATATTAAACCGCTGGAACGATTACAAGCATAGCAGAGCAACCCCACCCCACCCCTAGCCGACGGGACGAAAAGCGGAGACCTTCACCGCCTGGGGTGACACCTTCATGAAGGGCATTTTTGAAGGAGTGTAATGGATAAATTCGCTGCTCTAAACAATATCGAAAATTATACTGATAAATTCAACGAAACAGGTTTTTTCCCTCATGCAATGCAGGTTTTTATCTTGGCGAATAGTAACAGCTTGCCAATACCAAAAGAGATATTGGACGCAATTGAAAAGGGGTTCGCAGAATGGTGGAAGTGTGACGGTAAGAAGCCACTTGAAGAAATCTTCAACTTGAAAGCAGGAAAAGGAAATACAACCGTACTAGCGAAAGGTTGGAAGAATTTGCGTAACAAAAGACTATTTACGATTATGGCCAAGCTGATGTTTTTGGGCTGGAAAGATAGAGATGCTTCAGAAGTAGCTTGCAGGTGGTTAGAGGAACAATACATAGCGAATCCAGAAAAATACAGGTGGTTAAAACATGCAAATACCGGGAGAAAGGGTGATAACGATACACAAGAAAAGAATTTTCTTTCGTCTGATTCTCTTTTGAAAGAAAAACGTAATAACAAAAAGCTATTCGCAGAATCGCAACGAGATGCAGCGGAAAGTATGATTTTTTGGGACGATCAGAAAAAACAAACGGTTGAAAAATTTTACCGGCAATTAGTTAACGTAAGTATCGAAAAAGAAAATCCGAAAACCACCGAAGAGCTTCTTAAAATATTGGTTAACTGAATCATTCAGCTTTCATTTCACGGAAATATAAAGCATTTCATTTCCGTGACGCTACAAAATATATGTGAATAATAGCGAACTATCTTCAATCAAGCCGAAAGGCAAAGGATAGTTTAACTATGGAAACAACCCCTTCTTCATTAAAGACAATCGGTTCTCATATTCAGCAATTTCCCCCGCTGGAACAGGTAACACGCCCAACAGTCCCAACAGAACAAGCAGCTTATTACTTCAACAGAAGACCCCAAACACTTCGCGCCTGGGCATGCCTAGAAAACGGGCCAATACGTCCATTAAGAATTAATGGTCGTCTGGCTTGGGGAGTAAAAGAAATAAAAAAAGCGCTAGGGCTGGGGGAATAACCATGACCACAAATACAAATGCCCTGCGGGAACAGGGCACTTGCGATACTGCTAATGACGCTGATCTGATTGTACCGCATCAAGATGTAGATAAAAATATTTCTTCGCCAAATTTTGATACTGTGGCAAATGAAACCGACAAAACCGATGAAACCGACTTTTCAACGATCAATAATGAAGAATTCATCAAGGGTATTTTTGGCGAAATAGTAGGAACTGAACGCCCGATTGTAGTCAGCTTTGCTGGAAACCCTGCTACTGTTGGCAAGAATTCATGGTTTGGAAAGCCGTGGATTGAAGGCAAAACGCAGCTACCCGATGACTGTAATAATTACATCAGCTTTGCAACTTTCAAACCGGATGACGATGGCAGATATAGACGGCTAAAAACGCAATTTTCCGGATTATTCGCCGTCATGCTGGATGATATTGGCGTCAAAGTTGCATGGGAGCGCGTCACGCTCGACCCAAGCTGGATGATCGAGACTTCGCCCGGCAATTTTCAAATTGGTTTTATATTGGACGCACTAATCACCGATCCAAAAGAAGCCGACATTTTGCTTAAATCAATCATTGATGCTGGTTTATGTGATCCAGGATCAAATGGAGCCTGCGCAAGAATAGGCCGCACCCCCATCGCTATTAATGGCAAACATAAAAATGCCGATGGCAGTCATTGGCGTTGTCAGTTAAAGGGATGGAATCCAGCGCGTCGTTATTCAGTTCAGCAAATTGTTGACGGTTTGCAGATTGAGCTGAAAGATTATTCGCAACAACGCCGGACGCAAGGCCGGAAGACCAATCAGCAAGCTGATCCGTATCAAGACGATGTTCATATCCCCCGTGCCGATGAAAATCCAATTATCACGGCATTAAAAAATTCAGGCCGCTATAAACAACCTTTAGGCAGTGGGAAGCATGATATTACCTGTCCCTGGGTAAATGGGCATACCGATCAAGTCGATCACGGCAGCGCTTATTTTGAGCCAAACGAATCGTACCCATTAGGCGGCTTTAAATGTCAGCATGGGCATTGTTCTGATCGACGTGTAAGTGATTTGTATGATTATTTTGAAATCAGCAAAAATGAAGCCAGGCATAAACCGATAATTCGCATTCAAGCAGGCGAGATACCGCATATCTGTGATGCGGCTGAGAGCGAAATGGCTAAAACGCTCAGGCATTATCAGCGCGGGGGGATTATCGTCACAATTGCCACCAATCCGGGAACGAAAGAAACAACCGTCAAACCGCTAACTTTATCAAGTTTGACGCGTGTGCTGGCAGGTGTAGCAATATGGCAGCGCTATGATAAACGCGATCAGGCATGGTATGTTTGCGATCCTTCCGAGCGGCATGTCCGAGTATTGCATGACGCAGACAGTTATCCGCATTTGCCAGTTCTGAATGGCATCGCCCGACAACCCTATTTAAGGCCGGATGGCAGTCTGATGATGAATGCTGGCCATGATGCGGTGACCGGCATGTTCGGTGTATTCAATGCCAAAAAATTTAACGTGCCAGATAAACCAACCAAACAGCAAGCGGAACAAGCGCTGGCCGAACTATCCGATCTGTTAAGTGAATTCGCATTTAAAACTGAACATGACCGAGCCGCTGCATTATCAGGTATTCTGACTGCCGTCGTTAGGCCATCATTATCACAAGCGCCGATGTTTCATATAAAGGCACCCAGTATCGCCAGCGGCAAAAGTTATCTATGTGAACTACTGACCGCCTTTGCCACACCACAACGAGGAACACCTCATGCTTTCCCTGCCGAAGATGAAGAATGCCGCAAGCTATTACTGGCTGAATTGCTGACTGCGCCTGCTGTGGTGGAATTCGATAACCTGACAAGTGACCTGATTCCGCATAAGTCATTGTGTACTGCGCTCACCAGTGAATTTATTTCCGGGCGCATACTAGGACAAAGCAAAACCGCTGAAGTCGGTACTCGCACGCTGTTTTTATCCAGCGGGAATAACGTTGACCCCGTGCGCGATATGACAAGGAGAACCGTGACGATTACCCTTGATCCAGCCTGCGAGACACCGGCAACCCGTGATTTTAAGAAACAGCCTGTCAGTGAAACCAGGGCTGACCGTGGTCGATTTGTTTCACTGGCGTTGACTATCGTGCGTGCGTGGATTTGTGCGGGAAAGCCTAAAACTGATTGCAAACCCATTGCCACCTATGCCGACTGGTCGGGTTATTGCCGACAATCTTTATTATGGCTAGGATTACCAGACCCGGCAGCCTGCATCTTTGAATCCATGAGTGACGATCCAGATCGTGAATTATTGGGTGAGTTCTTGCGCGTTTGGTTTGAACGTTTTGGTCATGCCCCTACCTCGGTTAAGGATGCAACCAACCGATTATATTCAAGTGATGACCTGCAAGAAATCATTCAGGATATCGCAGGTGAGCGCGATGGTAGTGTAAATCGTAAACGTCTTGGATGGTGGATCAAACGCCATGCGCGCCAAGTAGTCAACGGCTTGCGGTTAGTACAAGACACCGCAACATATAACGCAGCCAAATGGAAGGTGGAATCGGTTTAGTCGGTTTAGTCGGTTTAGTCGGTTTAGTCGGTTTAGTCGGTTTAGTCGGTTTAGTCGGTTTTATTCCGGCAGTTTGCGAAAAGTGTCACATGAAAAATAATAACCAGGAAGATGAAGCATTCTTCGGGATGTTTTGTCCTGCTGGTTTTTTATATCAGCGATTAAGTATGTCATTTGGCACAGATTGACACTACACTATGCGAACTTTTTAAACCTACTAAAAACATGACCGAAGAACAACGCCGCCAGCTTCAGCAACAGCTTTGGAACATCGCCAATACCCTGCGCGGCAAGATGAATGCGGATGAATTCCGTGATTACATTCTGGGGTTCATTTTTTACAAATACCTGTCCGAGAAAGTGGTGCGTTTTGCCGATTCGATTCTGGAACAGGATGGATTGAAGTTTGCGGCACTGGACGAGCACACCGAAGACGGCGCGGAAATCGTGCAAGCGGTGCACGATGCCGCCGTGTCCGAGCTGGGTTACTTTCTGAAGCCTTCCGAGCTGTTTCACGCCATTGCGATGAAAGGCAACAGCCAAGCGGATAGCGATGCGGATGGCGAACAGTACAATTTCATTCTGCCCGATCTGACGCGCATCCTGAAAAACATCGAGCAAAGCACGCTGGGCACCGATAGCGCGGACGATTTCAGCAATTTGTTTGAAGACCTGGATTTGACCTCTTCCAAACTGGGTGCCACCGAAAAAGCCAAAAATGCGCTGGTGACCAAAGTGCTGGTGCATTTGGACAAAATCGACTTCAGCCTAGCCGATGGCACGGCGGACGTGCTGGGCGATGCGTATGAATACTTGATCGGCGAATTTGCCAGCGGCGCGGGCAAAAAAGCCGGTGAGTTTTATACTCCGCAGCCGGTTTCCACTTTGCTCGCCAAACTGGTGACCGCGCAAAATAAGAACATCAAAAAACTGTACGACCCAACTTGCGGCAGCGGTTCATTGCTGTTACGCGTCAAACGCGAAGCCGATCACGTCGACAAGATTTACGGCCAGGAATTGAACCGCACCACGTACAACCTCGCGCGCATGAACATGATCCTGCACGACGTGCATTACGCCGATTTCGACATCTGCCAGGAAGATACGCTGGAACACCCGCAGCACCGTGATCTGCGCTTCGATGCGATTGTCGCCAATCCACCGTTTTCTGCGCATTGGAGTGCCAACCCGCTGTTCATGAGCGATGACCGCTTCAGCGTGTACGGCAAATTGGCACCGAGTAGCAAAGCCGATATGGCATTCGTGCAGCACATGGTTTACCAGCTTGCGGAGGATGGCGCGATGGCCGTGGTATTGCCGCATGGCGTGCTGTTCCGTGGCGCGGCGGAAGGCCATATCCGCCAGTATCTGATCGAACAAATGAACTGCCTGGATGCGGTGATCGGCTTGCCTGCCAATATCTTCTACGGCACCAGTATTCCGACCTGCGTGCTGGTATTCAAGAAATGCCGCCGCAACCCGGACAATATCCTGTTCATCGACGCCAGCCAGGCATTCGACAAAGTCAAAACGCAAAACATGCTGCGCCCGGCGCATATCCATAAAATCGTCGAAGCGTATCTGGCGCGCACCGGTCAGGACAAATTCAGCCATGTCGCCAGCCTGGAAACTATCAAGGCCAATGATTACAACCTGAACATTCCGCGCTATGTCGACACGTTTGAGGCTGAAGCGGAAATCGACCTGAACGCGATTGCCGGACAGCTCAAAGCGCTGGAAGCACAAAGCCAACAGACGGATGCGATCATTGCGGCGTTTTGTCAGGAACTGGGGATTACGCCGCCGTTTGCGGAATCAGGGAAATAAGCATGGATGTGCCACGGCTACGGTTTGATGGGTTCTCAGAAAACTGGATTAAAAATACAATTCAATATTTTATTGATAATAAATCAATAATTGGTCATTTGGATGGAAATCATGGCGCTTTATATCCAAAAAGTAATGAATTTTCAAAAGCTGGAATTCCCTATATTACTGCGAATGATTTTATAACTGGAAGAATTGATTTTAATAAATGTAAATATCTTCCAGAGGCAAAAGCAAAGCTATTTAAAAAAGGGATTGCAAAAAATGGTGATGTTTTGTTTGCTCATAATGCAACTGTGGGGCCTTGCGCTATTTTACGAACGAGTTTTAGTTATGTAATACTCAGTACGACAGCAACGTACTACAGATGTGATCTGAATAAAATTAACAACATATTCTTGTTATATTTTTTTCAGTCTGATTTTTTTGTTTCTCAGTACAGCAGCATAATGTCTCAATCCACAAGAAATCAGGTACCGATAACTACCCAACGAAAATTATCGTTAGCATTACCAATTCTTCCAGAACAAACCAAAATCGCCAATTTCCTCACGGCAATCGATGAAAAAATCACCCAGCTCACGCAAAAATGTGACTTATTAGCGCAATACAAAAAAGGCGTGATGCAGCAGATTTTCAGCCAGAAGTTAAGGTTTAAGGATGATGATGGGCGGGAGTTTCCAGATTGGGAAAGTGGTTTACTTGGAGATTTTTCTGAATTTATACAATCCGGGAAATCTAATAAGAGAAACGAAAATGGCGATTTTGTTCTTTATGGTTCAACTGGTGAAATTGGATTTTGTAGTCAGTTCGATTATCAAGGAAAAAATATATTAATAGCACGGGTCGGTGCAAACGCTGGTTATTTATATGAAGTTGATGGCAATTATTGTGTGTCCGATAACACGCTTATTATTCATTTAAACAAGCCCAACAATTATTCATTTTTTTACAATCTACTTAAATTCTTAAACTTAAATAAGCTTGTGTTTGGTTCAGGCCAACCATTAATTACTGGCGGACAATTAAAAAATCTCAATATACTTGTTCCATCAATACACGAACAAACCAAAATCGCCAACTTTCTCACCGTCATCGACAACAAAATCGCCCAAGCGCAAGCCCAGCTTGATGCCGTGAAGCGCTACAAAAAAGGCTTGTTGCAGCAGATGTTCGTTTGACGATTTGCTTCCTGCTGCGGT
Source organism: Nitrosomonas oligotropha (assembly GCF_900106555.1). Lineage (GTDB taxonomy): Bacteria > Pseudomonadota > Gammaproteobacteria > Burkholderiales > Nitrosomonadaceae > Nitrosomonas > Nitrosomonas oligotropha_A. The sequence goes on along the minus strand of NZ_FNOE01000001.1, from coordinate 211 downwards.
TGTGTTTATACTTTAGTTTAAACATTTGGTGGGTGGAGCATAATCATGAAAGACGTTATTCTGGACATTAAACAATGGGGCAATAATCTTGGGGTGCGCTTGCCCGCTGCGATTGCACGGGAAGCGCATGTGCACGTGGATCAACGAGTGAAGCTCACCGCCTCCAATGGCCAGATCATCATCACGCCGGTGCGGGATGAACCACTGACCC
>NZ_FNOE01000021.1 GCF_900106555.1 Nitrosomonas oligotropha | reverse complement strand
TCTTACCCGGGCGAGCTCGTTCATTTCGATACCAAGCGGCTTCCCTTCTTGAAAGGGCAATCCGCCAATGAACCTCGCGAGTATCTATTTGTGGCAATCGATGATTTCTCCAGGGAGCTGTATGCCGATATTCTTCCCGATAAAACCCAGCATAGTGCAGCTTGCTTTCTCACAAGCACTGTTGCCCAATGTTCTTACCAGATCGACTATGCTTATTCTGACAACGGCAAAGAATTTAAAGGAACTGACGGCCACGCTTTCGTCAAAGTTTGCAGGCAGCACGGTATCGGTCAGAAGTTTACCCGTATCAATCGTCCGCAAACCAACGGTAAAGCTGAGCGGGTTATCCGCACCCTGATGGATATGTGGCACAGCAAGATTCACTTTAAAGACTGCGCCGATCGGCACATTCAGCTTCTCCGTTTGATTAATTTCTACAATACCGTTAAGCCTCATAAGAGTTTGAATAATGCCACTCCTTATGAAATACTCACCGCTTATTTCAATCAACCTATCTGTAAACAACTCTGAGATTTCTTGCAGTCAAGTTAACCACCGGACGAATCGCAAAGTTAAAATGCGAAGAAGGAAAGACGCGCACTTATCTTTGGGATAGCGAGGATAAAGGCTTGGGTGTTATTGTCACAGCCTCGGGATCAAAATCATTCATATTCCAGGCCAAAATATACGGAAAATCTGCACGCATAACGATTTGTGATGTAAATAAGAAGAGCATTGAATATGCACGAAAAGAAGCGCGCCGCCTTAAATCTCTTATAGATCAAGGCTACGATCCCCGGCAAGTTACAGCCGACAATAAGGCAGCACAGCAAGCCGCCGTCGCTGCCAAGAAAGCACAAGAAACCCGTGAAATCGTAACAGTACGTCAAGCATGGGAAGAATATGTGACTGCCCGCAAGCCGCTATGGTCAGAACTACATATCCGTGACCATGAAAAAGTTATGCAGGCTGGCGGCGATCCACGCAAACGAAGTAAGAAACTGACAGAACCCGGATTACTCACGCCATTAGCGTCAGTCCGACTGGTAGATTTAACGCCGGAATTGGTGACCGAATGGGCAAGAAATGAAGCATTGATCCGGCCAACACGCGCCCGCCTTGCTCTCAGGTTATTGCGAGCATTTCTTTCATGGTGTGGCAGACACTCAACCTACAAAGCGATTGTGACAAGCAATCCAGCACAGAATAATGATGCTAGAGAGAGTCTAGGAAAAGCTAAAGTTAAACATGACGTATTACAGCGCGAGCAATTGCCCGCATGGTTTAAGACAATCAAACAAATTCAGAATCCAGTCATATCCGCATATCTGCAAACTCTTTTACTGACCGGTGCACGCCGCGAAGAAATCGCTTCTTTACGCTGGCGGGATATAGATTTTCAATGGAACAGTTTAACGATCAATGACAAAGTTGATGATTTTAGAATCATCCCGTTAACGCCCTATGTGACCAACCTGCTATCCACCCTCACCCGCCGCAATGAATGGGTATTTTCAAGCCCTACCGCTGCAAGTGGCCGCTTAACCGATCCATCCATAGCCCACCGGAAAGCCTGCACAATTGCTGGATTGGATTTAACTTTGCATGGACTACGGCGATCTTTTGCCAGTCTTTGTGAATGGATAGAAATGCCTGCCGGTATCGCCGCCCAAATTCAAGGGCACAAGCCGCAAGGTGTGCGAGAACAAAACTACATACGCCGCCCGCTTGATTTGCTTCGAGTATGGCACGTTAAGATTGAAGCTTGGATACTGCAAGAAGCTGGGATTAATTTTGCACCAACACAGGCAGGGTTACACGTTATAAAGAAATAAACATAACTACAAATAATTCTTGACTCCAATAATAAACGTAACTACATTAATATATGAAAGTGATTTGCGATGCTACCAAGGATGCAATAAACAAGGAAAAGCATGGCGTATCACTGACCGATGCAGCGCTTATTGATTGGGATTTCGCATTGACATGGCAAGACACACGGCGGAATTATGGGGAAATCCGCATGATCGCCTTAGCACCAATTGGCGAAAGATTATATTGCGCGGTTTATGTCGACCGTGAAGATGAACGGCGAATAATCAGCTTACGCAAAGCTAACCATAGAGAATTTGACTTTTATGAGCAAGAAATTAATTAGACCAACCGAAGCAGAAAACGCGCAGATTACAGCCGCCGCGCTTACCGATCCGGATAATTTACCTTTAGCGAATGAAGAATTGCGGCAATTCAGGAAAGCACGCGGAAGGCCACAAGGAAGCGGAAAAAAGGAACAGGTAACACTTCGCCTGGATACGGACATATTGGAGCAATTCAAGGCAACCGGCAATGGCTGGCAAACACGCATTAATGACGCGTTACGGGATTGGATAAAGCAGCATTAAGCTTAACAGAGCAATACCACCCCTAGCCCCGATCAGGCGAAAAGCGGAGACCTTCACCGCTTGGGGTGGAACTTCATGAAGGGCATTTTGAAGGGAATGCGTATGGATCAAGATGAACTGGCAAAAAAAACATTAACTGAAGTCATTCGCTCGAATGCGAAACAGCCAAGCAACAAAGACAATCCATCAAATCCCACAAGTCTTTTAGATCAATGGTACGCATTGAAATTATTGGATAAACTTCAGTCTCAGTATGAGAAAGGAGACAATCTTGGCTTAATGCGGGCCGTTCAAGTGTGTGCCCGCCATCGCTTGATCATGCCACAATGGGCTGCGCAACAACTTATTCACGGCATAGATAAAATATTGAGCTTCGAGTCAAAAGATTGGAATGATGTTCTAGGTAGTCCTTTTCCAAAAAACACGCAATTAGCCGCAAATAAGAAAAAAGAATTTATGAAATTTGCGGTATTTCAAGAAGCTAAAAACATGCTTGAGAATGATCCTACGCAACCAATTGATTCTGGTTTTTACGAAAAGGCAGGGGAAAAAATCGGAATAGGTAAAACCTTGTCAGAAGAATATTGCCATGATGTTGAGGTGATCACGGGCGGAACTTTAAGCCAATACAAAAAAATCTTGCTTGCTATTGCACGCGGTAATGATCTGCCGAAAATTACGATAACTTTTTATTAATCGATTTATTAAAAATCCCGCTAATTTACCCAAAAACTGCGGGATTACTTTCAAAAGACTTACGCGTAATCTCAAATCAATCTGCTTAAACAGCAATCCCGCTGACGGCAGCTTGATAATGAGGTTGCAATGAATCATCAAAACATACCACACCAGTTGGCAGAACTCGCGAGTCATCGCGATTTTATCCAGACCGCAGAAATTGCGCTAGTGACGAATCACAAACCCCAAACAGTTAGGAAAGCATACTGCCTGACCGGTGAATATTTCGGCATTCGACCTAAAAAACTTGGGAATCGTCTTTTATGGCCTGTCGCTGACGTTGCAAGACTGTTAAATGGAGGCGCAGCGTAATGGAAAATTTAAAATCCGCCCGATCCGCACACGCCGAATTGCTCACACGTCGCAGCAAGTTTCAAGACAAAAAGCAATCATGCGACAGTATGACCGCGGAAATACACGCGAAGCTTGCCAACCTTGAACATGCTCACATCCTTTTGGAGCGGCGCTACATTTGCGACGAGGCAAATATGCAGCAGGTGCAAGCTTCACGCGCAGAGATTGAATCAGAACGCGCAAAACTTGCTGAAGCTGAAAGGTTGAAAACGCTTGCGCAGGACGCAGTCAGGGAAATTGATCAGCAGATTCTACAAGCGGAACTGGCAACGGCAGCAGCGCAACGCGAATTTTGCGCAGAACAACGAAATGCTGCGATTGCAAAGATCAAGGATGACACAACGCTGCGCAAAAATCTAATTGCAGCAATGGTTGCGAACGCTGGAAGCGGAGCGCCTTACAGTTTTCAGGCGGCTGCATTCGCGGGACAGTTTATTCATCAATTGTTGCCTCAAATTTCCGAAGCCGAAGTGCGGGCAGAGCTAGACAGGTTCAAATCATCAAACAAACTTGAGTGACAAAAAAGCCGCCGGGAGAGTATTCCCGGACGGCTTTCCCATGACTACTTTTGGAGTTTTGCGAGATGAATCTTAACACAAAATTGCAGCACGATGGCGGCAGCTTGCATGAAATTATTGGCAGATTAACGAAAGCTAGACGAATTGGCGAGGGGCGTTATGTCGCTTGCTGCCCTGTTCACCAGGATCGGACGCCGAGCCTTGCCGTAACGCAAAAAACTGATGGAATTATCTTGGTTCACTGCTTTGGCTGCAACGCCGGTGGCGTTGATATTTGTAATGCACTGGGTATTGATCCTAGCACCCTATTCCCGCCGACCGACAATCCAAAGTACGAAAAACAAAGCCGCGGCGGTTTTTTCAGCGTGGCAAATGTTTCATGTCTTGCGTGGCGATTTGATCCGGCTATTAGTGGTTGCGAACGATCTGAAAAAGCTGAATGCGCTGTCTAGTGATGACAGGGATTTTGTTGCTGAAATTATTTTGCGCCTCAACGATGGTTTGACGTATTTGGAGGGTGCGCGATGAACTTACGCCAAAAAGCTGAAGCCGCGATAGACCCCACTGAGCCTAGTGCACTGATACCCGAACCGCTACCCGAATTGCCGGAAGTGAAACCGTTCGATTACTGTTTCTTACCGGCAAGCATTCGCGGTTACGTTGAAGATATTTCAGAGCGGATGCAATGCCCGCCCGATTTTGCGGCCGTAAATACCTACTTAATGTTTAGTGCTGTAACCGGCTGCAAAATTGGGATAAGACCAAAGAGGCGTGATAACTGGGTAATTGTTCCAAATCTTTGGGGCGCGGTAATCGGCGGTTCCGGTGTAATGAAATCGCCAAATCGTAACGAAGTTCTGAAACCACTAAAACAATTGCAAATAGAGATTGCGCAAGAAATCCATCAACGTAACGCCCAATTGATGAATTCAGGGGAAGAATCGAAGCTTCGACAAGCTGCCAAGAAGTCACAGGCAAGAAAGGCGCTAAAAAATGATCCCGATGCTGATATTTCAGGATTCTTGAAAAGCGAATCCGATACTTTGCCACAGACAGAAACAGCCCCAAGACTCATAACCAATGACGCAACGGCGGAAGCACTTGGTCAATTAATGATTGAGAATCCCAACGGGATTTTATTCGAGGCCGATGAGCTTATTGGATTGCTTAAAAGCCTTGATAAGCAAGGGCAGGAAGGCGCGCGAGCTTTTTATTTAACGGCAGCGGATGGCAATCAATCCTACACAATCGACAGGATCATGCGTGGTACTAATTTGCATATCGAATCCGCTTGTTTATCGATTATTGGCGGAATACAGCCGGGGTGTTGGCTGAATACGTGAGAGAAGCACTTGCAGGCGGCGCGGGCGCTGATGGCTTGCTGCAACGCTTTGGGCTGATGGTTTATCCTGATATATCGCCAAAGTATGAATACATTGACAGATTCCCGGATAAGCTGGTAAGGGATACCGTTAATGATCTTGTTAGAAAGCTTCATAGCCTTGACGCTGTAGCAATAGCCACCATTGGCGAATACTGCAAGACACCATATCTTCATTTTGATGATAGCGCACAAGAAGTTTTTATTGAGTGGCTGTGCAATCTCGAAAAGCGGTTACGATCCGATGAGGATCATCCAGCCATAGTGTCGCACCTGTCAAAGTATCGAAAGCTGGTTCCCGCATTGGCGTTAATCAATCACTTGTGTAACAGCGAGGAAAAGAGCGTATCAGAATCGTCTTTGCTACGCGCCTTAGCCTATTGCGAGTATCTGGAATCACACGCGCGGCGGGTATACAGCTACGGAACTCAGCCCGGCATTGATGCTGCAAAATCAGTTTTAACGAAACTGAAGAAAGGCAAACTAAATAGCCCGTTCACGGTTCGAGATATTTACCGGAAGTGCTGGGCTGGTATCGACACACCAAAGAAAGCTGAAGCCGCGATTAATGTTTTATTGGATTACAACCACCTGGCAAAAGTTGAGACTTTCACCGAGGGCAGACCAACAACATTATTACATTGGGTGCAATCATGAGCGGTTATCTTTCCAGATTGAAACAAATCGAAAATGAAAAAAATTTTCATAATTCCCCTGAAAGTGAACTGACAAAACCGCCAAAAGATGCTTCTGTCAGCTTTGTCAGTTCAAATTCAAGAAAAAGTGAAAAAAAATTTAATGATCCGCCAGATTCATCAAAAGAATCGGGATTACCTTCTGTCAGTTTTGCCAGTTCTATTTCAGAAGAAAACAAAAAAAATTCTGATATTCAATTACTGCAAATCGAAATGGTCCGGGCATGGCTTTTCAAGATTTGTGAACCTGAAACAGATCATTATCTGGTAATTGATAAATGCAAGGCTGATCCTGAAGTATTGGAATATTTCCTGAAACAAGCGCATGGGGGATTTGAATGAGCAACGCTATCAAAAAGGAGGTGCCAACTATCAGATAAATCTAAACCAATCCGCAAATTCATTTTAACGTTAAAACAGGAGTAGCAAATATGGGAGTTATAAACCTTCGGGCAGAAAAAAGAGAAATATCGGAATATTTGGCGACACAATTGGGCATGGCCAACGAGAGCGACAGGGAAACATTGATAACGGCTCTCAAAAGGGATAGCAACTCTTGGGTTAATTATCTGAACAGCGCACGAAAAGCAAAGCGGGTGAACTAGGAAAAGCCGGGACTGTGTAGACAGTGCCCGGTTACGCTGAATCAATTAATTTTATGGGATGTATGGAATTACTGTACCCACGATTACACCAGCCACGTAGGCACCAAGAGCAACCGCAACCGGATGGGAGTGATATGCAACTTGCCGTTGAAGAATTGAAGGTGAATAATGATTTTATGCGTGACTGACCTTGTACAAACAATTCCTTAATGTTAGTAACGAGTAATATCAAGAGAAAGTCTGGCTCTAATTGGAAAGTCTGAATGATTAATTAAAATAGGAGATTCAAATCATGAATTACGAGAAGAAAGAATGGCCTAGCAAATTAGATATCTCATCAAGAGATAGGTATACGAAGAAACATGGGGGTGTAATATGGAAAATCTCATCAGTTGACTTCATTCAAGATCATATATGCCTAGTAACCGTTAATAATGAAGAGCATAAAGAGACCGAAACTTGGACTGGAACAGGTCATGCGTTTATAGAAAAGTTTACACAGATCGAATGGCATGAATAAAATGGGTCCTGGGAAAGACTTTTTTTAATGAGGGCAATTCTGCTCCCAATCAAATTCTAGTCGACCAAAATTAGAGATGGGTTTCTTAAATGGAGTGACATAACAATAAAAACCAAAGAGATTGCGGGGTTTCTTGGCATCAGCCAGCAGATGTGCAACCGGCTTAAGAAGCGCGGGATGCCTTGTGATTCCTTGCAAGGCGCGATTGAGTGGCGCAAGCGGAATCTTGACGTAACACAAACTAAGTCATGGAGAATAGACGGAAACCAGAGAGCGAAACCGGTTTCAATTGAAATTCTAGGAGGTGATCGAGCGTTTGATAGTGAAACCGCTCGCAGAGCATTAACACATACCGTACCCGATTTGTGGTTTAACCAAGTTAACCGCTTGGACACAGCACTAAAAGAGCATGGCGTTACCTTATCAGCGGAAAAATTGCTTGAAGTGCAAGCGACACTATTTTTGCTTTATCAGATCGAAACAGATCGTTACCTGAAAATTGAAGCGGTTTATCAAATGCCAGATATTTTTATGATCAGACCCGAACACGAAAATTACGGCGCAATGATTAAGTCACTGGAACAATGCTTGAACAGACCCGCAGCGACAGGATAATTTAGAGAGAAGTAATTAAAAAGCTATGTATGTTACCGAACAGACATAGGTGAGATTTGCGATCATTATTATTAGTCGTATTAAACTACTTAAAAGGTGAAAAATCATGATTCAAAGAAAAACTTTAACGGTAGCGATTATTTTTTGTGCAGTTTTTTTCGCAAGCAATGCATTAGCTTCCGATGAATCTTTTCATCCGAACCATAAATTTGTTGATAGAGAGAGTATTGGTCCAAATTTTAAAACCGGCTTTGTTATTGATAAAGAGAAGGCAGAAAAAGTAAAAACTGCAGAAGAAGAGATGCAGCTTCCTTCAGGAATAGTTCCAAGTGATCCTTCCCCAAAGAATTCCAATATTCCTACTGGATCAGCTCGTCGGTTGACGCCGCCCTTTTAGTGGATCTTCACTGCTTATTTATACAGCTACGCTTGAATTACACAAACCCGCTTCGGCGGGTTTTTTATTGCTTGGCGTTGAAAGTTGGCGGTGACATTCTGGTGACATACAAAATAGAAACAAAAAAGCACTTAGGATTCTATTCACTAAGCGCTTGATTTTATTGGTGGCCAAGGGCGGAATCGAACCACCGACACAAGGATTTTCAGTCCTCTGCTCTACCGACTGAGCTACTTGGCCATTTGGAAAACGGCAGTAAACAGACAGATCCATTTACTGGCAGTTGTAATAGATATTCGATGAAATGAATGGCGCGCCCGGCAGGATTCGAACCCACGACCCCTTGGTTCGTAGCCAAGTACTCTATCCAACTGAGCTACGGGCGCTTTGTACAATCTAATTACTTCCAGCTTGTTTAAGCAACCGGGAGATTATATCAGATTGAAGCAATCACGGGATTCGAACTTATGTTTTTGCTGCTGTATTCGATGCCTTCAAACTGCAATCGGTCAAGCCGATTTTTCTATCAATCATCACAATTACTTTTTGCGGGGGCGATGATCGTGTATTTGGCCAGTCTTGTCAAGATTAAACTGCATCCGGGCGCAATTTCCGCTACATATCTTCTTCCGGTTCCGGGTCTTCTTTGCATGGCGCTTGCGCTGCCGGTACAGCACTTGATGCACCATTCACGCTAGCGGGAATTTTCGGTGTTTTACAATTCACATCGGCATTTTGCGCGCGATGCCGCAAAGCATGATCCATCAATACCAAAGCAAGCATAGCTTCGACAATCGGCGTAGCGCGAATGCCAACGCAGGGATCGTGCCGTCCATGCGTTTCGACGATAACCGGAGCGCCATTTTTATCAATTGAATGCCGTCCGAGGCGGATGCTGGACGTCGGTTTGATGGCGACATGCGCAACGATATCTTGTCCGGTAGAAATACCGCCCAGAATGCCGCCCGCGTTATTACTCAAGAAACCGTCCGGCGTCATTTCGTCGGAATGCTCCGTGCCTTTCTGCGTCACGCTGGCGAATCCAGCGCCGATTTCCACGCCCTTCACCGCGTTGATATTCATCATGGCGTAAGCGATTTCGGCATCGAGCCGGTCATAGACCGGTTCACCCCAGCCGACCGGCACGCCTTGCGCCACCACGCTGATTTTTGCACCGACCGAATCGCCGGATTTACGCAATTGATCCATGAACGTTTCCAGTTGATCGGTATAGCTGCTGTCAGCGACGAAAAACGGGTTTTGCTGGACATCGTCCCATTGCTTAAAAGGAATCTGAATGGGGCCCAGTTGCGCCATATAGCCGCGAATGACAATGCCATATTTTTCATGTAGCCATTTCTTCGCAATCGCGCCTGCCGCGACCCGGACCGCCGTTTCACGCGCTGATGCGCGTCCACCGCCACGGTAATCGCGGATACCGTATTTTTGCCAGTAGGTGTAATCCGCATGACCGGGACGGAACGTGTCCATGATTTTGCTGTAATCCTTGCTGCGCTGATCTTCGTTGCGGATCAGCAAAGCAATCGGCGTACCGGTGGTTTGCCCTTCAAACACGCCAGACAGGATTTCCACGGTATCGGATTCGCGCCGCTGCGTAACATGGCGCGACGTGCCCGGTTTGCGCCGGTCCAGTTCGAGTTGAATCTCTTCGGTGCTAATGGCTAACCCCGGCGGACAGCCGTCAACAATGCAGCCGATTGCGGGACCGTGCGATTCGCCAAACGAAGTGACGGTAAAAAGCGTGCCAAGTGTATTGCCAGACATATGATGCTATTTGGGTATTAAAAAAGATTGTGCGAGTCTATCATACGTACCCCTGCTTTTTGGCAATTTGCTGATCGCCTAACGGCGGTAACCATCAGTCACAAACTTGAGGCGTATCAACAATGAAATGCCATCATCATGCTATACCTGCGCTAAAATGCGGTTATTGTCCGGCACAGGCGAGTTTTGAGCCATTTTCATATCATTAGAACCAGGAGTTTGCATGAATACACCCCAAGTGAAAGAGTTTCTTATCAGTTTGCAGGACAGCATCGTCAAAGGGATAGAGCAGGTCGATGGCAAGCCATTCAAGCGCGATCAATGGGATCGTCCGGAAGGCGGCGGCGGCATGAGCAGCGTGGTCGAAGAAGGCAATGTGCTGGAGCGCGGCGGCGTTAATTTCTCCCATGTATATGGCGCGGGATTGCCCGCATCGGCTACCGCGGCTCGCCCGGAACTGGCTGGACGTTCGTTTGAGGCGATGGGCGTCTCGCTGGTGCTGCATCCACGCAATCCTTACGCGCCGACAGTGCATATGAACGTGCGTTTTTTCGAGGCACGCAAGGAAGGCGCTGACCCTGTGTGGTGGTTCGGCGGCGGCATGGATCTGACGCCCTATTACGGCTATGCGGAAGATGCGATCCATTTTCATCAAACCTGCAAGAATGCGTTACAACCGTTTGGGGACGATACCTATCCGCGCCTGAAAAAATGGTGCGATGACTATTTCTTCCTGAAACACCGCAAAGAGCCGCGCGGAATCGGCGGTGTTTTCTTTGACGATTTGAATCAGCCGGATTTCGATACCTGTTTCAAACTCACACGCAACGTCGGCGAAAACTTCCTCAACGCGTACCGCCCTATTCTGGAACGCCGCAAGGACACGCCGTACGGCGAACGCGAGCGCGATTTTCAAGCGTACCGGCGCGGGCGTTATGTAGAATTCAACTTGGTGTGGGATCGCGGCACGTTGTTCGGCTTGCAAACAGGCGGACGCACTGAGTCCATCCTGATGTCATTGCCACCGATCGTGAAATGGCGCTACGACTGGAAACCGGCGGCCGATACTCCGGAAGGCAAATTGTACACAGACTTTCTAATCGGAAAAGACTGGGTGTAAACCGCCTGTGAACAAGTTATCACTCAACAATCAGATTCTGCTCGGCGCACTTTTGGGCGTTCTGTTCGGTTTATGGTTCTCGATGCTGGAGCAGGAATCCGAGATCAGCCAGAGCGGATTGTATGCCGCAAAACTGGCTGGCACCTTGTTTACCGATTTATTGCGCATGGTTTTGATACCACTGGTTTTCACATCGATCGTGGTCGGTGTCGCGAATCTGCGTTCACACCAGCAAATGAATCGCGTCTGGCAAGTCACGCTGATTTTCTTTATGTCGACCATGGCGTGTGCGGTCGTGCTCGGCTTAACGGCTGCCAATATTTTCCGGCCAGGCAGCGAATTGCAGATCGCGATGTTTCAAGATGCGATGCAGGATTTTCAGGCCACCCAGATGTCGCTGCCGGAATTCTTCGCGCATTTCCTGCATTCATTGTTCCAAAACCCAATTGCCGCGCTGGCGCAAGGTAACGTGCTGGCGGTGGTGATATTTGCTTTATTGCTGGGTATTGCTCTGGTCATAGGCGGTGAACGCTACCGCAATATCCTGACCTTGATGCAGGAATTCCTGGAATTGATCATGATGCTGGTGGGCTGGATCATGCGGCTGGCGCCATTCGGTATCATGGCATTGGTGCTGCAACTGGTGGCCACGCAGGATACCGGTCTGTTAACCGTCATGATCAAGTTTGTGGCGGTTGTATTAGGCACCACGCTGTTGCACGGTGTGGTCGTGCTGCCATTAATCCTTTACCTGATGACCGGCGTCACACCGTATAAATTCTGGCTGGGTGGGCGTGAAGCATTGATCACTGCAATTGCCACCAGCTCAAGTGCAGCAACATTACCCGTTACGTTGCGCTGCGCCGAGCAGCACTTGCATGTCAAACGCGATGTCGCGGGATTTGTCATCCCGCTCGGCGCCACCGTCAACATGGATGGCACGGCGCTGTACGAAGCGATTGCTGCATTGTTCATCGCCAATCTGGTGGGCGTTGAACTCAGTTTGATGCAGCAGATGATCGTATTCGTCACCGCGATGCTGGCAGCCATGGGTGCGCCGGGCATCCCTAGCGCCGGCATGGTAACGATGGTGATGGTACTACAATCGGTTGGTCTGCCGGCCGAAGCCATCGCCATTTTGCTACCGATTGACCGGATACTCGATACTTTCCGCACCATGGTGAATGTAGAGGGCGATCTGGTGGGAAGTTTGGTGGTACAGCACTGGATCAAACGCGGCGGTTCCAGCACATAAATTTTTCCGCTTTTTGTCTTTACATCAAATCGATATCGCGAAAGCGCTGCTGTATTTCCAGCACTTTCGCGGCATTATTGATCAATGCTTCGACGCAATCCTGATCCAGCTTGGAATTGGACATTTGCCGCAACATGCCGAACGCTTTTTCATTACTCCACGGTGCTTTGTACGATCGCCGTGATGTCAGTGCATCGAAGACATCGGCTACCGCACTGATGCGGGCTTCGATCGGGATCTCCTCGCCTTTCAAACCATTCGGGTAACCACTGCCGTCGACCGCTTCATGATGAAACTCGGCGATATTGCGCAATATATTGGTGTGACCAAACGCGCCCAAACCAAAATCTTCCAGCACGGAATCGATGATCTCGCGCCCCTTCGCCGGATGCGTTTTCATGATATCGAATTCTGCTTCGTTCAGCCTGCTGGGTTTGCGCAGGATATTATCCGGAATGCCGATTTTGCCGACATCGTGCATCGGTGAAAACAAAAAAATATGTTCGATCTGTTCATCGGAGATACCATAACTCGGTGCAAGTTCGCGTGCGATCAGGCGAGCGTAGTGTGCGGTCCGGTCGATGTGCGAACCGGTTTCAAGATCGCGGTAATGCGTCATGCTGCGCGCCGCACGCACGGCGGCAAGTAAGGTGCGTATGGCGGAAAGCTCATTGATCACCATCAACGCAATCAAGTGGCCGTAAATATCGATCTGGCGCAGCGCTTTCGGTTCAAAGGGGTGTTCTTGCAGCGAATTAAAGAACAAAAAACCGACAAAAGCGCCGCTTTGGTACAGTGGCATGGTATAGCTGGATTTATAACCTGTGGCGGCTACCCGTTTGGTGTGTTCGTGCGTGCCTTTGGCAAAAATAGCCAGATCCTGCACCAAGCGCGGACGGCGGTGTTCGATGATGGCCAATAACGATGGTGCAGCGCTCAGCGGGGCCTCGTAGGTGGTCACCGGACTATCGTTGCCTTCGGTACTGTGCGTATACGTTTTGAGCATTTCCGTTTTTTCGTCGAACAATGCGATCGCCAAACGATCGACAAAGGGAAAATCCTGGCGGATGATTTGATGCAGAAAACGCAATTTCTCGGTTAACGGAAAATTTTCATGCAAATTCGCCAGCGTATCCTGGTGGGTAAACAAATCTTCTTCGGATTGCATAAACTTCTCCCAGAGAATGGTGAAGGCAATAACCATAACGCTGCCGCCCGGAATTTTCGAGATATGGCGGCTAAGCTATCTATTCCCGCGCTATTCTAAACGATTTAGCGTGAACTCGTAGCGCTGGTTTTTTCATAGAATTGATGAAATTAGAAGAAATTTTCCGTATCCCATTTTGCGATTGTTATGTGGCAATTTGCCGCGCGACAATATGCCACATTCCAAAAAGAAATCATTCTTCCTACAATTTGCTTAACGTGGTTACTCCGAATCAGGTGAGTATCGATAGCCGCGGCGAGAATAGCACATTAATTACATTATCCTCAGGAGGATGACAAGCGCATCGTAACAACATGCGCCGGCATAAACCCTATGAAAACACCTAAACGACTAGAACCATTGATTGAAGAAGGTTTGATTGACAGCGTGATTTGCCAGCTCATGAGCGGTAAAGAAGCGATGATTTATATGGTGCGCAGTGGTGAACAAATCCGCTGCGCCAAAGTATACAAAGAAAGCAACAAGTGCAATTTCCATCAACGCGCCTGCTACACCGAAGGACGCAAAGTTAAAAACAGCCGCCGCGCCCGTGCGATAGAGAACGGCAGTCATTATGGCCGTAGTGCGCGCGAAGAATCCTGGCAAAGTACCGAAGTCGACATGCTCTGCCGTTTGGGAATGGCGGGTATTCGCGTACCGAAATTCTATAACTTTTTCTCCGGCGTGCTCTTGATGGAGCTGGTTACCGATGCGGGCGGAAATGTAGCACCGCGATTGAATGATCTAATACTGACACCGAAACAAGCGCGCACCTATCACAAAATTTTAATCGAGCAAATTGTCACCATGCTGTGCTCCGGGATCGTTCACGGCGACTTATCGCCATACAATGTACTGGTCGATAGCCAAGGTCCGGTAATCATTGACCTGCCCCAGGCCGTTAACGCAGCCAGTAATTTCCAAGCGCGCCATATGATCAAACGCGACATCGATAACCTGACGACATTTTTGAGCCGCTTTGCACCGGAATTAGCACAATCCGACTATGCGGCGGAAATATGGTCATACTATCAACGCGGAAAGTTACCTCAGGCGCGCCTAACCGGAACCGTTAAACAACAAAACAAACCTGTTAACGTTGGCAATGTCCTGCAAATTATTGATACCGCCATCAAAAAAGAAATTGCCTGGCAGCGGCATAAACAAACCCGATGGAACAATCATTTGTCGCAGTGTTGAATTAAATTCTCCCAATCTAAAAAGACTGCAATCAATGTTCATTGACCTGCCCGTGTTTGCTTGTGCTATAATCCCGCTCCTGACGCGGGGTGGAGCAGTCTGGCAGCTCGTCGGGCTCATAACCCGAAGGTCGTAGGTTCAAATCCTGCCCCCGCAACCAGATATATCAAGCACTTAGCGAATAAAATCCTAAGTGCTTTTTTGTTTTATAAGTACGATGAAAGCTGATGCAAGCGTTTATGCTTTGCATCCATAGCAAACTCACCGCTTCAGGTTGTGTCCTATTCAAAAAACACTATCTTACTAACACTCATTGAATGAGCATTGATTTTACTTAGGACAAGAATCCTAGTAAATCAGGAGAAGTGATCTATTGTGTTCGATTGCTCCCGCGGTTATTGTTAGCGCCAGCAGGAAGATGTGTTGATTGTTCGATGGATAGAAGTGACACAAGACGACCTGATTTAAGAATTTTCTGGGAGGTAGTAAAAATGATGTTAAAAAAACTGGCACTGTCCATTATCACAACAGGTGCTTTTGTTATCGGAAGCGGTGCTCAAGCAGCAACCTACCATTTTGGGAACCTGCTATCCGGTGGCGGCCCCGCAGCGGTGCACCTTGCAGATTTGGATATTAATGATCTTGGTGGCGGACACTGGTCATTCTTTCTCCACAATATTAATTTAAGTGCATTTGGCTCTGGTGCGTTCGTTGGTGCAATGGCAGTTGATGGCTTAACGCCAAGCTCTGTAACAGTAGTACCCGGCGGCGGTGTGAGTACTGTTAGCAAAAACCCCGGTGGCGGCCCCGGCGGTAGCTTTGATTTTAGATATGATTTTGGCCGTGGAAGCGATAAGCTTAAAACTGGGGAAACAGTTTCATGGGATGCTTTTGGATTAGGCAGCTCGCATCTCCCAATTAACGGAGAGCTGGCTTTGCATGTGCAAGGCACAAGCTTCTCGCCAAATTCTGCTTGGTACGTCTCGCCCGTTCCAGAACCAGAAACCTACGCTATGTTGCTGATTGGTTTGGGTCTGCTAGGATTCTCGGCACGTCGCAGAAAATAATTGGCAAGATAATTATTTCGATTCCATTCAAAACGGGAGCCTAAGCTCCCGTTTTGTTTTCCATGGATTTGCAGTTGAATCACAGTAAAAACATAATCCCGCTGTTAAATCCAGTCAAACCAGAAAAGTGGTTTGCTAAACCGTATACGCAAAAATCCAGAACGTGTATGTACTTCTTCTCCAAGCTGAAACGAACAATATACGTTAGTTAAAAATCACCGCCCCATCCGCCAACCGTAATATTCCGATTCTTTCGAGAAATCATCCCAGACAAACAGCGGATCCGGAATCGGATAAGTGGGCAACCAGAAAGTCACCAGATCCAATGCACCATTGCCCGTACGGCCAACCGTATGAAAAACACCCCATAGCAATCCTTCAGTAACACCAATCAATGCATTTTGATCTCTTTGGCTCCATAAAGAGATATTTTTCGGCAATTCCATCCACCCGGTAGCTACATTAGCAACACCGCTTAGAATCTTCGTGCCGGCCCTGTTAAAATAAACATCAGCAGTTATTGCTTCACGCGCATGCGCTTGAAACGAAAAAAGTAATGACAGAACAACAAGCAAGGCAAATTTGGATATTGTGTGCATCATTAAAAATATTCCTTTGAAATTTTTAAACTATCATACTGTTAATTATTCAATTTAAAAAGGCTTCAACATTAATCGTCATATAATAAAAAACCGCTCCATATTTCAGTATGAAGCCTCAAATCGCCAATCCGATACTTGATCCAACTAGGGATGATTTTCTTTATGAATAAAAGACTCGCTATTACAGTAATAGCAACAGTCCTAATACTGAGTGGATGTAGCGCAGTAAAAGATAATCGCATCCGGCAGGAAGTATTAGCAGACAGCAATCTGCCGGAAGAAATACGCAGAGCGATCGATCTTAAAGAACTTGCCGTAGGCATGACACAAGAACAGGTCATCGCTTCCTGGGGATCTCCTTGCAAGTGGTGTTATAGAACCCGCAAAAGTTCGAGTGGAGACACCTGGGAATATCATATTCCCGGGGCGGACTCCGTCATTGTTGGATCTGATTTCGTTGGCATTGGAACCGGAACTTACTTGTACTTCGATAAAGACAGAATACTCAAATACTGGTCCAATCAGTAATATCCCAAGCTGCTAATACATAATCACCTTACAGCACCAATTGAGCGGCACTGGCGGCAATCATTTCGTCTTCTCACTTGAGAAAAGGATTTAATCCGTTACGCTCTTTCATTCAACCCTAACCGCTCCATCCGGTAACGCAGCGAGCGCACTGTAATCCCCAGAGTCTTGGCCGCTTTTGTGCGGTTGTACCGGTTTTCATTCAATGCTTTGACGATGGAATCTTTCTCCAGTCTATCGAGAAAATCCTGCAGCGGCAGGCTCTGCTCCAGATCGGTGGGGAGCCTGATCGTGGCAATTTGTGGAGTCTCTTTTGCTTTATGCGGTAACTGCAAATCTTCTTTTCCGATTTCCGTGTCAAAACACAGCGCAAGTGTTCGCTCCAGTATATTTTCAAGCTCACGCACATTGCCTGGATAATCGTAGCTCTTGAGCAAAGCCAGCGCATCTTTCTTCAAACTACAAGCTGACCGCCCCGCTTCCCGGCATAGCTTGACCAGCACAGCTTCCGCAATCAGCGGAATATCTTCGCGCATTTCCCGTAGCACCGGCATATTCAACTCAATCACATTCAGCCGGTAGTACAAATCCTGGCGGAATTGCCCGGTTTCGACGCACAGGTTGAGTTTTTTATGTGTGGCGCTAATGATGCGCACATCGACACTTTTCTCTTGTGTCTCACCGATTCTCCTGACTTGCTTTTCCTGTATCACCCTGAGCAGTTTGACCTGCATCGTCAATGGCAAATCGGCGACCTCATCCAAAAACAGAGTACCGCCATTCGCTGCCAGAAAAAAACCGTCATGATCTTTTTCCGCACCGGTAAAGGCACCCTTCTTATAGCCGAAAAACTCGCTTTCCATCAAATTCTCCGGGATCGCACCGCAATTGACGGCGACAAAAGGCTGTGTGTGACGCGCACTCCTCTCATGAATCATTCTGGCCGCCAGTTCCTTTCCGCTACCGGATTCACCGCTGATGTAAACCGCAGCCTGACTTCGGGAAAGTTTATCAATCGTTGCGCGCAGCTGAAGCATTGGCGCGGATTCACCTAATAACACACGCTGACTGACTTGCACTGCCGATTCAGTCTGCATCGGCGGCAGGCTCAAGGCCGATTTGACCAGATCCCGCAATTGTTTTAACGAAACCGGTTTGGGCAAATAATCAAAAGCACCAGCTTTAAGCGCAGCCACGGCATTTTCCGTGGTGCCATGTGCAGTGATCACGGCGACCGGCAAGTCCGCGCAATGCTGTGCAATATATTTAACCAACTCCAGCCCATCTCCGTCCGGCAAACGCATATCGGTCAAACATAACTGAAACTGCCGGGATTGCAGCAACTGCTTGGCGTCGCCAATACACTGCGCACTGGAAACATCCATTCCCATGCGAGCCAGCGTTAATTCAAGCAACTCGATAATATCGGGTTCGTCATCCACAATCAGAATATGCGGAGAAGCGGTTTTTCTATGGGAATTGACAGATCGTTCGCTATCTACAGACATGATTGATTACTTTGGCAAATAATACGGAAATGTCCGCCGCTGGGACCCTCAATGTAATCCAATGAGGCTTGATTGGTTTCGCACAATTCACGCGCAATGTATAAACCCAGACCGGTACCTCCGGCAGCCGTGGTAAAAAACGGCTCAAAAATCTGCTTCACCTGCTGCGGATCGATACCTGGACCATCATCCACGATATCCAAGTAGACATTATTTTCATTGGCCGCTACGGATAATTCGATGCGAACGCTATCCGCCTGTTTGCAGCAGTGTCTCCACGCATTGCGGCATAAATTCCAGAGCACCTGATTCAAGTGATCGCGATCAAAACTTACCCAGTGATGGTTGAGACTTCTCAACACGAACGCATTTCTGTCCATTCTTTCCGCATGACAAAACTCTTCCAGAAATTTTCCCATAAACTCATGCAAATCAATCAAATCAGGCTTTGCAATATTACGGCGGTTTAGCTGCAGCACATCCTGGACGATCTTGTTTAAACGCCGGGTATTATCACAAATGATGCGTACAAGGCGCGGATCTGTATTGCTCTCAAGCTGCTCTTCTTCCAGCAGTTCAGCCGCGTGATTGATAGCGGACAGCGGATTACGGATTTCATGCGCGATGTTAGCGGTCAAGCGCCCTAAGGCAGCAAGTTTTAATTGCTGTAACTGCGCCTGTATGCGCCCCATATCCTCGAGGAAAATAACAACACCGTTGCGGGAATCCGCTTGTATTGGAAGAAAACGCGTCCGCACCAGGGCATTACTATGGGCTAAGCGCAGCAAATCGAAACTGATACTGCTGTCACCCTGCCAGCTGGTAAGCCGGTTGGCCAACTCGGGTATACAATCGGATAATTTGAGCCGTTCCGCTTTATCCGCAGATGAATTCAGATCAAATAACCGCTCCGCATAGGCATTGCGCTGCCGGATATAACCATATTGATCGACAACCAATACCCCTTCCTGCAAGTCTTGAATAACCAATTGATTGACTTGCGCCATATTCGCCAGATCGATGCCGCGTTCTTTGGCCAGCTGCTCACTGGCCAAGGTATATTTGGCCAATCGATGCGCCAGCCAAGCAACGGCAAAATACGCCATGCTCAGTAAGCCGGCCTGCGAATATTGCGCAGCGTAATGATCGATCGTCCATAAGGAGTACGTTTCCTGCAGCAGCAGACTGATAGTCGCAATAGAAGCAAAAAACAGCGCCAAGCGCCCCCGGCTGATAAGACCCGCTCCAGCCAGCGACACCAGTAATAAAACACCCAAACCACTTTGCAAGCCGCCACTGGCATAAAGCATCAGCGAGAAAAACGCGATATCGCTGATGACCTGAATCGCCAGTTGCCGGTTAAAACCAGGCAATCGCAATCTGATCAGCAGCATGAACAGGCCACTGAAAAGCACATGGCCAATGCCGGCATATAAAAACAGCTGATAGTGGTAGGAACCAAGGCTAGCGAATTCGGATTGCCATGAAACAATCAATAGACCGCTGCCGATCGCAAAGCGAAAGCAATTGAAATAATAGAGAGAACGCCAGTATTGACCGGTAAAATCCGCCGCCGTTATGCCTGATTCAAGCGGCAAAGATAATGAATGTTTATGTAGTGATGGGTATAGTGAAGTTGACACAAAAATCAGCTCAAGTTGAAGATTTCATATACAAGTTACAATGTTCGTGACTACAAAAATATTTAGTATGGCTATGGATAGCTTCACTTTTCGGCAGATAAACACCGCATTGCGCACAATTCACCATATCCTCAACAGCTTCCGATGAAGCTTCATGCTCTTCCTGCTTGGGCCGGCGGCTTTTGATTATCCAATAAATCAGCAGTGCGATCAGCACGTAAAAAATTAATTTACCCATATTGATTTCTGATACTTCCTGTATGGCATCAATCTGATTTATTGAGTATATTACATTCGCATTGCAGCGTATTAATCACATACCAATCGGGATTTAATTGCCACAGCCGGATCAGCATAGCAATTTTTTACCGTGGCAAATGATCGATTAACCGGGGTTTTATTCCCTATCAATGGAATATAAAATAATAATTTGATCAGATCAAAATAATTTTGATGGGGCAGCGGATAAAACTCAGGAGTGGAAACACAGAGAAGTGTTGCGTTGCAAATACCGTATTTGACACAAGCCCGATCGATAGAAGAGAAAAAACACTTCCTTCAAAATCAACCAGGTGGTTACGGGTTAATCAACACAACTTCTCATGTTTCTTAATTAATGATTGCGTGTAATTGCGAAATCCGCCAATTGCATAAGGCATTTTTTGTTTTCCGAATCCGGCAAGGAAGCTATCGCAGCCGTTGCGGTTACAATTTCAGCCTCGGCGCATTTCCGCGCATAATCCAGTGCTGCGGTTTTTTGAATCACATCAAGGACGGGCTGGAAACCCTCTTCCCCGCCATTTTCAATCGCTCTGCGGATAACGCCGGCTTGTTCCGGGGTACCCACACGCATGGCATAAATTAGAGGCAGCGTTGGTTTTCCTTCGGCCAAATCGTCACCCAGATTCTTTCCGATATCTTGATTGTTGCCGGTATAGTCGAGCATGTCGTCAATCAATTGAAATGCTGTACCCAAATGCATACCGTAAATCGACATGGCATTTTCTTCTTCCGGCGTCGCACCGCCGAGAATCGCACCCAACCGGCTTGCGGCTTCAAACAACTTGGCGGTTTTATAACGTATCACTTGCAGATAGTTTTCTTCCGTTACTTGCGGATCGCGGCAATTGAGCAACTGCAGGACCTCTCCTTCGGCAATCGTATTGGTGGCATCCGCCAAGACCTGCATTACGCGCATGTTGTCGACTTCCACCATCATTTGGAATGCTCTGGAGTAAAGAAAATCCCCTACCAGAACACTGGCGGCATTACCAAACAATGCATTGGCGGTTTCTCTATTGCGCCGTAATTCCGACTCATCGACCACATCATCGTGCAACAGAGTAGCGGTATGGATAAACTCGACAACCGCCGCGAGGTTGTAATGAAATTCACCCTTATAACCAAACGCGCCTGCCGATAAAATCACCAATGCAGGGCGTAGCCGCTTACCTCCGCTATTAATTATATATTCACTAACCTGGCGAATCAGAAGGACATGAGAGTGCAATTTTGCGCGGATCACATCGTCAACGATGTTCATGTCTTGCGCGATGAAGCTTCTAATATTTTCGATTGACACAATAATACCTTGTAGAAAACGCTATGTTAGGAATGACGATGCCCAAGTGTCAAGCATAATGATAAATTGCATGAAATTTTCCACCACAATCAAAGGCTATTTATGTATAATTCGCGGTTCTGTAAAAGGGAAGCATGGAGTTAAATATGTATGCGGTCATAAAAACCGGCGGTAAACAGTATCGAATTCAAGTGGGTGAGAAACTGAAGGTGGAGCAACTGCAAGTGGAAAATGGCAGTGAGCTTGTTATCGATCAGGTATTAATGGTGGCTGATGGTGACAAAGTGTCCGTGGGCACACCGCTTGTCAGTGGCGCCAAAGTCAGTGCGACGGTTCTTGGTCAAGGCCGTCACGACAAAATCCGCATCTTCAAGATGCGCCGTCGGAAACACTACCAAAAGCATCAAGGTCACCGGCAGAATTATACTGAAATACAAATCACCGCTATTTCAGCTTAAGGCTTAAGGAGCAATAAATGGCACATAAGAAAGCGGGCGGAAGTTCCAGAAACGGACGCGATTCACATTCAAAACGGCTTGGTGTTAAACGCTACGGCGGTGAATTGATCTCAGCCGGATCGATTATCATCAGACAACGCGGCACGCAGGTTCACCCGGGAGAGAATGTCGGCATCGGCAAAGATCATACTTTATTTGCCAAAGTGACGGGAACAGTGAATTTCAGTATCAAGGGTGCATTACGACGCAAAGTAGCAAGCGTAATACCTGCATAAAAAAATACACCTGATTTACTTAAAAAGCCCTGTCGCAAACGATGGGGCTTTTTTGTTTGCAGGATGCCGTAAAAACAGCAAGGAATTATTAGCCAATTACTTATGAAGTTCATAGACGAAGCGGTTATCCAGGTATTGGCGGGCAAAGGCGGTGATGGCGTCGCCAGCTTCCGGCGCGAGAAATATATCCCCAAGGGCGGGCCCGATGGCGGCGATGGCGGCCGGGGCGGCAGCGTATTCGCCGTAGCCGACCGCAACATCAACACCTTGATCGATTACCGCTTCGCCCGCATTCATCGGGCCAAGAATGGCCAAAGCGGGCAAGGCTCGGATCGCTATGGTAAAGGCGCCGAAGACATCATCCTGCGCATGCCGGTTGGCACGCTGATTAAGGACATCAATACGGATGAAGTCGTCGCCGATCTGGTGCATGACCAGCAAAAAGTGCTTTTAGCCAAAGGCGGCAACGGCGGCATCGGCAATCTGCACTTCAAATCCAGCACCAATCGCGCACCGCGGCAATTTACCTTCGGTGAACCCGGTCAGGAACTCGAGTTGAAACTGGAGCTCAAGGTGCTCGCCGACGTCGGCTTGCTCGGCATGCCAAATGCCGGAAAATCCACTCTCATCCGCGCGGTATCCGCCGCACGCCCGAAAGTAGCCGACTACCCGTTCACCACGCTGCATCCTAACCTCGGCATGGTACGCGTCGACCAGAACCGTAGTTTCGTCATGGCCGATATTCCGGGATTGATCGAAGGCGCGGCCGAAGGCGTGGGACTGGGTCACCGCTTTTTAAAACACTTGGCGCGTACCCGGTTGTTGCTGCACGTCATCGACATGATGCCGCCAAACGAAGAAACCGATCTGGTGCACGAAGCGCGCGCACTGGAACAAGAATTGAAGAAATACGACGAAGCGCTGTATCAAAAACCGCGCTGGCTGGTCATGAACAAAACCGACATGATGCCGCAAGACCAACGCGACGAGATTTGCCAAGCATTTGTCAAAAAGATGGGCTGGCAAGACAAATACTTTATCATTTCGGCATTGACCGGCGAAGGCTGCCAGCTCCTGACGTATGCCATCATGGACTATCTGGAGCAACACCTGCCGCCGCAGCCTGAAGACCCTACTCCGGAAGACGAACTAGCGAATCCATGTTAAAGCAAGCACGCCGCATCATCATCAAAGTGGGCAGCAGCCTGGTCACCAATCAAGGCAAAGGGCTCGACCATACCGCACTGGCCGGTTGGGCGGCGCAAATCGCCGCGCTCAAGCAAATGGGCAAGGACATCATCCTGGTTTCCTCCGGCGCAATCGCCGAAGGCATGCAGCGGCTCAACTGGGAAAACCGCCCGACCGCGCTGTACGAATTGCAGGCCGCCGCCGCTGTCGGCCAGATGGGATTAGCGCAAGCCTATGCGTCCAGCTTCTCGCAATACGGTCTGCAAACCGCGCAAGTACTGCTGACGCACGAAGATCTGTCGAACCGCAAACGCTATCTGAACGCCCGCTCGACGCTGACCACGCTGCTCAAACTGAACATCATCCCGATCATCAACGAAAACGACACCGTCGCCACTGACGAAATCCGTTTCGGCGACAATGACACGCTGGCGGCGCTGGTCACAAACCTGGTCGAAGCCGATGCGCTAGTGATCTTGACCGATCAAGCCGGTTTGTACACCAGCGATCCACGCAAGGATCCCAACGCGAAATTGTTACCCGAAGTCCACGCCGGCGATCCGGCGCTGGAAAAAATGGCCGGCGGCGTCGGCAGCAGCATCAGCCGCGGCGGCATGCAAACCAAAGTGATCGCGGCCAAGCGCGCGGCGCGCAGCGGCGCGGATACGATTGTCGCCTCCGGGCATGAAGACAACGTGCTGGTGCGCCTAAGCCGCGACGAAGCTATCGGCACCCGTTTCGTCGCGAAATTGCCGGTACTGGCGGCGCGCAAACAATGGCTGGCCGACTATCTGCAAGTGCGCGGTTACGTCACGCTTGACCCTGGCGCGGTCAAAGCCCTGATCGATGACGGCAAAAGCTTGCTGCCGATTGGCGTGACTGGCGTCAATGGTGAATTCGAACGTGGCGAAACGGTTTCCTGCCTGGACGAAGAAGGCCGTGAAATCGCGCGCGGCTTGATCAACTACAGCGCAGTGGAAACGCAAAAAATCCTCAAACAACCCAGCAGCGAAATCGAAACGATTCTGGGTTATGTGGATGAACCGGAACTGATTCACAGGAACAATCTGGTTCTGCTGTAATACTGCCTTATCCGCAACCATGCCACTCGATTCCACCGCGCCACGCATCGCCGCCATCGACTGGCTACGCGGCATTGTCATGATCCTAATGGCGCTCGACCACGCTTCGTGGTTTTTCAATAGTCAACGCATTTTCGCCGACTCTGTATTACTGTTTGAACCCGGCACCCGCTTCGCCGCCGATCAATTTTTCACACGGTGGATCACGCATATCTGCGCACCGACGTTTCTATTCCTCGCCGGTACTTCGATCGCGATCAGCAATTTCCAGCGGCAGCAACAAGGCATGAATGACGCCATCATCGACCGTGAGTTATTGCTACGCGGCGCATTTATCGCGCTGCTCGACATCGTGCTGTTCTCGCTGATCGGCGGCAAACCGGTGCTGCAAGTGCTGTACGCCATCGGCATCAGCATGATGCTGATGGTCTACCTGCAACGTCTCGGTGCAGGTACGGTTTTCTGGTTGGCGGTTCTGATCATCGCGGGTGGTGAATTCCTGCTGACGCTGCTGTGGCAACCGGGCGACGACGTGCCGCTTTGGCTCGCGCTCACGTTCGCGCCGGATTTTGGCGCAACTTACACCGTGCTCTACCCTGCTCTGCCGTGGCTCGGCATGATGATGCTCGGTTGGGCATTCGGCGAACGGTTCATCGTCCATCCCTCCGCCTCCTGGCAACCGCAGCGCGTACTGATGACCGCCGGATGGTTTGCGTTGACGCTGTTCGTCATCATCCGCGGCCACGACGGCTACGGCAACCTGTTCATGCACCTCGAAGGCAACACCTTGATCGACTGGCTGCACGTCAGCAAATACCCGCCCAGCCTAGTTTATACGCTGCTGGAACTGGGTTTGATGGCCATCGTGCTGTCGCTGCTGATGCGGCTGGAATCGTTCAACAAAACCATCCATCGCAACAACCCGGTGCTGGTATTCGGTCAAACCGCTCTATTCTTCTACCTCGCGCACTTCGCCATATTAACGGCCCTGAAACCCCTGTTCGAACGCGGCAGCCTGGAACAAACTTACGCAATCACGCTGCTGGTGCTGATCATCCTGTACCCCATCTGCCGCGCGTACCGCACGCTGAAATGGCAGCATCCGCACAGCTGGTTGCGCTTTCTTTAAATACACCGGTTCTTGATTTATCAATGCGCACTTTGTGGCTATAATGAGCGCCCTGTTGAATTGGAGTAGCCGTAATCTTGTCATGCTGAAGCAACATCGGGAACATCGTGTCAGAAATACCGCTTCCCATTGACTCCGGAATCACACGTTACCGATTAAATCTTTTTAAAACACACACCTTCCCAATGCAAGGCCGTTCGATATATTCAAAATGGTTATTGTTAACCATTGCTTGTTATTTTTCCGCTTTTTTCATGGATACTGAAAATCTCTATGCCAATGAACTGAGAAAATTCCTGTCATATAAAAAACTGGAATTCGGTGGTTGGGTCCATGGTGGCGCCACGTTCAATCCGAGTCAATCGGGCGGATTTAACGGTCCGGTCATTTTTGCCGATCAAGCCAACCGCTTTCAGTTAAACCAATTGAATCTGTTCATGCGCCGCCCGGTAGTATCCGCAGGCAATCAATGGGATCTCGGCGGACGCTTTGATTTCATGTTCGGTACCGATGCCATTTTTACTCAAGCCTTCGGCGTACCAGCGTTCGATGTCAATACTGGTGAATCCTTGAAAAGAAGTAACTGGGATCTTAATTTATGCTGCACTTCCACACGCACATACGGTATCGCCTTACCACAAGCATTCTTAGAAGCTTATGTGCCGATCGGCAACGGTCTTAATATCAAGCTTGGTCATTTCTATACACCGACTGGCTTTGAGACCGTTCCGGCACCCGATAATTTCTTTTATACGCGTGCGTATACATTAAATATCGGCGAACCATTCACGCACACCGGCGTACTCTTCAATTACAAAATCAATTCCAATTGGCTGATTCTGGCCGGCCCGCTCACCGGCAGCGCCAACGGCGGGTGGGACGCAGGTTGGGATAAGCAGTTGGGAAACTGGAACGGCATTACCGGTCTCACCTGGACCAGCGACGATAACGCAACCTCGTTCCATCTTTCCGGCACTTATGGCAAAACTTCGGAACAAAGCAGCGAAATATGGGGATTTTATAATGTCGTACTGCAACACAAGATCACGCCGCGGACTCAGATAGTCCTGCACCATGTCTATGGTCATGCCGGCGGTGTTTTGCTGAACAATCCCAAATACGCCAACGTCGTCAAAGACGCCGAATGGTTCAGCGCAATTGCACATTTATATCACGACCTCACCGATAACGTATCGGTCGGCATACGCGGCGAATGGTTCCGCGATCAAGACGGCTTCCGCAATCCTTCGCCATTCCGTGTTGCAGCCGCCACCACCAACGTCAACGGCATACCCGCCAGTTACGCTGGTAACATCAATAGTGTAACGATTGCACCCGCCGACTACTATAACTTTACTGCCGGTTTCAACTGGAAAATAGCCCGAACACTTAAAATCCAATGGGATTTGATCAAAAAATTGAATATCCGCTCAAACATCCGCTACGACCGGGTCGATGCGTATAAAACAGCGGCCTACCGGCCGTTTTCCGGCAATAAGGATCAGATTCTATTTTCGCTGGATTTCATCTTACCGTTTTAGGGAGATTATGAAAAAAGACGGCGATCAATGTTCAAACATTCTACTCACGAGCGTTGCCGAGTAATCCAAGCATCATTCAGCTCGTTACTTTCTCCATTCAGTTTTCATTCAGACAAACCGGCGTACATTGGCTCCATCAGGGACACCTGAAACGAACAACTGAAAGGAGAATAAAAATGGAAACCCAAAGAATAAAATTATCTGGTCTTATGCTTGCCGTGTGTTTAGCCGCCACCTTGGCCGCCCCATCGCTCGCGCAAGCGGGCAGAGGTCATCATCGCCACCACCATCATCACCATGACCACGGGCATCACCGGCACCACCAGCATTTCATCGGCGGCGGATACAATTATGGCTATAGCCAGCCACGCGGATATTATCCGCCAGCGCAATACAACTATAATTACTACCCAGCACCGGTATACGTTGTCCCTCCGCAAATGATGATGGGCATTAATACCGGAAATATGGACTTTATGATACGCTTCTGACGCGCGTTGTGACTGGTAACAGGCATGAAAATACTATACCTGTTGCCAGCCTGATTTCTACCTCCAACGTATGGGATTGTTGTTTATGAATAGATGGTGGAAAATTTCAATCATTGCACTGCTAGCGATCAGTGCATTCACGCCCGCGACAGCTGGCAGGCATAGTGCGGCCAATGAACATCCCACGCAAAACGATCCGGCTACCAGCATCACGGAGCAGCGGGCGATCATCATCGCGCAGCAACATTTCAAAGGCCGCGTGCTGGCGATCAATCAGACCGATCATACTTACCGCATCAAAATTCTCAGCAACCAAGGCACAGTCCATATGGTTCTGATCAATGCGCTGGATGGCACGGTCATTTCAACGCATTAGCACGCGCACTGCAATCCCATGATTCAGAAAAATAAATTATTATGTACGCAGGAGTAAACGATGCGCATCCTGGTCATTGAAGACGAATTCCGCTTACAAAACCAGATCCGGCAGCAACTGGAAGCAGCAGGTTATATGGTCGACACGTGCAGCAACGGCGATGAAGGATTGTTTCTCGCCACCGAATACCCGCTCGACGCTGCCATCATCGATATCGGCCTGCCCGGCAAATCCGGTTTGGAGATTATCAAAGCGCTGCGCGAACGCGGCAGTTTGCTGCCGATTCTGATACTAACCGCGCGCAGCAGCTGGCAAGACAAGGTACAAGGACTGGAAACGGGCGCGGATGATTACCTGACCAAGCCATTCCAGATGGAAGAGCTGCAAGCCCGGGTCAAAGCACTGTTGCGTCGCTCTACCGGCATACCGCAAACCCTTCTGAAATGCGGTCCGATTACGCTCGATGTCACGGCCCAATCCGTTACCGTCAATGGAGAAAGCATCGAACTGACTTCGTTTGAATACCGCTTGCTGGAAGAATTGGTGCGTCACCACGGCGAAGTTCTTTCCAAACATACGCTCGCGGATTATCTCTACCCGCACGACGAAGACCGCGACAGCAATGTGCTCGAAGTCATGGTCGGCAGGTTGCGCCGCAAGCTCGATCCCGACGGCACGCTGAATCCGATCGAAACCATGCGCGGCCGTGGCTATCGCTTCACGCTGGAGTGCAACAAATCGTCATGATGTCGCTCAACCGGCGCATTTTATTCAGCGCGACGCTGGTGTTATTGATTTTTATCGTCGGCATCGCCTGGACGCTGGATCGCGCTTTTTATGATAGTGCCCGCGTCGGCGTCAAAGACCGGCTGTTTGCGAAAGTGCTGATGCTAATGGGTGACGCCGAAGTGGAAGATTCCGGCGAGCTGGATGTGCCGACTAACTTACTCGATGCCGAACTCGGTCACATGAATTCGGACACTTATGCCTTCATCATCGGTCCGGCCAACACCATCGTCTGGCGTTCCACATCATCGCTGAACAAACCGATCCCGGACATTGCTTTGCTGGAAAAAGGCAAAAAAGAATTCGCGCAAATCATGATTAACGATGAGCCGCATTTTATCTATCGCTATGGTGTGGCTTGGGAGACACCGTCCGGCGATCATCCGCTGACCTTCAATGTCATCACCGATACCGTGCTGTTTGAAGCGCAGATTGACCGTTATCGCGAAGATCTATGGGGTTGGCTCGGCGTCATGGCCGTTTTGCTGTTAGCCACGCAGATGCTGGTACTACGCTGGGGCTTGCAGCCGTTGCGCAAGGTGTCCGTAGAGCTTGCCGCGATCGAGTCCGGTCATCAGGAAAGGCTGAAAGGCGTTTATCCCAGCGAACTCCAGTTGCTGACCGACAGCATCAACTCTCTGATCGCACATGAGCACAAACAGCAAAAACGCTACCGCAACGGCCTCGCCGACCTGGCGCACAGCCTCAAGACACCACTCGCCGTACTACAGGGCGCCATTCATAGCGAAGACGATGAAGCTATCCGGCGCAAAACGATTCAGGAACAAATCGACCGCATGGATAACACGATCCAGTACCAGCTGCGTCGCGCCGCAACCGCCGGCAGCTCGCCGGGCATGGGATTGATTCTGTTACGCCCAATGGCCGACCGGATCGTGAACACCGTCACCAAAGCCTACCGCAACAAACAGCCTGCAATAACTGTCGCCATCGATGACAGCATCGGCCTGCGCATCGATGAAGGCGATTTGATGGAACTGCTCGGCAATCTGGTCGACAATGCCTTTAAATGGTGCCGCAGCAGCATCCATTTAGCGGCGGATTATCAGCAAAATCAGGTGGTGATCCAAGTCAAGGACGACGGCCCCGGCATCCAGCCGCATGAAATCGCCAGAATCCTGGAACGCGGTGTACGCGCCGATCAATCCACCCCCGGTCACGGCATCGGCCTGGCAATTGTGCGCGATATCATGCAGGTGTACGGTGGAGAACTATCGATCGAGAACAATCCAGACAGCGGTCTCTGCGTGACTTTGCGTTTAAAGAAAAGCAAATAACATTCACGGTCAGGCAAGGCGAAATCGGACGAAAAAGCCCAGTTTACAAATGTAAATGAACATGTTGAGACTGAGCTCAACACGTCATGACCGAGCGTAGTGGTTTTTAGAGCTGCGTAGGCTTTGAGCTGCGTTAGGCTTTGATCAGCGTCCACGCACCGATCAGGATAAACCCCGCTCCTGCGATATAGTGCAAATGTTTTTCGCTGATATAACCGGAAATAAAACTACCTGCCAGCACTCCGATCGCCGAAGTCGCAATCAACGCCAGCGACGCGCCGACAAATATCGTCAGTTTGCTGACTTCTTTGTCGGCGGCAAACAACATCGTGGCCAATTGCGTTTTGTCACCCAGTTCCGCGATAAACACCGTGGCAAAAACCGTCAGTAAAATTTTGTAATCCATTCGTTTCAGAGACCTGTAAGAATCTAATACCAGGTGATCGCTGATAAACTGCTTCACCACCCTTCCTATTTAGATCATACCGTTTATCTTCTTCGTTGTGATAACAAAACATCACGCCTTATTTCGCCCCATCCGGAACCGGGTCATACAAAAACAGGATAACTATGTAAAGCAACGTTAAAACTTGAAGGTCACCATGGTGTAACCGTAATTGGTGTCCTTCATGCCTGGACTGAATGGAACCTTATCAAAGTAATCGCCCTTGAATAAATGACTATAACCAAAGTCGAAGCTCATCCGCTTCATGTAACTCCACTGCGGGTCCCAGCCTAAACTGACATCGAGCATGTGGCCCAGAAAACCGCCGGCCCCACCGGTCGCATCTTGCAGGCCGCTGCCGACAAACGCGCCGCGTTTATCCGCTAGCCAGTATGCACGGTGCGACATCATCAGGCGCACGGTGGGTGTGGGAACGAGCGTGGCGCGGAAACCGACAGGCGACATCAGATTGGACGGGAAAAACGGCCCGAACATACCGGTCGGACCATACTCGACCCGTCGTTTTGCGTACAAAATGTCAAAGTTCTTATCCGGATCGCGATCTCCCGATGCAAAATCGAATAAATAAAGGGCCCGCAACGGCATCGGCGTATTGAAACTATACCCGACCTCGCCGTGATGACGATGGGCGAACACGCTCTTATTCCGGGTATCGCCGAACTGATACATGGATTCAATCTCATAATCCATATTGCCTTTCGCAGGCTTGGCGAACAGCCTGAAACCGGTGGTCGATAAATTCCGCTGCCTGAGATTATCGCTTTCGTTCAACTGCAAGAAATAACCGTCGAAGTTAGCCCAGCGCAGATCGCGGTTGGTGACGTAAGCACCGGAGAAGTAGGTTTCGGGGGTGTTCCAGTTTAATGATGTCGTAACCCGCTGCACCGGCCGGGCGCCAAATACGCGCAGACTCCATTTTTCATCCGTATTACCCATCATAAAGTGCAAACCATCGAACGCGGGCGACAAGGTACCCCAACGGTGTCCCCCTACCAGACGGGCTTCACCCAGATCCATCATGAAACGGCCGACTTCGAATTTCGCCGCATAGCCCGTACCCAAAAAGTTTTTGTCGTGCAGGCCGAGATGCAGCTGGGTAAAGTCAAAATGATCAGCCATAGTCGGGTTATGGTCTTGCCCGAAGTTAGCCAGCGGGGCGCGGATATCGGTCAACTCAAGCGTAAACTTCAGCGGATCGATGATATTCTTAACTTCAAACAAGAACCGGGTACGTTGATGAATCTGATCATTGAATCCCGGAATACTCTTGGTAAAACCGTGATCGTATACATCGTAACGAGTACGGTGTTCGATCGCCACATTGAGCCAATCGGGCGCCATAGCGGCAAGCGGCGTTTTGTGATCCTCCATCAATTTGGTCAGATTATCGAAGTCGAAGCGCGTATGTCCCGGTGATTCCAGCGCACTGAAGGGTGCGCCATTTTTTCCATTTGGCGGCAAGGTTTTGTTTTGAACGACAACAGATGGTTTCTTTGTCTTGTCCGCTTCCGCTGCAAATAAATTACTACTCCCTAATAAGGACCCAATAATGGCAAAAACCATCCAAAGGGTGCGTTGCGTATTTTTCCAAGTCATTCTTTTCCCCTTCCTATTTAGTTTTAATTGGCGTACAAAAAAATTTATTTCGGTAGGGATATTACTTGTGTATAAAAGATAGCAATATACGGATAAGCGCGTAAGTGCAAACACGCAAGGGTTACCCCTTATATTTTAGAAATTAATAGAGAAAAATCAGTTTTTAACGTAATCTTTTCTGTGCCAGGAAACCGAACTACATAGTTGATGCATAATTTGATCGAAACAATAGAGAACCTAAATTTCAGGACATTGTTTGATGCGATAGCGGATGCAATGCTGTTGACAGAGAACGCTGGTCATGTCGTGTTAGCAAACCCGGCCGCACAACAATTATTCGATTTTAAAGAAAACGAACTCGTTGGTTTGGCCATTGAAATGCTAATAGCTCCACGTTACCGGAAGCAGTACCGGTATTATCAAATGCTTTTTTTCAATAAACCAGCCAAACTTCCTATGGGCGTTGGCAATGAACTCATAGCACTCAACCGTTGTGGACAGGAAATGTTGCTGGATGTAAGTTTTAGTCCGCTAGAAATTCAGCAGCAGCTTTACGTCTTAATCACATTCACAGCTTCCAGGCAACACCAGAAAGCTGAAGATGCGCTGCGAGCGAGCGAAGAGCGTTTACGATTGGCCAAGCAGGCAGCTGGTTTTGGCATTTTTGACTATGACTTCAAACGAGGTATCGTTTATTGGGATAGGCAGATGCGCAAATTTTGGGGCGGGCATTTCGGTAGAATCATCAGTTACAAAGAATTTGTAACTGCGATACACCCTGAAGATCGTGCGGATAGACAAGCAGCAATTGATTATGCCATGGATCCTGCCAGTCACGGTGAGTACAAAGCGGAGTATCGCGTCGTTGATCCTGATGATAAGACTGAACGTTGGATTTCCGTAGTGGGGCGGGTGTATTTTGAAGCTGGCTGTGCAAATCGGCTGGTGGGCGTTGCCCGGGATGTGACAGAGCAGAAAATTCTCCAGAAAAAGCTGGGAATGCAGCGCGACGAAGCAGAAAAAATTCTCAAACAACAAGTGGCTGCACATACAGCTTCAGCTATTGCGCATGAACTTAACCAGCCACTGACCGCGATATCTGCGTATAGTGAAGTAGTACTGCATACATTACAAAACAATGACCTTAATGTGCAGAATCTAAAAAAAGCGCTGGAAGGTTGTGTGGAACAAACGCAGCGCGCTGGCCGCAGCCTGCACGAATTGATTGCTTTTTTACAAAAAGGCGAGTTGTTAACCGAATCGCTAGATTTGAATGATGTAATACGTGAAGCGCTGGATATCGCTTCTAACGACGGATATGAAAGATTTCGTTCGAAGCTGAATTTAGAAAAAGATCTTCCCGCTGTTCAATGCAATCACACACAAGTGCAGAAAGTTCTTGTGAATCTCTTTAGGAATGCTGTAGAAGCTATGCAAACCGTCGATGCACCAATTTTAACGATCACCACCAAAGTGCAAACTTTGAATGAAAAAAACATTGCGTTAGTTATAGTAAAAGATAGCGGGGCCGGTCTTGATCAAACTATGGCAAAGCGCATATTTGAGCCTTTTTTTACCACCAAGCCGTCCGGTATCGGCATGGGACTTACGATTAGCCGTGCATTGATCGAAGCCAACGGCGGTCAGCTCTGGATTGATCTCGACGCGAAACCAGGCGCCAAATTTTATTTTACTCTACCCTTTGTAGCATGATCATGCAGGAACTCACCGTTCTTATCGTAGATGACGATATGCAGCCGGGCGCGCTTCCCTCACACTGATGATCGAACAAGCCGGTATTCCCGTGCAATCCTTCGAGAATGTAAAAACCTTTCTGAATGCTTACAGGGCGGATTTTTCCGGTTGTATCATCATTGACGTGAAAATATCCGGAATGGACGATTTGCTTCAGGAAGAAGTCACCATGGTGTAACCGTAATTAGTGTCCTTCATGCCTGGGCTGAATGGAACCTTATCGAAGTAATCACCCTTGAATAAATGGCTATAACCAAAGTCGAAGCTCACCCGTTTCATGTAACTCCACTGCGGATCGAAGTTAACCCAGCGCAAATCGCGATTGGTAACGTAAGCATCGGAGAAGTAGGTTTCGGGAGTGTTCCAATTCAGCGATATCGGGTCACGCTGTACCGGACGGGCGCCAAATACGCGCAGACTCCATTTTTGATCCGTATTGCCCATCATGAAGTGCAAACCATCAAACGCAGGTGATAAAGTACCCCAACGGTGTTCTCCTACCAGGCGGGCTTCACCCAAGTCCATCATGAAACGGCCGACTTCGAATGTCAGATTATCGAAGTCAAAGCGCGTATGCCCGTGTGTTTCCAGCACGCTGCAAGGCGCACCATTGGCCCCATTGGCGGACACAGATTGGCGGACACAGTTTTGTTTTGAACGACAGCGAATGGTTTCTTTGTCTTGCCTGCCTTCGCTTTTTCCGCTTCCACCGCAAATAAGTGCGGGCTCCATAAAAAACACCCAATAATGAAAAAAACCATCCAACAAGTAACCATAACATTTTTCCAGGCCATGTTGTTATACCTCCTCTAGTAGTTTTCTCGAGTAAAACGGCGATTTAATCTATTCAGCTGTTTTGAATACTACGTGAGAACAACAGGTTGAAAAATCTGTGCGAGCACTTAAGCGCAAACCCTTATACGCTTTAGGGTTGGGTACTCAGGCGTGATAGCGATGAAACGAAGATCAACATCCAGCACGGTGCGAATATACGAAAGACGTTGCGGACAAGCGCGCTAGCCAGTTTGAAATCTGTCATTCGGCCAGGTGCAGCAGCCGATCAACACTGCACCTTAGCGATTAATTGCGCGGTTTTTTTAAAATTACAGGACATGATTGGAATGCGTGAATGAAGAATCCCGGCTGATCACAACCGGGATTCTGTTTGGTGCGCAAGGACTACCCGCGCAGGAGGTGATAGTGATCCGGTTAAAATGAAGCTGCCGGCCCTATCACCCATTGGCAATCGGAAATCAGGCACATGCCGCCGAAATCTTTTAGTTTCGGTTGAAGCGTCATGATGACCTTCTCTGCTTGGTCCTCTTCACAGGCAAGAACCATCACCGCATTATGCTCTTCCAACACATAATCATCCGGGTTGCGCTCACCGGTTGAACCCAACCCTCCCGCCTTCTTGATGACTGTGTAGCCACGCACATCGGCATCCCGAAGCAGCCTCAGCATATCATCCAGTGACTTTTCGTCAATGACGATCTCGATGCGCTTCATCGTCACTAAAATATCTGGTCTTAACACCATCATTTCTCTCCCAAAATTGTTTATGTCGTTATACTCAGGCTCAGCACATTAAGATCAGTTCCTGAGGCTATCCTGAGTCATTTCAATCACTGATACATTCCAGCCGGTACTTTTTTTGATGGAAACATTCCGCGTCGTGGAAGGCAGCGATTTATCATCGCATCGCTGCCCCATACCCAATATGCTTTCAATCATGCGTAACCAAACCAGCCGCGGAAATATCCATCACCACGGATAATAAGTCTCGTGCAAGTACTGGGCAGCCGCATAGTACATAGGAATACCGACCACCACGTTGAATGGGAAAGTCACCCCGAGCGACAGCGTCAGATAAAACGATGGATTCGCCTCCGGAATCGCAAGACGCATAGCCGGCGGTACCGCGATATAGGAGCAACTGGCTGCGAGTACGGTTACCAGCGTGATACCACCGATTGAGTATCCTAAGAGAAAGTGACCGACGAACAATCCGCATACCGCACCAATCAATGGCATCGCAATACCGAAACAGACCAGAAAAACACCGACGGTTTTAAATTCCGATAGCCTTTTCCCGGCTTCCATCCCCATATCGCACAGGAATATACACAGCGCCCCCATAAAGATGAGTTCAAAGAATGGTTCAATTTTCTTGTAGCTAGGATCGGAAACTACCCAGCCGATCGCCATCGAACCGAACAGCAGCAGAATACTACCGTTGGTAAAAGCTTCGATGATCAGATGTTTATACATTCCTTTGTCGGCTTTGGTGGCTCCACCCAAAATTTTCCGGGAATAGCCGGCCAGCACCAAACCGATCATGATCGCGGGTGATTCCATGATCGCCAGCATGATCACGGGATAGGCTTCATACGTCACGCCGATGCCCCCCAGGAACGCAACTGCCGTCATATAGGTTCCTGCGCTCACCGAACCATAGTGCGCGGAAATGGCTGCGGCATTGAGCGGATCGATTTTTCCCAGCGCCCGCAAAATAATATAAGCCACAATGGGCAATCCGCAACCAAATGCAAGCGCCGCCCATACGGCGGGAAGCGCGGATCCCATATCAGATCCTGCAAGAGCTTTGCCGCCATGAAGTCCGATACCGATCAGCAAATAAATGACGATCATCTTGTGCATATCGGGCGGAAATTTCAGATCCGATTTGATGAGGCAAGCAAACATACCTAGCGCGAAAAAAAGTATCGCCGGTACGAGAAGACTAGACAGAGACATGGTTACACTCCTCTTATACGAATAATTATTAAACGAGGGAGACTCTACGTGTTACATCGGGGAGTGTCGTATCGGCACTTGTTTTAGCTTTGACCGTACTCTCTTTACAACTCGCCTGCACCTGCCCGGCAGCGAATATTTGGCCAGGCAATAGGGATAGCGTAGCCAGAACAAGTCCGTAAGCTATTATTTTTCTACTCATTTCGTTTCTCCAAACAGTTAAAGGGTTTTAATATCATGTAGTGAAAACAACGCGCCGCTGAACGCGGTTAAGGCCTCCAACAATCCGCACGCTTGAAAAAAGCCCACCAGCAAACTTAAGCAATGCAAACGGAACGAAATGGTGGGCAAACTCGCGTCATATTTCCTACCTGGCAAATCCTACAAGAGAAAAACAGGGGGCAATATTCGTGCTGACACGTAAGGGCAACCCCTTACATATCAATAAATTGATAGAAAATTACAGGTTTTTATCGTAAGCTTTACTGCGGTACGCACTCGAATTCAACAGCAGGAAAACAATGTGAATAGCGCAGTGAAAAACTTAAATTTCCGGACAGTGTTCGATGCAGCGGCGGATGCGATGCTGTTGACTGAGAACACGGGACATATCGTCCTGGCCAATCCGACAGCACAACAACTGCTGGGTTACAGCGCGGATGAGATGAAAGGATTGGCCATCGAAATGCTGATCGCACCCCGCTATCGCAAACAGTACCGCTACTATCAACGGCTGTTCTTGAACCGGCCGGTAAAGCGCTCCATGAGCGTTGGCAATGAATTGATCGCATTAAACCGCGATGGCAAAGAAATATTGCTGGATATCAGTCTCAGCCCCATAAAAACGGGACAACAACTGTTCATCCTTATCCTATTCACGATCGCTAACCGGCGTCTCGATACTGAAGATGCGCTACGTTCCAGCGAGGAACGCCTGCGTTTGGCCAAGCAAGCAGCCGGCTTGAGCATTTTTGACTACGACTTCAAGCGCAATATCATTTATTGGGACAGGCAGATGCGCAAGCTTTGGGGCAAGCATTCCGAGAAAACCGTCAGTTACGAAGAATTCGTAGCCGCAATACATCCGGAAGATCGTGAGGCGCGGCAAGCGGCTATCGATAAAGCGATGGATCCCAACAGCAATGGCGAATTCAAAGCGCAGTACCGCATTATCAATCCCATTAATGGCGTTGAACGCTGGATATCCGCAAGGGGCCGGGTATATTTTGAAGCCGGGTACCCGCACCGCTTGATAGGCGTTACCCGCGACGTTACAGAGCAGAGAAATATCCAGAAAAAACTGCAAGTACACCGTAATGAAACCGAAAACATTCTCAAGCAGCAAGTGGCGGCACGCACGGCTTCCGCAATCGCGCATGAACTCAATCAACCGCTGGCGGCAATCTCCGCCTATAGCGAGGTAGTACTGCACGCACTGCAAAACGACAGCTTCAGCGCGGACAATTTAAAGCGCGCGTTGGAAGGTTGCGTGGCACAAGCCCAGCGGGCCGGACGCAGCTTGCACGAACTGCTGGCTTTTCTGCAAAAAGGCGAATTGATGACCGAACGGTCGAATCTGACCGATGTCATTCATGGCGCGCTGAGCATTGTATACAATGACGGCTACGGAAGATTTCATCCGATATTGCATTTGCAGCAGAATCTCCCCGCTGTTCAGTGTAATCGCACGCAGATACAAAAAGTCCTGGTCAATCTCTTCAGAAATGCTATCGAAGCGATGCGCAACATAGATTTCCCGATTCTGACGATCACCACCACGGTGCAAACTGTCAATGATGAGGATGTCGCGGTTGTGATCGTGCAGGATAACGGCCCTGGATTTGATCAAGTGGTAGCAAAGCGCATATTTGAGCCTTTTTTTACCACCAAGCCATCCGGTATCGGCATGGGGCTCTCGATTAGCCGCGCGTTGATCGAGGACAACGGTGGTCAACTCTGGGTTGATTCCGATGCAAAAACAGGCGCAAAATTCCATTTCACCCTCCCTTTTGGACCATGATCATGCAGGAACCCACCGTTTTTATCGTAGATGACGATGCAGCCGTGCGCGATTCTCTTACGCTGATGATCGAACAGGCCGGCATGCACGTGCAATCCTTCGAGAACGCAAAAACTTTTCTGAATGCTTATCAGCCGAATTTTTTCGGCTGCGTCATCATTGACGTGAAAATGCCCGGCATGGACGGTTTGCAGCTCCAGGAAGAACTGGCTTGGCGCAAGATTTTGCTGCCGGTCATTTTTCTTACCGGGCATGGCGACATTCCCATGAGTGTCAGGGCGATCAAAGGCGGTGCGATCGATTTCCTGACCAAACCGGTGATCCGGGAGAAACTCTTAATTTGCGTGCGTGCTGCGTTTACCGAAGCCAAAAAACGATTGAGTGACGCCACGCAAAACCGGGAAATAACCACATGCCTGACAAAGCTCACCCGGCGTGAACGGGAAGTCATGCTCCTCGCGGTGCAAGGACATTCCAATAAAGAAATCGGTTCTTATCTGGGCATCAGCTATCGCACGGTAGAAATCCACAAATCCAAGATCATGCAAAAGACTGGCGCCAATAATTTGCTGGATCTCGCGCGCATTGCACGCGAAAGTGAGTTGAGCGAATAAGCGGCTCGGCCAGACAATAAAAATCCATGGCTTTCCTGTTACGGGATTGCAGAAGATGCTGAACTCATGATGCGCGGCTAAATTGCTCGCGCAGACTCTCGATGGTGGCGGATTCGCTGCGAACCCGGAAAAAAGTGCCTTCATTGTCCGAATGCTCCGCCAGTACCTGGCAATTCGTGTAGATCGCGCCGCGTAGCTGCTGCGCCGACCAAGGCAGGAAAAGCTCGGCTTCAACCAGATTCTGCTGAAAAAACTCGACGATTTTCTGGCGCAATCTCGCAACATCATCGGCACGGCGCGCGCTCATCACGACGCAGTCCGGATAACGGGCGCGTAAGGTAGTTTCGCATTCGGCTTGCGCCATTGCATCGCCAACATGGTCGATCTTGTTGAATACGCGGATACGCGGCACGTCATGTGCGCCGATTTCTTCAAGCACGTGTTGAGTAACCGCGAGTTGGCGCTCAAATCCGGGGTCGCTGGCATCGATGACGTGGAGCAGCAAGGATGCATCGAGCGCTTCGTCCAGCGTGGATTTGAACGAAGCGACCAACCCGTGCGGCAGGTTTTTGATGAAGCCGACCGTATCGCTGACGAGCACGCGCGGCACGCTTTCCGGGTAGAGCGCCCGCACCGTGGTATCGAGCGTAGCGAAGAGTTTGTTGGCAACCAACACCTCGCTGCCGGTGAGCGCCCGCATCAAAGTGGATTTACCGGCATTGGTATAACCAACCAGCGCGACGCTGGCGAGTCCCTGGCGCTCTTGCCGCCGCGCGCGCTGGATCTTGCGTTCGGCTTCCAGTGCGACAATTTCCTGTTGCAATTCGGCAATACGGTCTCGGATCTTGCGCCGGTCCAATTCGGTGTGCGATTCGCCTGCGCCCCGCCCGCCGGTACCGCTGCGTTGCCGCCCTTGCGGTCCGGCAAGTTTGGCGGCTTCGCGCAGGCGCGGTGCCATATAACCGAGACGCGCGATTTCCACCTGGGCACGCGCCGCACGTGAGCGGGCATTGCGGTGAAAAATTTCAAGAATGACCATGGTGCGGTCCATCACTTCGCAACCGACCTCGTTTTCAAGGTTACGC
Organism: Nitrosomonas oligotropha; assembly: GCF_900106555.1. Classification (GTDB taxonomy): domain Bacteria; phylum Pseudomonadota; class Gammaproteobacteria; order Burkholderiales; family Nitrosomonadaceae; genus Nitrosomonas; species Nitrosomonas oligotropha_A. Next base: position 8,526 of record NZ_FNOE01000021.1, on the reverse strand, counting down.
GCCTGCGACGGTGAGATTTCGTGATCGACCAGGAGAGCGCTGATGTCGTGGTCATCAGGACGGATGGCTATTTCCTCAGGCTCATCCGATCCAGAATCGTTGTTCACGTAGCAGCGGATTTCCTCGCGTTTGCCAACGCCCAGGTACGCGGTCGTGTCGAAGCTGGCGCGCTTTTGCACGAACGTGTTGACGACTGTGTAACCCAGTGTCTTTGCAAGTTCGCGCAACTCGGCCAGCGACGACTCGAACTCGATATCGCTGACATTCGGCAATTGAACCGCCGCCGCGACAGCAAACTTGGGTTTTTCTTTGATTTCTATGGACATTGGGAAATTGCGCTTCTTGAGCAATGGAAGTGAATAATGTTGTAAAAAGCTGTAGTTGCTTGCACCGGAACCGATGCGGATTAGAAGGGCGAAACTAAAATCTTATTTTGCGGGATTTTAGCGGATCTCGACCGGCTTCGGTTTGGTAGCGGGAATTGTACGCTGATTTCTACATTGGGCCTCGCTTCCCATTGTTTGTTGCGGTCCTTCGGTTGCTGCTTACGAATCTCCCGCAGCACGATGCCAGGGATTTTGTGCTGGACGTTAGAGGTTTTGGTATGCCCCCACAGGGGGACTAAACCCGTAGAGACTAACCACATCAGAATTTCCGTAGTGAATGGATTGATCCTTAAATCAATCAATCCTTAAAAAAAGATCACTTTTTGTCTTGCTCTGGAAAATGTTTCTTTGCTTTTTCGAAAGCTTGTTGCATAGATTTTAGGGATTTTCTGAGTCCGGTTTGAATGTCTTCCCATGCGCCTTCTGAGCTGTTTTCAAACTGATCCCATTTTCTTTTCGCTTGGCTTAACTCCAGCTCGAGCTCCTCGAGGTATGGCCGAATATTATCCTGCGCCTCTTTCGCGCCAAGGTGCATTTGTAACTTGACTTCATCGACTAATGACTGCAAGTTTGTCAGCTCAGCTTGCAATTGTTCTTTCACTGTTTTTTCATTCATCACATTTTCCTCTTTTGAATATTATTAGGTTGATAGGATCATTCCGGCTTATTTGCGGCTTCGGTAGCATTTCACTCACTTAAAATAATTCGTTGTTTATTTTTCACATGATACAGGAATCATGAAAAACACATCCAGATCATACAGCGAATTATTTGTTTAAAAAGTACTGGATGTTTAGCGTTTCCTTAGATCTATTACTGTTGACGTCAAGCCGAAACGCAATCAAGTTATTTGCTTTCTGCGAAGCCAAAACCGGCAGCAGTAGACTTATTTGAAGCGTCGAAACGATCCTATGACGACACCGAAAATCTCAAACTGCATATCCGGACGAATATAAATGGGTCTGTAAGCACCCGATGAATTAGCCGGCATAAGCCTTGGCATTTTGTTCGCTCCATAATCCAGGATTTTGATGGTGAATTCACGATCCACCACTGCCAGCACAATGTCACCCATCCCCGGCGTTCTTGATCTATCCACCACCACCTTATCATCCGGCAACAAGCCCACGTCAATCATCGAATCCCCTTTGATCGTTACGAAGAATGTCGATGCCGCATGATCAATCAGAAACTCACTGACATCCAGGCGTTTTTCGACATGATCATCCGCCGGACTCGGAAATCCCGCCGCCACTTTGGTGGCAAAAAGCGGTAACAAGGTCGGTTGCGCGCTGATCTCGGGAATGAGCAGCTCATTCTCTTCAATATTCACAACCGAGGTATCCCGATCGCCATTCGCTCTTTTGCGTTGGAAAGCTTCCAAGAAACTTTTTATCGTTGCTGTCTGGCTTTCCGGTATGCGCATCGTTGTCGTCGGCTCGCCAAATTTACCCTGGCCACGCGGCCTGCCTGCATTTTCCCGTTTTCCGCCACGATTTGACATGTCTGAATCACTCCCGTTGAAATTCGTAGCGATATTCAAACATGCCTTGTATAGTGCTGTCAAATAGTCTCGTGCAAAGGCTGGCATCAAGCTTAGAATACCCGGTGCGCGGCATTCAATGCACCTTGGTAATCTTACGGTTCTACTTGGGATTGAACTGGGATTGATATCGCCGACGATGAGTTTTCACGCTTCATCGCAGCGATGGTATGGATTTTACCTCACCCCAAGGGGCGAGGTAGTTCACTAAACACTTAAATTGAAGGGATTCAAGCGTTACGTTGATTGCCTACGAGAAGTATATTGAGATAACAATCAACGCTACTGCCACTGCGCCGATAAAAGTCATATTGTAACCAAGTTTTTTAAATGTAATAGAATCTTCTCTGTCTAACATTTCCATGATTATCTCCGTCGTTTAACAATTAGTGGAGATTGCATTTTCAAGCAAACCTGCCTTCGATTTATTGATTCAGATCAAGAAATCCGTTCACGAAGGTCAATTTTCTTGATATAGATCAACAAAATGCAAAATATCGATTCATAAAAGACCAAAACCCAATTTTTATTCCGGTGCCGCCCACCCGCTTTTCTGATTTTTCCTGATCTTGTTGTTTGCCCCCAGATGAATCACGTAATCACTCGCACAGATTACGCGGATAGCTTGATGCGGCGGTGCCGCCAGCGGCGGCAGATGCGAGTAAATGATATAATTCCATACAAAATCTCACTGTAAATTATTGTATTTCAAATAACAAAAACGCATGGCCATCAAAAAATCCGAACTTTATTCTTCCCTGTGGTCGAGCTGCGATGAATTGCGTGGCGGCATGGACGCCAGCCAGTACAAGGACTACGTGCTGGTGATGCTGTTCATCAAGTACGTCAGCGACAAATACGCGGGGCAGCCGTTCGCGCCAATCACCATCCCGCCCGGCGCAAGTTTCAAGGACATGGTGACGCTGAAAGGCAAACCTACCATCGGCGACGACATCAACAAGACAATCATCGCGCCGCTGGCCAATGCCAATAAGCTCTCCAGCATGCCGGACTTCAACGATCCGGAGAAACTCGGCAGCGGCAAGGACATGGTCGACCGGCTCACCAATCTGATCGCCATCTTTGAAAACAAGGCGCTCGATTTCAGCAAGAACCGCGCCGAAGGCGACGACATTCTCGGCGATGCCTACGAATACCTGATGCGTCATTTCGCCACCGAAAGCGGCAAAAGCAAGGGGCAGTTCTACACCCCAGCGGAAGTCAGCCGCATCATGGCGCGCATCATCGGTATCGATCAGGCCGCCACCACCGCGTCGACCACGGTTTATGATCCGACCTGCGGCTCCGGTTCGTTACTGCTAAAAGTGAGCGATGCCGCCAAAACCAAGGTGTCGCTGTACGGTCAGGAAAAGGACGCCGCTACCAGCGGCCTGGCGCGCATGAACATGATCCTGCACGACAACCCCGGCGCGGAGATCAAGCAAGGCAATACCCTGGCCAATCCGCTGTTTCTCTATGAGCAAGGCAGCCTGAAAACCTTCGATTACGTCGTCGCCAATCCGCCGTTCAGCGACAAGCGCTGGGGCAACGGCGTCGATACCGGCAACGATCCGTACCGGCGTTTCGAGGACTTCGGCATTCCGCCGGATAAAAACGGCGATTACGCCTATCTGCTGCACATCATCCGCTCGCTCAAAAGCCACGGGAAAGGCGCGTGTATTCTGCCGCACGGCGTGCTGTTCCGCGGCAATGTCGAAGCGGCCATCCGCGAAGCCATCATCCGCAAGGGGCTGATCAAGGGCATCATCGGCCTGCCCGCCAACCTGTTTTATGGCACCAGCATCCCGGCGTGCATCATCGTCATCGACAAGGAAAACGCGCAAAACCGCAAAGGCATTTTCATGATCGACGCCGGCAAGGGCTTCATGAAAGACGGCAACAAGAACCGCCTGCGCGAAATGGACATCCACAAAATTGTCGACGTGTTCAACAAACAAACCGAGATCGCTGGCTACAGCCGCATCGTGCCGTTCTACGAGATCGAAAAGAACGAATTTAACCTCAACATCCCTCGCTACATCGACAGTTCCGAATCGGAAGACCTGCAAGACATCGAAGCGCATCTGCTCGGCGATATCCCCAAAGCCGACATCGACGCATTGCACGAATACTGGGATGTGTGCCCTACCCTAAAATCGGCATTATTTGCGCATGCCAAACGCAGCTCGGATTACCTGAGCTTGAAGGTCGGCAAGGACGCCATCAAGCCAACCATTTTCCAGCACGCCGAGTTTGCCGGTTACATGGCCGATATGAACCGCGTGTTCGGTCAGTGGGAAAACGCCACCACCGCCCTCTTGAAGGCGCTGCAACCCGGCTTTCATCCGAAGGAAATCATCCACTCGATCAGCGAAGCCTTGCTCGCCACCTACCAGGGCCGCGCGCTGATTGACCGGTACGACGTCTACCAGCACCTGATGAATTACTGGTTCGACGTGATGCAGGACGATTGCTACCTGATCGCTGCGGATGGCTGGCAGGCGGCCACCTACCGCATCGTCGAAGAAAAGAAAACCAAGGACGGCCAAGTCAGCAAAACCATCGACAAAGGCTGGGCGTGCGACCTGATTCCGAAAGCACTGGTCATTGACCGCTACTTCGCCGCGCAGCAACAGGCAATCGACCAGCTCAATATTGAACTGGAAACCGTGCAAAACCGCTTGGCCGAGATGGAAGAAGAACACGGCGGTAACGCCGACGAGGGGGGCGCATTGGCTGCACTCGAAAAGATCAACAAAGCCAATATCACCGCGCGCCTGAAGGAAATCAAAAACGACCCGGATTCGAGCGATGAAGCGGCCATCCTCAAGCAATACCTGCACCTGCTGGAACAAGAAGCGACCAGCAAAAGAGCCATCGCCAACGCCGAAATCGCGCTGGATGCCGAGCTGCTGGCGTTTTATCCCACACTCATCCAAGACCAGATCAAGCAACTGGTGGTCGACGACAAATGGATCGCCGCCATCGGCCGGGACATTCATACCGAGATGGATCGCATCAGCCAGCGACTGGCGCAACGCATCAAGGAACTCGCCGAACGCTACGAAACACCATTACCGCAGCAAAACCAGCAAGTGGTGGAACTGGAACAAGCCGTCAATGCGCACCTGGAAAAGATGGGGTTTGCATGGAATTGAAGCCGGGGTACAAGCTGACTGAGGTGGGGGTGATTCCGGAAGATTGGCAATTAACAGAACTACCACAAGTAATTTGGTACCAGGAAGGGCCAGGGTTACGTAAATGGCAATTTACTCAAAAGGGGTTAAAGGTAATAAATGTTACAAACTTACAGGATACTGGTTTTCTTGATTTGGATAAAACCGATAGATATATATCGAAAGAAGAGTTTGAAAGAACTTACAAGCATTTTTTAATAGATGAAAATGATTTTGTTATGGCAAGCTCGGGAAATTCATATTGTAAGACATCATTGGTAAGAAAATGTGATTTACCTCTGTTAATGAATACCAGTGTCATAAGATTCAAAGCGTTACCCGGAATCACTTCTGGGTTTATGCAAATCTACTTGAAGTCAAAATATCTTAAAGAACAAATTGATTTGCTTATAACAGGCGGCGCACAGCCAAATTTTGGTCCAGCTCACTTGAAAAAAGTATTCATTCCTCTACCTCCCAATACAGAGGAACAAACCGCCATCGCCAACACCCTCGGCGATGCCGATGCCCTGATTCAATCCCTCATTCGTCTCATCACCAAAAAACGCCAGATCAAACAAGGCGCCATGCAAACTCTACTCAACCCTTATGAAAATGGGCGATTGAAGGAGGGATGGGTGGTGAAAAAGTTGGGTGAAAGTTGTGAGATGTACTCAGGAGGAACACCCAATACATCAGTAACTGCTTATTATGGAGGCGATATTCAATGGATAACTTCGGGAGACTTAAATAAAGGAATAATCACAGAGGTAAAAGGCAGGATTACAAAAATGGGATTAACTAATTCTTCCGCTAAGACTATAACTCGAGATACTTTACTGATTGCTCTATATGGCGCAACTTCAGGTGTGGTAGCAATTTCAAAAATTAATGCAGCAATTAATCAAGCAGTACTAGCAATTATTCCTGATGAAAGTTTAAAAAGCGTTTTTCTATTTTATATGTTGACGTATTTGAAAGATTGGATAATTGCCACGTACACGCAAGGAGGTCAACCAAATCTAAGCGGCAATATTTTAAAATCAATAGAATTCTATTGCCCTGATGTTGATGAACAAGCCCGCATCGCCACCACCCTCTCCGATATGGACACCGAAATCGCCACACTCGAAGCCAAGCTCGCCAAATACCGGCACATCAAGCAAGGCATGATGCAAAACCTGCTGACCGGCCGCATCCGGCTGGCACAACCGGGCAGCAACGCCGGAGCGGTTGCGTGACCGCCGATCCGTCCGGTAGCGGTGCTGTCACCAAGCCCGAACGCGCTACGCAAAACCGCGTGGTGGCATTGTTCTGTGAGCAATTGGGCTACCGCTATCTCGGCAATCTCGAAGCTAAGCCGGACAACAGCAACATTGAAGCGCCGCAACTCACAGAATACCTGTCAGCGCGCGGTTACGACCGCGATCAAATCAGCAAGGCGCTGGATAAATTGCAGAGCGCGGCCAATCACCACGGCCAGGATTTGTACCACAACAACAAGGCGGTTTATCAACTGCTGCGCTACGGCGTACAAACCAAAACGGAAGCCGGATTACCTACTGATACCGTCTACCTGATCGACTGGCAACATCCCGAACAGAACCGTTTTTATATCGCCGAAGAAGTCACCGTGTTTGGCGAAAAGGAAAAACGCCCGGACATCGTGCTGTATGTCAACGGCATTGCCATCGGCGTGCTGGAACTGAAAAACAGCCGGGTATCGATTGGCGATGGCATCCGCCAAAGCTTGGTGAACCAGAAGGCGGAATTCATCGGCGCATTTTTCAGCACCATCCAGTTCGTATTTGCTGGCAACGATTCGGAAGGCTTGCAATACGATGCCATCGGCACGCCGGAGAAGTTTTTCTTGCAATGGAAGGAAGACGAAGCGGACAACAGCAGCTACAAGCTGGACAAATACCTCGCCAAAATGTGCCAGCCGTCACGGCTGATCGAATTGATGCACGACTTTGTGCTGTTCGACGGCGGCGACAAGAAATTGCCAAGGGTGCATCAGTATTTCGGCATCAAGGCCGCGCAGGCGCATGTGCGCCGCAAGGAAGGCGGCATTATCTGGCACACGCAGGGCAGCGGCAAAAGCATCGTGATGGTGCTGCTGGCCAAGTGGATACTGGAAAACAATCCGCACGCGCGCATCGCCATCGTCACCGACCGCGATGAGCTGGATAAACAGATCGAGCGCGTGTTCAGGGATGCCGGGGAAACGATTTACCGCACCGGCAGCGGGCGCGATTTGATGGCGCAATTGGGGCAAGCCGCGCCGCGCTTGCTGTGTTCATTGGCGCACAAGTTCGGCAAGCGCAACGTCGATAATTTCGACGCGTTCATCGAGCAACTGCAAAGCCAGCCCTGCCATGCCGTGGGCGAATTGTTCATTTTCGTCGACGAGTGCCACCGCACGCAAAGCGGCAAACTACACAAAACGATGAAGGCATTGCTGCCCGGCGCGGTGTTCATCGGCTTTACCGGCACGCCGCTGCTGAAGAAAGACAAAGCCACCAGCCTGGAAGTGTTCGGCAAGTACATTCATACCTACAAATTCAACGAAGCGGTGCAGGACGGCGTGGTGCTCGATCTGGTGTATGAAGCGCGCGACATCGACCAGCGGCTGAGTTCGCAGCATAGAGTCGATGAGCGGTTTGCCGCCAGGACTCGGGAGTTGAACGATTTCCAGCGAGCCGAACTGAAAAAGAAATGGGGCACGATGCAAAACGTGCTCAGCTCCAAATCACGCATGGACAAGGTGGTCACCGATATCGCCGGGGATTTCAGCGTCAAGCCGCGCTTGGACAGTGACATGGGCAATGCCATTCTGGTGGCGTCGAGCATTTATGAAGCGTGCCGGTATTATGAGCTGTTCCAGGCCACCGAGTTGAAAGGAAAATGCGCGGCAGTGACGTCGTACAACCCGCAAACCCGCGACATCAGCACCGAAGAAACCGGCGCGAATACCGAGACCGACAGGCAGGTGATCTATCACACTTATGTGTAAGAAATCTCAGAGTTGTTTACAGATAGGTTGATTGAAATAAGCGTTGAGTATTTCATAAGGGGTGGCATTATTCAAACTCTTATGAGGCTTAACGGTATTGTAGAAATTAATGAAACGGAGAAGCTGAATGTGCCGATCGGCGCAGTCTTTAAAGTGAATCTTGCTGTGCCACATATCCATCAGGGTGCGGATAACCCGCTCAGCTTTACCGTTGGTTTGCGGACGATTGATGCGGGTAAACTTCTGACCGATACCGTGCTGCCTGCAAGCTTTGACGAAAGCGTGGCTGTCAGTTCCTTTAAATTCTTTACCGTTGTCAGAATAAGCATAGTCGATCTGGTAAGGACATTGAGCAACAGTGCTTGTGAGAAAGCAAGCTGCACTATGCTGGGTTTTATCGGGAAG